>JBHHZJ010000040.1:0-29248 GCA_046758005.1 Kiloniellaceae bacterium
TCCGGGTCGATGAGAATCGCCCGAAGGCGATTCATCGACCCGGATCTGCTCCAACCGTAATGTATGGAGCGGATCGTGATTGATTGGAGCCGCGAAGGGGTTCCAATCAATCGCGATCCGCTTTAGGCGCGGGCCATCCCGCCGGCGGTCAAAGCTCAGGCCCCCGACTCGCGCCGCGCGCCCGGCCGGGGCCTGGACGCCGCGCGGGCTCCGGCGTCCGCCGAGGGCGGCCGCTCGCCCATCACCTCCTTCACCTTCGCGGCCAACTGCTTGAGGCTGAAGGGCTTGGGCAGGAAATGGATGCCGATGTCCTCGCCGAGCTTCTTGCGGAAGGAGTCCTCGGTGTAGCCGGAGATAAAGATGACCTTCATGTCGGGATGCGTCTCGCGCACTTGGCGCACCAACGTCGGCCCGTCGACGCGCGGCATGACCACGTCGGTGATCAGCAGGTCGATCGATCGGCCGCGTTCCTCGAGGATCTCCAGGGCCGACTCGCCGGAGCGCGCCTCGATCACGTCGTAGCCCTTGTTGCGCAGCGCCCTGGCGCCGAACGACCGCACCGCGTCCTCGTCCTCCACCAGCAGCACGGTTCCCATACCGGTCAGGTCGCGCAACACCTTGGCGCCGGACCCCTCCGGGGCGGTCGCGGCGCGGCCGGCCTCGGCGTAATGCGGCAAGTAGATCGAGAAGACCGCGCCCTGTCCCTGCCGGCTGTCGGCGAAGACGAAGCCGCCCGTCTGTTTCACGATGCCGTAGACCGTGGACAGCCCGAGCCCGGTGCCCGCCCCGACCTCCTTGGTGGAAAAGAAGGGATCGAAGATCCGGTCGAGGTTCTCCGGGGCAATGCCGCAGCCGGTGTCCTCCACCTGGATCAGCACGTAATCGCCGGGCGGTATAACCTCGGCCCTAAGCTTCGACTCCCGCTCGATGGTCACGTTGGAGGTGCGGATGGTCAGAGCGCCGCCCTCCGGCATCGCATCGCGGGCGTTGACCGCCAGGTTGATGATCACCTGATCGAGCTGGCCCTGATCGGCCTTGACCGTGCCGAGGTCCCGGCCGTGGATCATCTTGAGCTCGATGTTCTCGCCGATCAGGCGGCGCAGCAGGTGCGTCAGTTCGGCCAGGGTGTCGGTGATGTTCAGCGTGCGCGGCTGGAGGGTTTGCTGGCGCGAAAAGGCGAGCAACTGGCGCACCAGGTTCGCCGCCCGGTTCGCGTTCTGCTTGATCTGCATGATGTCGGCGAACGACTGGTCGCCGGGCCGGTGGCGCAGCAGCAGGAGATCGGAGAACCCGATCATGGCTGTGAGCAGGTTGTTGAAGTCGTGCGCGATGCCGCCGGCGAGCTGGCCGACCGCCTGAATCTTTTGCGACTGGGCGAACCGGATCTCGAGGTTCTTCTGCTCGGTCGTGTCGATGAAGTGCACGATGAAGCCGCTCGCCGCGTCCGCGGAGTCCGCGATGCATTTGACGAACATGGCGCACACGGTCTGCGTGTCGCCCGCCAGGTGCGCCTGCACCGGCACCTGGGGCGCGGGGGCGCCGGCGCCGGCGGCGCTGTGCTCGAGGGCGGCGCGCACCGCTTCCCGGTCGCCTTGGCGAACCAGATCGAACACCGACTTGCCCGCCAGGTCCTCGACGCGCCGGCCGACCAGGGCGCCGAAGGCGCGGTTGCATTCGGTCAAGCGGCCGTCCGCGTCGAGCAGCGCGATGCCGACGGGCGCCTCGAGGAAGAAGCGCTCGAAGCGCTGCACCGAGCGCTCCAGCGCCTCGGCCATGGCGCGCTCGCGCGACAGATTGCGCACGACCGAGCGCGTGCGCAGCACGCCGCCGTCGGCACCGCTCACCACGTCCTGGCTGATCGACGCATGGAAGCGCCCGCCGTCGGCGTCCTTGAGGAAGATCTCGCCGCGCGCCGCGCCGCCGCCGAAAGGATCGTAGGCCGCTGCGTCCTCGGGCGGGGGCTCGGCGACCACGTCGTGCAGGCGGATCATGCCGTTTTCCAGATCCTCGTGTGACAGGCCGAGCCAGTCGCACAGGGTCCGGTTGGCGAACAGGAAGCGTCCGTGGCCGTCGACCGAGTAGAACCCGATCGGCGCGTGCTCGAGCAGGTCGACGAAGCGCTCCTGCTCCTCGTGCATGACCTGTTCCATCTGGCGGCGCAGGGTGATGTCGTCGACCATCCACAGCACCGTGCCGGGCCGCCCGGTCACGGGATAGGCGGCGACATAGCGCCACTCGGCCGGTCCCTCGCCCGCGCCCGCCGCGTGGCCGCCCGCCCCGTTTTCCCCGGCCGCGCGCGGCCGCACGCGCAATTCCAGGTAGCCCGCCGCGCCGTTCCGCGCCTTGGCCGCCAGGCGATCGAGCTGGTCGCGGGCGTCCTCGTCGCCGGCGACCTCCGCGGCCAGCAGTTCGGCCGTGGGCTTGTCGACGCCGCCGAAGAACTCGTAGAACGCCGCGTTGGCGAGCAGCGTCTTGCCGTTCGGGCCGACCACCTGACGCGGCTGCGGCACCGCGCCGAAGATGTCGTGCTGCAGGGCGTAGGCGCGGCGCAGCCGGACCGTCGAGATCAGGGCGGCCACGATCGCGAGCGCGGTGACGCCCAGGCCGGCGAGGACCACGATCTCGACGCCGCCGGGCCCGATCGGCGCGGCCGCCTCGCCGGCGCCCGCGGCCGACGCCGCGCCGAACAGCGCGGCGAAACCGGTCAGGCCCGGCCAGCGTCGCATGGCGCGCCCCCTCTCTGCCGAATCGCGCGCCGCCATGTTAAACACACCCCCGCCGCGCCGGGCAAGGCGCCACGCCCTAGTGAATCGCCGGGGCATTGCGCGGAGGCAGCCTGCCCTTGAGCCGCATGACGTAGCCGATGACCTCGGCGACCGCCTTGTAGTGTTCCGGCGGGATCTCCTGATCGAGCTCGACGCCTTCATAGAGCGCGCGCGACAGCGGCGGGTTCTCGACGATGGGAATGTCGTGCTCCTCGGCGATCTCGCGGATGCGAAGGGCCAGCGAGTCGACGCCCTTTGCGGCCAGCACCGGCGCCTCCGTCTTTTCGGGGTCGTACTTCAGGGCGACGGCGTAGTGTGTCGGGTTGGTGACGACGACGTCGGCCTCGGGCACCGCCGCCATCATCCGTCGGCGCGCGCGCTCCATGCGAATCTGGCGCAGGCGCGCCTTGATCATGGGATCGCCCTCGGTCTGCTTGAACTCCTCTTTCAGGTCCTGCTTCGACATCCGGAGCTGCTTCAGGTGCTGCTGCTTCTGGTAGAGGAAGTCGAGGGCCGCGATCACGGTCATCACGGAGAGCACGCCGATCAGCACGCGCGTGGCCAGCGCCTGCAGCAGGCCCATGAACTGGACGAGGCTCATCCCCGTGATGTTGGGAATCACGTTCACCTCCGGCCACAACAGGACGACAAGCACGGTGGAAACGATCGCGATCTTGGCGATACCCTTGGCGAAGTCGACCAGCGAGCGCGTGGAGAACAGGCGCTTCACGCCCTTGGCGAGCGAGAGCTTCGAAAGCTTCGGGACGATCGGCTCGGCCGAGAACACCAAGCCGTTTTGAATGATGCCGGCCAGGAGTGCCGCCAACAGGATGACGGCCGCGGGCAGCAGCACGGCCAACCCCACTTGCCCCACGGTCTCGAGCAGGACTTCGCGGAGCTGGCCGCCGTCGAGGCGGATGGCGTGCGCCTGCTCGAGCAGACGGCGCAGGCTGGACGCGATGCCGGCGGTCAGCGGCTCGCCGAACACGGCGATGAGGAGCGCCATCGCCAGGATCATGAACCAGTGGTTGACCTCCTGCGAGCGGGCGATTTGCCCCTTCTCGCGGGCCTGCTCGAGCCTCCGGTGCGTCGGCTCTTCGGTTTTTTGCGAGTCGTCTTGTTCGTTTTCCGCCATGACTTACCGTGCCGCCCTCGCCGCCGGCCCGGCTAGAGCGCGACGAAGGGCAGCAACGTCTCCTCGAACGCGACCGTGAACCAGCGTATGGCGGCGGGCAGGACCGCGACCAACACCATCAGGCCGACCGCGATCTGCAATGGCATGGCGACGAAGAACACCTGCATCTGCGGCATCAGGCGCCCGAGCAGGCCCAGGCCGAGGAAGAAGATCAGCCCGACCGCCACGAACGGTGCCGCGATCTGGAACGACAGCAGGAAGGTCTTCGCCACGACCCGCGACATCATGTCGGCGAAGTCGCCGACGGGCGGCACCTGCCCCGGCGCGAAGAGCTGGTAGCTGTCGACGACGGCGAGGAGCATGAGGTGATGCAGGTCGAGCGTGAAAATGGTCAGCAGGGCGACCGCGGTCAGGAACGACCCTGAGATCGAGCCTTGCTGGGCCGCGCTGGGATCGTTGGTCAGCGCGTTGGCCATCGTGCTCATGTAAGCGATCACCATGCCCGCGGTGGTCAGCGCGGCGAGAAACAGGCGCGCCAGCGTGCCGAGGAAGGCGCCGATCAGGGCCTCGCCGAGGATGAGCAGGGTGAGCGCCGCCGCGCTTTGAGGCATGGCCGGCAGGTTCGGGCCGAGCACAGGCGTGACCACGAGCGAAGTCATCAGCGCCAGGAGCAGCCGCATGCGCGGCGATACGTAGGGCTCGCCGTAGCCGGGCAGCAGCATGATCGCGGCCCCGACGCGGACGAACACGAGCAGGACCGCGAAGGTCCCGGCGGCCAACAACTCGTCGAGCATGGCCGGCTAGCCCAGGGCCACGATGCGGTCCATCAGGCCTTCGGTGAACGAGACCAAGACCCCCAGCATGAACGGCATGAACAGAATCAAGGCCAGGAAGATGGCGATCGCCTTGGGAACGAAGGTCAACGTCATCTCCTGCATCTGCGTCAGCGCCTGGAACAGGGAGATGAGCAGGCCGACCAGAAGCGCGAGCAGAAGGACCGGGGAGCCCACCTTCAGCATCACGACCACGGCCTCGCGCGAGACCTCGATCACGTCGGCGGCGTTCATGCGGGTTCGCTCCCCTCGGTGCGCTCGCGCGGGCGTGCCGGAGCCGCCGCGCGCGCAGCGGCAACGGCCACATCAGATCGGCATGCGCAGGATTTCCTGGTAGGCCTGGATGACGCGGTCGCGCAGGGTCACCACGGTCTGCAGAGTCAGCTCGGCCCTGGCGACCGCGGTGACCACTTCGGTGAGGTCGGCCGTGCCGACCGCGGCCTTGAGGGTCTGCTGCTCGCCCTCGCGCAGACCGTCGATGGCGCCCTCGGTGGCCTGGCGCAGCGCGTCGGCGAAACCGGTGGCCTGCTTGTCCTCGGGCTTGGCGAAGCCGGGGAGCGTGTCCCGGCCCGCGATGTTCCGATACGCCGCAACGGCTTCCGCAAAGTTGATGGCCATGGCATCACTCCCCGGGTTTCACACCCTGCCGCCACTGGCCGTCCTGGCGAGTTTCCGGCCGCCCTCCTGGCGGTCGGCGCGACGGTCGCGAGCTAGCGCAGCAGGTCGATGGTCCGCTGCAACATGTTGCGCGAGGCTTGCAACACCCTGAGGTTGGCCTGGTAGCTGCGCTCGGCTTCGCGCATGTCGGCCATCTCGACCAGGGTGTTGACGTTGGAGGTCTTGACGTAGCCGTTCGCGTCGGCCGCCGGGTGGCCCGGCTGGTAGCGCTGGCCGAATTCGCTTGGGTCCCGGGAAACCTTCGTCACCTCGACCAGCTCGGCGCCGAGCTGGCGGTCCAGGGTGGAGCCGAAGGTGACGAGCTTGCGCCGGTAGGGCTCGCCCTGAGGCGTCAACGCCGTCGAGCCCGCGTTGGCGACGTTCTCCGAGATGACGCGCAGGCGCGTGCCCTGCGCCTTCATGCCGGAGGCGGAGATGTCCAGGGACTTCAGAAGCTCCGTCATGCCGTGCCCTCCTCAGGCCGCCGCCTCATCCGCCCCCGCCGCGCAGCGCGAGACGGAACATGTCCATGTGCTTGCGGTAGAGGTTGGTCATCGTCTGGTAGTCGCCCTGGGTCTTGGCCACCCTGACGAGCTGTTCCTCGAGGATGACCGCGTTGCCCGAAGGCGAGGTCTCGTAGGTGTCCCGCTGCGGCTGGCTCCGCGCCGGACCGTCCCGGACCACCGTGCCGCGCAGATGGCTGGGATGGGTGGCCACCGGATCGAGCGGCCCGACCCGCCGCCGCAGGACGCGCAGGAACTGGCTCTCGTTGAGGTCGCGCGGCACGAAGTCCGGCGTGTCCGAATTGGCGATGTTGTCGGCAAGCACGCGCTGACGCTGGCCGAGCCAGTCCATGCGCTTGGCGAGCACCGCGAAGATGTTGAATCTGCCGTCCATTCCGCTCCGAGCGTTGGCGCCGGCCGGCGCGCCTGAGATCCTCCGCTCCCAGTATCACGGGCGGCTTGTTAAGAATCGGTAAAAACGGTTTAATAGTGCCTCAAATGCGCCTTACCCGGGCGCGGCCTGCGGAGCGCCTGATAAGCCCGTGGGGGGGCCGGCACAGGAGGAGCCGGAATGCTGTACCTGACACGCAAGATCGGCGAATCGGTCGTCATCAACGATGAGATCGAGGTGACGGTCATCGACATCCGGGGCAAATCGATCAAGCTTGGCTTTACCTTCCCGTCGCATGCGACGGTCCTGCGCCGCGAGATCTTCGAACGCATCCAGGAGGAAAACCGGGCCGCCGCCGCCGGCAGCGAGGCGCTGGCCGAGGCCATGCGCAACCGGCGCCGGTCGGGCACCGGCTCGTAAACCCTTCCCGAAGGTCGGTCCCCTGAGGTCCGCGCCCCGCGCGGGCCTAAACGTTTCGTTAAGCATGATTCGCCACGATTGGCCGGGTAGCCGGGCGGCACGCCGCAACATGCGCCCGCCGGCAAGGATTGCGCAAGGATAGGCCGCGCCGTGGTCGATAGAGGCTCAAGGTTGGACGCGCCGCCGGGGGAGGCGGCGCCGGAACAGCGGACCGTCGCGGTCGCCGTCGAGAACGACCCCCGCGGCCGCGGCGCGCCGCGGGTCGTGGCCAAGGGGCGCGGCGCGCTCGCCGAGCAGATCCTGCAGATCGCCTTCGAACGCGGCGTCAAGGTGCGCAGCGACGCCGACCTGGCCGAGATCCTGGCCGCCGTCGAATTGGACAGCGAGGTGCCCTTGCAGGCCCTGGCCGCGGTCGCGGAGATCCTCTCCTACGTCTACCGGGTCCAGGGACAGCCCGGCCCGGCGCCCGCGCCATGAGCGCGACCGCCGAGCTCGGCAAGGATTTGGACGCGGTCGGGGCGGTCCTGCTGCGCGCCCGCGCCGAGCTGGACGCGGGCCATGCGATCGACCTGTCGCCGCTGGAGGAGCGGGTCAACGGGCTGTGCGCCCGGCTGAAGACCCTGCCCGCGGACGAGGGCTCCGCGCTGCGGCCGCGGGTCCTTGCGTTGATCGACGACTTCGGCCATCTGGCCCGGACGATCGAGGCCCGGCTGGAGGAGCTCAGGCAGGACCTGGGCGGCGCCGCCGGCCGGGTCAAGGCGCTCAACGCCTACGGCAAGACCTCGAGATCGCCGGGCTCGAGCAGGAAAGAGTGAGGCACGGACCCAGGGAAGGCCATGGATTTCGACGTCTACCTGCGCTTCCTCCTCGCGCTGGTGTTGGTGCTCGCGCTGATCGGCGCGCTCGCCTGGACGGCGCGGCGCTTCGGCCTCGGCGGCGCGCTCGCACCGAGCCGGGGCAAGGCGCCGCGCCTGGCGGTCGTCGAGGTCAAGGTCATCGATTCCCGGCGCAAGCTGGTTCTGCTGCGCCGCGACGGATGCGAACATCTCGTCTTGCTCGGGCCCAACCAGGATCTCCTGGTCGAAAGCGGGCTACCGGCCGCGCGCGACGACGTCCATGCGCGCGGCGGGGCGGCGGCCGAAACGCGGAGCGCGAACCCATGATCCGCGCCTGCGTCCGGGTGTCCGTGGTGGCCGGCGCGCTCGCGGCCGTGATGGCTGCCGAGCCGGCGCTCGGCCAGACCCTGCAATTCGACCTGGGCGACGAGGTCGCCGGATCGACCGCCAGCCGCATCATTCAGTTGGTCGCGCTCGTCACGGTGCTGAGCCTGGCGCCGTCGATCCTGATCATGGTCACCTCCTTCACCCGGATCGTGGTCGTGCTTTCGTTCCTGCGCAGCGCCCTCGGCATCCAGCAGACGCCGCCCAATTCGGTGCTCATCAGCCTCGCGCTGTTCCTCACCCTGTTCATCATGATGCCGACCCTGCAGCTCGTGTACGACCAGGCGATCCAGCCCCTGATCGCCGAGGAGGTCAGTGAGATGGAGGCGGTCGATCTGGCCGCCACGCCGGTACGCGACTTCATGCTCGGCCACGTGCGCGAGCAGGACCTGAAGCTGTTCCTCGACCTCGCCGAGGCGGGACCGATCGCCGCGCCGGAAGAGACGCCGATGCGCTCGCTCATCCCCGCCTTTATGATCAGCGAGCTCCGGCGCGCCTTCGAGATCGGCTTCCTCCTGTTCCTCCCCTTCGTCATCATCGACATGGTGGTGGCCTCGGTGCTCATGTCCATGGGCATGCTGATGCTGCCGCCGATCATGATCTCGCTGCCCTTCAAGCTGATCTTCTTCGTGCTCGTCGACGGCTGGTACCTGGTGGCGGGCAGCCTGGTGCAAAGCTACGGCGGATAGGTGGGTTGCGGGCGGGGCGGGGCGGGGCGGCGCGGCCGGTTCAGTTGGGCCGGTCGAGGTTGGCCTGCTGCAGGCGCTTGCGGTAGTCGGCCATGAACTCCTCGACCTGATCGACCTCCGCCAGCTCCTCGGCGATCGACTTGGCCCGTCCCGCCTCCAGGCCGCGGGCCAGCAGAGCGAAGGTCTCCCGGTCCGGTCCGACGGCCATGGCCGGCCAGTAGGCTTGGTTGAGCTCGATCAGGCGGGCGCGCTCGCCGCCCATGGTCAACGCCACGGCAAGGTCGATCACGTTCCGACTTTCGGCCTCGGTGAGTGGCCGGTCGGTCGGCGCTCGCGCGGGCACCAGCCGCGCCAGAACGCGCGCGGCCGCGGGCCAGTCGCCTTGCGCCCACAGGATGTCGGCGCGCAGACGCAGCGCCTCGGGGCCGTCGTCGTCGCCGAGCAGCGCGAGCGCTTCGTCGTGGCGGCCGAGCCTGGATAGCGCCCGCGAACGCAGGTAGCCGCGCGCCCGCCGCAGGTCCTCGGCCATGTCGCGTTCGTCGCTCATGTCGAGCGCTTCGAGCGCCTTGGCGGGAGCATGATCCAGCAGGTGGATGGAGGCGAGGCGGCCGCCCATGCGGGCCTTGGCCGGTCCGGACAGACGGTACTTGACTTGGGTCGTCAGGAGCTGCGCCGCGCGCGGGAGGAGGTCGACTTCGACCAGGCGCTCGGCGAGCCTCGCGATGACCTGGTCGCCCGTGGCGCCGGGCGGGGTCAGCTCCTTGAACTCCTCGTAGAGCGCGAGCGCGCTGAGCGGCGGCAGGGCCTCGCTCAGGGGACCGAGATACAGGTCGAGGAAGACCTCGCGCATGCGCTGGGCCACGACCTGAGCGGGCCTGGAGGTCGGGAAGTAGGACGCGGCCCGGCGGAAGGCCTCCAGGCCCTGGCGATACTGCCCTTGGGCGACGTACAGCTCGCCCAGGCGCTCGAGGAGCATGATCTCGAAGTGATCGCCGCGCCAAGCGAAACGCAAGCGCTCGAGTTCCTCGATCGCCTGCCCGGGCGTCACCTCGTCGTGCGCCAGGGCCAGGTCCAGGAGCGCGAGCCGCGCGCGGGCGCGCGACGGCCGGTGCGCGGTCAAGTTGGCGACCTTCTGCCAGAGCGCCTTGGCGGCGTCGTCATCGCCCCGGACCTGCAGCCGGCGCCCAACGAGGAACGCGATCTGCGCCTCCTCGTCCACGCTAGGCTCGTCGCTCCGCGCCTGATCGAGATAACGCTTGGCGCCCTCGGCATCCTCGATCCCAAGCCGCGCCTCGGCCGCCAGGAGGCGCAGGCGGGTGCGCACCCTGTGCGGGTAGGCGCCGATCAGCTCCTCGCTCTGCGCGAACATATCCGCCGCGACCGGCCAATCGCGGGCCGCCGCGGCCATTGCGGCGTGCCACAGCTCGGCCTCCCATTCGCCGATCATGGACGGATGAAAGAGGTCGGCCGCGGCGGCCACGTAGTTCTCGGACAGGAACGCGCCGACGCCCCGCATCAGGCGCACCTCCGGGTCGAGGCCGAGACGCGGATCGAAGACCTCGCCCAGGCGCAAGACGCCGACCGATTCGGCGGCGAAGCCGTGCGCGAAGTAGAACCGGGCGAGGTCCAGCCGCGCCTCGGCGATGCGCGCCGGCTCGGCTTGCGCCAGCGCCGATTGAAGGGCGCGCCTGATGGCCGTCAAGTTCTCGAACCCGCCGCGCCGCCAGCGCTCGAGCGCGAACAGCCGGGGCCCCTTGGGCGGCGCGGGCACGTTGGACTTCAGCAAGGCCAAGGTCCCGCCGTGGGACAGGATCAACCCGTCCGGATGGCGAACCCACACGCCGTTGCCGGCGACCGTGACCTCCAGCCCGTCGGAGCGCGGCGCCAGGACCAAGCCTTGGACGCTGCGCAGCGCGCGAAACTGCGGGAAGGTTTGCGCCGTGTCCAGTCCCTGGTTCTCGCCCCGCGCCGGCACGATGATAATCGGCGTGCCCGAACCGGGTTCCGGAAACGACAGCGTCCGTTCCGGCCCCTGCATGCGAAACAGGACCTGCGCCGGTTTGTCCCGCGCGTCGATCTCCAGCTCGATGGCCGGCGTGGGCCGGCGGCCGCTCGGCCAAAGATCGACCACCCAGGCCGAACCGTCGCGGGTTACCCGGGGCTCCAGAATCGGCGGCGCGGTCAGGCGGATCAGCGTGGCGCCGGACACCACGTACTGCTCGACCGGGGCGACTTCCGGGGCAAGCCGCGCGATCGCGCGCGCCAAGTCCCCGGGCGGCGGCCGGTCGAACACTAGCCACAGGTGCGCGCCGTACCGGAACACCGCCGCGGCGACGCCATCGCCCCACTCGAAGCGCAGTTCGCGCGAGGCGGGGTGCAACGACGCGCGCGCCGGGCTCGGCGCCGTGTCGATGAGAACGGGCGCCGGATCGGCGACGACGAGGACGCCGCCGACGCGCGCGCGGCGCCCGCCCTTGCCGCCCTTCGCCTTGTTCGCCTCCTTCTGCGCCGCGGCCTCCCGCGGCCCGGCCTTCTCGGCCCCGGTCGCGCGCGTCGCCCCCGCACGGTTGGGCTTGGGCTTAGGCCGCGGCGCGTTCTCGGCCCGCAGTCCGTGCTCGGCCGGGGCCGCGGTCGGACCCTGCCCGCCAGCGCCAGGCCGCCCGGCCGCCGTCGCCTGCCCGGGCAGCAGCGGGATCGGCGCCCCCGACCCGGCCTCCGGCGCACGGCCCGCGGGCGGAGGCGGCGGCGTTTCGGCGGCGGCCGGGACCTCCGGTTTGCGTTCCGGGACCGGAGCGGGAGGCGTGAACCCCGCGGCCTCACCCGATTGCTCGGGCTCGCCCCGGCCGGCGGGCCGGCGGCGACGCCGGTCGTTGGGCTTGGCCGCCGGCGCATCCAGCGCGGTATCCGGCTTCAGGACATCGAGCACGACCGAACGGTCGCTCTCCAGCAGCCGCAGCTTCGATCCGGGGGCGACGGCCACGACCACGCTGAGCCCCTTGGGCCCCGCCTCGGCCGCGATGTCGGTAACGTCCGGGGGCGGATCGGCGCGGAAGCGGGCGAGGTCGAGCTCCCCGGACCGGTCGAAGACCAGCCGCGCGCGCCCGGACTCCCGGTCCAGGCGGACGCCCACGGGCCGCGCCCAGTCGAACACGAGCCGGCTGAAGCCCGGGTGCTCGCCGACGCGCACGACGACGCGCTCGGCAGCCGCCGCGGCCGCGGCGACGGCGAGCGAAAGCGCGAGGACCAGGGTGCGCAGCGTGGCCGTCACGGCCCCTCCCGGGCGCGTTCGTGAATAACGATGTCGATTCGGTCGGCGAACGTCGGCTTCTCTTCATCGTTCAGGTGAGGCGACAGGTCGCCGGGGCGCGTTTCGCCGAAGCCCCGCGCCACCACCGGCCCGTCGTAGCCGGCCTTGGCGAGCATCGCCGTCAAGGCCGCGGCGCGGGCGAGCGACAGCTCCCAGCCGGCGGGTTCGCCAGGGCCCGCCGCGCTCGGCGCGGTGTGCGCCTCGACTTCGATCACGTTCCTCAAATTGCGCAGCACGCCGCCGATGGAAAAGCCGACGCGTTCGCCCGCCGGCGTCAGGTTCGAGCCCTCCGGCGCATACAGGAGCGCGGCGGGCAGGCTGATCACCAGGCGGTCCGGCAAGCGGCGGATGACGCTGGGCGCAAGGGACGGATCCGAGGCGATCTGCTGATGCACGATCGGCGCGAGGTAGTCGAGGTCGGCGCCCGGAACGGGCGCCTCGCCGTCGACCTGGAACTCGATCGCGGGTTTGGCGCCCTCGCGCTTGCGGATCGTGTCCATGTTGTCGTCCAACGAGCGCACCAGGTTCTGCCACTTCTGTTGCTCGACCTGCGACATGGCGAAGAGCAGCACGAAGAACGTCAGCATCAGGGCGATCAGGTCGGCAAACGTGATCATCCACGCCTTGTCGTACGACCTGCGCAGGCCGGCGCCCACGTCGGCGAAATAGGACAGTGCCCGGCGCGGCGCCGCCGCGGACCCGGGCCCTTGCTGGGCGCCGCTCAACCCGCGTCCTCCTCCGACCCCCGCGGCGTGTTCGTCGGGCCGGCCGGATCGCGCACGTGCAGGATGAACTGGACGGTGTCCGGCCGGCCGGGGAGCAGGCCGACCGCCAGCACTTCCGGCGGCAGGCCCTGCTTGATCAGGCGCTGGGCGAGAAGGCCGGCGCGGCCAACCTCCACCAGCGGCGCGCCCGCGCCGTCGGCTGTGCCGCTCCCCGGCGCGGACACGCCGTGGAGAAATTCCAGCTCGTAAGCGAGGCGACCGGCGGGATTGCGCATCAGGGCCTTGGCCAAGCGCCGGATCAGGAGCTCGCGGTCCGGGCGGATCCGGCGCTCACCCGGCCTGAACAGGGCCGTGGCGGGAAACACGACCCGGACCATGTTGGCGCGCGCGATCTTCTCGCTGCGCGCGGCCGGGATGATCGACTCGAACAGGCTGCCGACCTCGCTGACCAGGTCCTCGGCCGAGAGCAAAGAGCCGAGCGAAGCGGAATAGGGTGCCGGGTCCTTGAGCGTCTGGATATTGCCGCTGAAGGTGCGGTTGATGCTGTCGAGCACCACCCGCATCCTGTCTTTTTCGAACTCCGAGAGGGCGTTCAACAGAATGAAGAACGCGAGCAGGATGAGCTTCAGGCTCAGCAGCAGGACGACGTGTTTGTTGCCATGCTGCTCGCGGCTCGAAGGCGCGGCCTCGGCCATCTTGGGGTCAGTCGAAGCTGGCCAGCAGGGCGTCCACGTCGTCCTGGCTGATGGCGTTCTCCGGCAACTGCGGGCCGCTCATGAGATCGTTGCCCGAGGCCGGGGCCGGATCGGCCGCGGGCTCGTCCGCCGCTTTGCGGTCCGGCACGCCGCTTTGCTCGCCGAAGGCCTCGATCAGCGCCTGGACCTTGGCCTCGACGTTCTGCAGCACCTTCACGATCTTGGAAATGCGCTGCCCGGTGATGTCCTGAAAGCTGCACGCCTCGTAGACCCGGGTGACGGCGTCCGTGATCGTCTCCGCCGACTCCGGCGCCATGCCCTCGGCCAACGCCTCGATCGACTCGACGGCTTCGAAGATGGCGTTCGTGGCGTGCTCGGTCGCACCGACGATGGCGCTCAGCTCGTCGGTCGCGGCGGGAATGAACCGTGTGTTGATCTCGTCGGCCCGGATCGCCGTGATCTCGGCCTTGGCGGTCCGGATGTAGTTCGCGAGCGCCTCGATATCGGCGTAGAGCTTGACGTTGACGCTCGACCGGTCGCCGTTGACCGAGGCCATCACGCTCCCGACAACCTCGACGATGTCCCGCGGATCGACGCCGACGCGATCCTTTCCGAGCGCCGCGAGTCGCTTCTCGAGGTCCGCGTACGCGGCCGGCTCAGTCATGGCGGCGCCTTAGAAGGTGCCCAGCACCGAGGTCAACTTGCCCTTCAGCGTGGCGGCGTTGAACGGTTTGACGATGTAATTACTCACGCCCGCTTCCTTGGCCGCGATGACGTTCTCGCTCTTGCTCTCCGCCGTGATCATGACGAACGGCAGACCCTTGAGCTTGATGTCGGCGCGGACCTCCTTGAGCAGCTGCAGCCCGCTCATCGGCTCCATGTTCCAGTCGGAAATAATCAGACCGAAATTCTTGTCGCGGAGCTTCTGGAGCGCCTGGCTGCCGTCGGTCGCTTCGTCGACATTATTGAAGCCAAGCTGCTTCAAGAGGTTGCGGATGATTCTGAGCATGGTCTTGTAGTCGTCCACGATCAGGATCGGCAAATTCTTGTCTATGCCGGCCATCGGCCACTCCTCGTTCCTGCGGGCTGCACAGGCAAACCCTCCCTTAGGAAAAACGCCGCAGAACGTAGCGAAGCGAGGTTAAGACTATGTAAAAACGGGTAAATTCTCCCCAAAGGGGCCCGCCTATTCCGCCGCGGTGGGCAGGTCGCGGCGCTGGGCCAGCTCGGTGGTGATGGCCTTCGCCTTCTCCGGATTCATCTTGGCGAGAATCGGCGCGGTCTTGCGTTCCTTCATGCGCTCGACCACGGGCAGCAGCACCGCCATGTCCAGTTCCTCGAAGATCCGCGCCGCGTCCTTCGGCCTCATGTTCTCGTAAATCTTGACCAGGCTCTGGTACTGGGTCTCGGTCTGCTCCTCGCGCTGGCGCAGCAGGTCCTCAATCGACTTCTGCAGGGCCTTCAATCCGTCGACCTTCTCCTCGACCCGTCGCTCGGCGGCCTGCAGCAAGACTTCCCGCTCCTCGAGACGGCGGGCGCGCAGGTCGAGTTGGCGGCGGCGCTCGGACAGCGCCTGCAGGAGGTCGACCTCCTCGTCGGTCATTGTCAGGGGATCGGGCGGCAGCTCGAAAAGGCCCGCGTCCGCCTGGCCGGGAGCCGCCGGCGCGGCCGTGCCCTCCGGCGAATCCTGACGGTCGGCCCCGGCGCCGGCCTCGTTCGATCCCGCTTCGGCGCCGTCACCGGCGGCGGGGACGGCGGTCCAGGCCCCCTGCGCCGGGCGGCCCGCGGGCGCCGGCTGCGCCTGCGCCATGACCGCGAAGCCGTGCCAGAGGTCCCCGACCCGCGCGGTCAGGGCGATCCCGGCCGCGGCGATGAGTACGGGCAAGAGCCGCAAACGCATAAAGACGCTTCTCCTCCCTCCAGCTTGGTGTCAGCGCATGCCCTGAAGGGCCTCGAGCAGCTTCGCCTCCTGCGGCGAGGGGCGTGCGGGTGCGCCCGGCCCCGCCGGCTTGCCCGGCGCGGGTCGGGCGGCGGCCGGTGCGCCCGGCTTGGCGCCTTCCCCCTGCCCCGCGCCCGCCGCGCGGGCCGGCGCGGGCATCGCGGCCGGCGCGGCCGACCTGGCCCGCACGGCCCCGATCGCGCCGTCGAGGCGGCTCGCGAGGCTGCCGCCCACCTCGACCAGATACGCCAGCTCGTCGGCCAGGGCGCGCGCGCTGTCGGCGGTGCGCTGCAGACGTCCGCCCGCCTGCTGGGCGTGCTCCTTGAGCGCATCGAGCCCGCCTTGCGCCCTTTCGGTCGACTCCACGAGGCGCGCGATCAGCGCCTCCATGTCCGCCTTCGTGTCGCGCAGGGCCGACAGCTTGCGGTTGAGCACCACCGCGTAGACGATGGTGGCCACCAGCAGGATCGCGATCACGGCATCGAACAAGGCGGCCATGGTCGGGGCGCCGCTCATGCCGAATCGAGACTCTGCTCGCGGGCCACCTTGCCGCCGATCCGCACCGCGATGTGGCCGGCCTTGCGGCCCATGAAGCCTGTGAACATGGCGACGTCGCCGCAACGCATCTGGATCTCGGATTTGGGCGAGCAGTTCAGTTCCAGGCGGCTGCCCTCGGCCCAGCTGAGGACCTCGCGCAGCGGCAGGTCCACCTGATCGAGCACCGCCTCGATGGCGACGTCGGTCTGCCACAACTCGGCAGTGAGGTGGCTCTCCCAGATCGAGTCCCGCCCGAACTTCTCGCCCATGAACATCTGAAGCAGCAGTTCGCGCACCGGCTCCAGCGTCGCGTAGGGGATGAGCAGCTCGATGCGCCCGCCGCGGTCCTCCATGTCGACGCGCAGCGTCACGACCACCGTGGCGTTGGCCGCGCGCGCGATCGTGGCGAAGCGCGGGTTCGTCTCCAGGCGCTCGAACCGGAAGGTGGTCGGCGAAAGCGGGTCGAACGCGGCCGAGAGGTCGCCCAGAACCACGTGAACCATGCGCTCGACCAGGTTGCGCTCGATGGTCGTGTACGGCCGACCTTCGATGCGCATCGCCGCGGTGCCGCGCCGGCCGCCCAGCAACACGTCGACGATGGAGTAGATCAGCGCGCTGTCGACCGTCATCAGACCGAAGTTGTCCCATTCCTCGGCCTTGAAAACCGCGAGCATCGCCGGAAGCGGGATCGAGTTGAGATAATCGCCGAAGCGGGCCGAGCTGATGTTGTCCAGGCTGACCTCGACGTTGTCGGAGGTGAAATTGCGCAGCGAGGTCGACATCATGCGAACCAGACGGTCGAAGACGACCTCGAGCATCGGCAGGCGCTCGTACGAGACGAGCGCGGAATTCAAGATCGCCTGGATGCCGGACCTGTCGCCGTCGTCCAGGCCCCTATTGTCCACGCCGAGCAGACTGTCGATTTCGTTCTGATCGAGAACCCGGGTCGAGCCTACGGCGCCTTCGCCGGCGCCGGAATCGACCTCGCCGTCCTGTTCCGACATGGCCTCCCATTCGGCCATCATGGCTTCCTGGTCGATTTCGCCCTCGGTCTCCTGCGTTTCCAATTCTTCAGCCATCAATCGACCGTTACTGGATGAGCATTTCGCGGAACAGGACGTCCTTGACCACCGCCGGCTGGGCGGCGCTGGCCACGCGCAGCAGCAGCTCCTCGCGCAGGCGCTGCAGCCCGGCCGAGCCTTGCAGATCCTCGATACGCAACTCGCGCAGGTACACTTGGAAGTTGTCGATCACGCGCGGCAGAACCTGCTCTACGTGCTCCCGGTCCGCCTCGGAGCCTAGCTCGAGGCTGACCGAGATCTTCAGATAGCCGGTCCTGCGCCCGCTCGAGTTCAGATTGACGAGCATCTCGGGCAGCTCGTAGTAGACCGATGGGCCGGTGTCGACCTCGCCGAGCAGTTCCTTCTGCGCGCCTTCGCCCTCGCCCTTGCCGAGCCATGGATCGGCGAGGCCGGAGAAGTAGACGCCCACCCCGGCCAGCACGAGCACCACAAGCGGCAGGGCGATGAAGAGGACCAGCTTCTTCCCCGGCATCTTGCCGCTTGCCTTGCGGGCCTCGCCCTCTGTCTCGCCCTCGCCGTCGGTCTTGGCGTCCAGCTCGGCATCGCCGGTTGCCGCCTGATCAGTCATTTCTGGAAGACTCGCTAATTTTCAGAGATTTAACCGCCGGCCACCCTAAGCCGCTGCGGTTAAGAACTGGTTGAAGGGCGCCGTCGGCGGCCGCCGCGGCCCGCAGTCCGGCAAGAACTGCCCGGCAAGCTCTGCCAGACCCCCCGGGTCCGCACCCCCGCCTGGGCCGGCGCGGGCCCCGGGGCGCGGGATTTCCCTGGCGCCCGGATATTGGCACGCGTCGTGCAACGGGCATCGCATCCGGCCCCGATGCCGGGGCGGAGATCGGTGACCCGACGAGGGGAATCAAGGCAACCACACGATGGAGAACACGCTCACAGTCGCTTTGGCCCGTCAGGCCGTGCTTGCGCGCCAGATGGATGTGATCTCGACCAACCTTGCAAACATGACCACCGCCGGCTTCAAGGCGGAGCACATGATCTTCACCGAGTTCCTGGACCGCACGGCCAACGGGCCCGCGCTCAGCCTGGTCCACGACGTCACCTATCTCAGGGACATGGCCGAAGGCCCCATGACCGGGACCAACAACCCGCTCGACCTGGCCATTCACGGCGACGGCTTCTTCGTCGTGCGGACCCCGGACGGCCCGCGCTACACGCGCCACGGCGCCTTCCAGCTCGACCAACAAGGCCAGCTCGTAACCTTCGACGGCAACCCGGTCCAGGGCACCGGCGGCGCGCCGATCCTCGTGCCGCCGGGAACCAGCAACATCGTGATCACGCGCGACGGCACGATCTCCGCCGACGCCAACGAGATCGGCCGCCTGCGGGTCGTCCGGTTCGAGAACGAGCAAGCGTTGGCCAAGGACGGCAGCGGCCTCTACGACGCCAAGGAGCAGCCACCGCAGCCGGCGCCCGACGCCGAGATCCTGCAAGGCATGATCGAGAGCTCGAACGTCAAAGGTATCACCGAGATGACCCGGATGATCGACGTCGTGCGCGGCTACCAGGCGGCGTCGCGGCTGGCCGAGACCGAACACCGAAGAATTCTTGATGCCATCGACGCCATCGTGGCTACGACATAACGACGAGGAGGGATTTGCGCCATGAGATCGCTGAGCATTGCGGCGACGGGCATGCTGGCCCAGCAACTCAACGTCGAGGTGATCTCCAACAACATCGCCAACGTCAACACCACCGGCTTCAAGCGGCAGCGGGCGGAATTCCACGACCTGTTGTACCAGGACCTGCTGCGCGCCGGCACCGCCTCGTCGGACACCGGCACGGTCGTCCCCTCGGGCATCCAGATCGGCCTGGGCGTCAAGCCCGCGGCGGTCTACCGCATCACCGAGCAGGGCAACCTGCTGATCACCGACAACAACCTGGACCTGGCGATCAACGGCAGGGGCTACTTCGTCGTCGAGCTGCCCTCGGGCGACACCGCCTACACCCGGGCCGGGTCGCTCGGGCGCAGCCCGGAGGGCGATCTGGTGACCGCCAACGGGTTCGTCATCCAGCCCGGAATCACGATCCCGGAGGATGCCCTCGACATTACGATCAACGCCCAGGGAGAGGTGCTGGTCAGCCTGGACGGGCAGACCTCCCCCACCAACGTCGGCCAGATCGAGCTCGCCAACTTCCCCAACGAGGCCGGCCTGCGATCGATCGGCGACAACCTGCTGCTGGAGACCAAGGCCTCCGGCGTCGCCACCGTCTCCGCACCCGGCTCGGAGGGATTCGGCGTCATTCAGCAAGGAGCACTGGAGACCTCGAACGTCAACATCGTGGCCGAGATCACCAACCTGATCACGGCGCAACGGGCCTACGAGATGAACTCCCGGGTGATCCAGGCCTCGGACGAGATGATGTCGAGCGTCGCCCAGCTCCGCTAATCCTGACCCGAACGCGAGGTGTTCCTATGCGCCGTTTCCCCGCCGTTGTCGCTCTGGCCCTGACCGTGCTCGCCGGCCCGGCGGCCGCCGGGCCGGCGGCGCCCGGTCCCGTCGTCCTGAAGTCGCGGGTCACGGTCGAGGGCCCGGTGGTTCGGCTCGGCGACCTGTTCGACGGCCTCGGCGAACGGGGCGCGACGGTAGTCGCCCGGGCGCCCGAGCCGGGCCGGCGGGTCGAGGTGGGCGCCCGCTGGCTGGGCGCCGTGGCCCAGGCCTACACCCTGCCCTGGCGCCCCGGGTCCCGCTTCGACAAGACCGTGATCGAGCGCGCCAGCCAGGTCATCGACTCGCGGCGCATCGAGGACGAGATGCGCCGCGCCCTGGCCCAGCGCGGCGTGAGCGGGAACATCGACCTCGTGCTCGACAATCCGTCCCTGCGGCTGCACCTGCCGACCGACGCCGAGGCGACTCTGGTCGTCACCTCCCTGTCGCACGATCCGGGAACCGGCCGCTTCGCGGCCCACATCGTCGCGCCGGCCGAGGGCGCGCCGCTCGCCCGCGCCAGGGTGTCCGGCCGGGCCGTGAAGATGACCGAAGTCCCGGTGCTCACGCGCCGGGTCGAGCCGGGCGAGGTGATCGGCCGGCAGGACATCGAGTGGATTTCGGTGCGCGCCGACCGCCTGGGCCGGAGCATCGTCGCCGAGGCCGCCAAGCTGGTCGGCAAGAGCCCGCGCCGGCCGATCCGCGCCGGCCAGATCATCCTCAGCGCCGACGTGCGCGAGCCTATCCTCGTGACCAAGAACAGCCTGGTCACGATCAAGCTGGCGACCGCGCGCATGGTGCTGACCGCCCAGGGCCGGGCCCTCGACCAGGGCGCGCGGGGCGCGGTCGTCCGGGTCATGAATACCAAGTCCAACAAGATCATCAACGCCGCGGTCGTCGAGTCCGGCCTGGTCCGGGTGGATCCGACCGCGCTCAACGGCATGAGCCGGGAGACCCAGAAATGAACGCACCCTGCCGAGCCCACTCCCGCCGGCGGCGACCCGGCCGCTGCAACGCGATCATGCTCGCGCTGCTCGGCCTGTGGCTGGCCGGGTGCAGCGCGCTCGACCGCCTGTCGCAGGTCGGCGAGGAGCCGCCGCTCAGCGCCATCGAGAACCCCGCGGTCCTGCAGGGGAACGAGCCGGTGATCATGCCCATGCCGCCACCCATGGTGGTGGAGCGCCAGCCGAACTCGCTCTGGCGTCCGGGCTCTCGCGCCTTCCTCAAGGACCAGCGGGCCAGCGACGTCGGCGACATCCTGACCGTGGTCATCGAGATCGAGGACGAGGCGCAAATCTCGAACACGACGCAGCGCAGCCGGAAAAACGCCGAGGACGCCGCGGCGAGCAGCCTGCTCGGCTACGAATCGAGCCTCGACGCGATCCTGCCCGAGGCGGTCGACCCGACCAGCCTGATCGACTTGTCGAGCAACTCCAACTCGCAGGGCGCGGGCAGCGTCAACCGCGACGAGTCCATCAAGCTGCGCATCGCGGCCCTGGTCACCCAAGTCCTGCCCAACGGCAACCTAGTGATCGCGGGGCGCCAGGAGGTGCGGGTGAACTTCGAGCTGCGCCAGCTGCAGATCGCCGGAATGATCCGGCCCGAGGACATCACCTCGACCAATACGATCGGTTACGACCAGATCGCCGAGGCGCGCATCGTCTACGGCGGCCGAGGCCAGATCTCCGACGTCCAGCAGCCGCGCTACGGACAACAAGTCTACGACATTCTCTGGCCGTTCTAACCCGGTTGATCACGCCGGCCGCGCCGCAATACCAGGGCCGGCGCCCGTACGGCGCCGGCCCGTCGCGGATCCGATCCGATCATGGGTTCGGGCGGCCCCGCCTGGCCGCTCAGTCGTCGCGGTGGGTCCGCTCCAACCGCTCGTGCCGCTCCTGCGCCTCGATGGACAGGGTCGCGATCGGCCTGGCCTCCAGGCGCCGCAGGCTGATCGGCTCCATGGTCTCCTCGCAGTAACCGTAGGAGCCCTCCTCGATCCGGCGCAGCGCCGCGTCGATCTTGGAGATGAGCTTGCGTTCCCGATCCCTGGTGCGCAGTTCCAGCGACCGGTCGGTCTCGAGCGAGGCCCGGTCCGCGAGATCCGCCTCGTGCGCCGTTTCCTCCCGAAGGTGCTGGATCGTCTCTGTCGACTCCTTGACCAACTCGTCCTTCCAGCACAACAGCTTCTGGCGGAAATACTCCCGCATCACCGGGTTCATGAACTTCTCGTTTTCCCGGGGGCGATAGCTCTGGGGTACGGATACCGGTTTCTTCATGCTCGTCCCATGTCCGCGAAGCACCGATGCCGGGGCGGAGTATATGGAATTTGTTGCGTCCGACAAGCGTCGCAACGCGCTGAGCGTCCGATCACATTTAGTTGAATTTAAAGGATAAAAGTTAATGCGGCCCGTTCCGGGCCTCAGCGCCCCAGCTTGGCCAGCTCGACCGCCGCCCTCAGTTCTATCTCGTCCAGGACCTGGGCCAGGTGCGGATCGCGGACCCGGGCCCGCCGCGCGGCAACCAGGGCGGCCAAGCGCTCGACCGCGGCCACGGGCAGCCGGCCGGACAGGAGGGCCAGGCGCACCTCGTCGAGCCGGTCCAGCAATTCCTCGCCGCGGCGCCGGGCCTGACCGTCGGCCTCGAGCTCGTTGGCGACCTCCTGCAGGGCCAGGAGGGCGTCGACTCGACCCGGCGCCACGCCGCCGCTGACCGAGGCGGCCGCCGGGGCCTCGCCCCCGGACAGCGTCTTCGAAAAGCCGCCCGGCTTGGCGCTCCCCGTCCGTTCGCCGCGACGGGTCCGCGCAGCCGGCACTGAAGAAAGCCTGTCGATTTTCATCCCTGTCCTTGACATCGACGTTTTGGGTCAGCTTGCGCCGGCCGCCTTTAAGATGCGGTAAAGGCTGTCGCCCGGGCCGGCAAGATTTGCCGGACCGTGGGCCGGAATTGCCGTGGGCGGTGCGGCGCGCGCCCGCCCGCCGCCCCAGCGAGTGCCCGCCGTTGGCCGGAACCGGGCCGGATTCCGGCCCTCGCCGTCGATTGGCACGGCATTCGCATGGATGGGGGCGAGAGGCGAGCGATCCAACCGGTTGTGGAGATGACCATCACCTTGTCCTGGCGACACATGCACGGCAGACGGCTCATCGGCGGCCTTGCCGCCCTGTTGCTGCTGGCCGGTCTGGCTTGGCCGCATCCCGGCCAGGCCCAGTCGCGCATCAAGGACATCGCCGACTTCGAGGGCGTGCGGGACAATCTGCTGGTCGGCTACGGCCTCGTCGTCGGCCTCGACGGCACGGGCGACGACCTGGACAGCGCACCTTTTACGCGCGAGAGCCTGATCGGCATGTTGCAGCGCCTCGGGGTCAACGCCCGCGACGACGACCTCGACACGGAGAACGTCGCGGCGGTCATGGTGACCGCCAACCTGCCGCCGTTCGCCCGCCAGGGCACCCGGATCGACGTGACGGTCTCGGCGCTGGGCGATGCCGAGAACCTGCTCGGCGGAACCCTGCTGGTCACGCCGCTGCTCGCCGCCGACGGCGAGGTCTACGCCGTGGGCCAAGGGCCGGTGGCCATCGCCGGCTTCACCGCCAAGGGCGAGGGCCAGAGCGTCACGAAGGGCGTGCCGACCACCGGGCGCATCCCGAACGGCGCCATCGTCGAGCGCGAGATCGACTTCGACCTGCGGGAGCTCGACTCGATCAAGCTCAGCCTGCGCAACCCGGACTTCACCACCGCGCGCCGCATGGCCCAGGCGATCAACAAGTTCGTCGGCGAGTCGGTGGCCCGACCAATCGATTCGGCCACGGTCCAGCTCAACGTGCCGCGCCGCTACGACGGCGATGTCGTCGCGATGCTCACCGACATCGAGCAGCTTCCGGTACGCGCCGACCAGATCGCGCGCGTGGTGATCGACGAACGCTCGGGTGTGATCGTGATGGGCGAGAACGTGCGCATCAGCACCGTGGCGATCGCGCAGGGCAACCTGACGATCCGGATCACCGAAACGCCGCAGGTCAGCCAACCGGCGCCGTTTTCGAGCACCGGCACGACCGAAACCGTGCCGCGCACCGACATCAACGTGCAGGAGGAGACCAAGCGCAAGCTCGCACTGCTGCCCGCGGGCGTCAGTCTGCAAGAGCTGGTCAACGGACTGAACACGCTCGGCGTCGGGCCGCGCGATCTGATTACGATCCTGCAGGCGATCAAGGCGGCCGGCGCCTTGCAGGCGCAGATCGAGGTGTTGTGATGGACCTGAGCGCGCAGATCATCGACCTCTCGCAGGTCGCCCAGAATGCGCGCGACGCGACCGCGGCGCGTGCCGCCGCCGGCCCCGATGCGGTGCGCCGCGCCGCCGTCGAGTTCGAGGCCGTATTCCTGTCCCAGATGCTGGCACCCATGTTCGAGGGCCTGGAAACCGACGAGCTGTTCGGCGGCGGGCCCGGCGAGGACATCTACCGCTCGATCCTGGTCGAGGAATACGGCAAGGCCATCGCGCGTTCCGGCGGCGTCGGTATCGCCGACGCCGTGCAACGGGAAATCCTGAGGCTACAGGAGGCCGCTTCGCAATGACCGACCCGAGCCAGATCACCGACCTGTTGAAGATCATCAGCCGCTTGATCGGCGTGCTGGAGCGCGAGATCGAGATGCTGCGGGCGATGAAGCCGTCCGAGCTTCAGGCGCTGCAGCAGGACAAAATCGTGCTGGCGGCGGCCTATGAGGCGCAGTTCAATGCGCTCAAGGACCGGCCCGAGCTTCTGGAGACCGCGGCGCCGCGGGTCCGCGCCGAGCTGAAAGCGGCGGTGGACAGGTTCCAGAAGACGCTGAGCGAAAACGAACGCAGCCTGCGCGCGGCCAAGGACGTGACCGCGCGCGTGCTCCGAGCGATCGCCGACGAGCTCGGGAGGAAGCAGCGCGAGAACGCCGCGTACGCGCCGGACGGGACCGTCGCCGCGCGCGCCGGGCCCCGGGAGCCCCTGTCGGTGACCTACGACGAGCGGCTGTAGACGCGGCGCGGGACCCCCGGCATGTCGCTCTCCGTCGCCCTGCAGAATGCCCTGAGCGGACTCCAGGCCAACGAGTCCATCATCCAGGTCATTTCGAACAACGTCACCAACGCGAACACCGAGGGCTATACGCGCAAGGCGGCGGTCCCGGTCTCGCGGACGCTCGACGCGCAGGGGCGAGGGGTCGAGATCGGCAATATCGCCCGGGTCGTGGACGAGCGCCTGCTCACCGATCTGCGCCGCAACCTCGCCAGCCTCGGCGACGCGCGGGCGCAGGACTTCTATTACCGACGCATTCTCGACCAGTTCGGCACGCTGTCCAGCAACAGCTCGCTGACCGCCGGGCTGACCGATCTCGCGACCAACCTGCAGAACATGGCGGCCACGCCGGAGAGCACGACGCACCGCGCCGAGGTCGTCACGGCCGCGGTCGCCCTGGCGCAGCAGCTCAACGCCATGAGCACGCAGGTCCAGACCCTGCGCTTCGACGCGGACAAGGAAATCACCTCCAAGATCGACCTGTTCAACGGCGAGCTGGAAAAGATCGCCGACCTCAACCGCAAGATCGAGGCGGCGCAGGCCGTCGGCGATCCCACCGCGGAGCTGGAGGACTTCCGGGACCAGGCCATCAACAAGATCTCGGAGCTGATCGACGTCCGCTACTTCAAGCGCAAGAGCGGCGAAATCGTCGTCACCCTGCCCGACGGCAAGGTGCTGGCCGACAAGAAGGCGAACCGGCTTAGCCACACGGCGGCCGGCGCGCTGTCCGCCGACATCAGCTATCCCGGCAAGGGGATCACGGCGATCCTGTCCGGCGGCACCGACGTCACGCTCAGCATCGCCTCCGGCGAGCTCAAGGGCCTGATCGAGGTTCGCGACACGATCCTGCCCAACCTCCAAGCCGAGCTCGACCTCCTGACGCAGACGTTGCGCGACGAGTTGAACGCCCTGCACAACGCGGGCACGGGCCGGCCCCCGCCCAACACCCTGACCGGCACCCGCACGTTCGCGGCCCCGAGCACCGACACCATCACGCTGAGCGGCGCGACGCGCATCGCCGCGGTCGATGCGAACGGCAAC
This sequence comes from Kiloniellaceae bacterium, assembly GCA_046758005.1. Lineage (GTDB taxonomy): Bacteria > Pseudomonadota > Alphaproteobacteria > Kiloniellales > J153 > JBHHZJ01. The sequence continues at coordinate 25,420 of JBHHZJ010000040.1, forward strand.
TTCGTCGCCCATTTCGACCTGGCGGCCGGCACCTACACGATCCAGCAGATCGAAAGCCAAATCGACACGAACCTGTCCGGCTTCGCCACCGCCTCGACCAGCCTCGGCGGGCCGCTGTCGATCTCCGCCACGAACTCGGCGAACGGCATCGCCGTCGTCGATCTCGGCGCGCAGACCGTCACGCACGTCAACGGCGCGAAGTTTTCCGGGTTCTCCAATTACTTCGGGCTCAACGACCTCTTTGTCACGCCCGGGCGGATTCAGGGCGACCCGAACCCCGGTCTGGCGGCCCTCATCCAGGTGCGCAGCGACATCGTGAGCGACCCGGCGCGGCTGTCGCGCGGCACGCTCAGCGCCGTCACCACGCCCGCGCCCAAGGCCGGCGACCCCGCGATCGCGGCGGGCGACGCCTCGATCGCGCAAGCCCTCGCCGACAAGTTCATCGAGAACCTGCAGTTCACGGCCGCCGGCAATCTGGCGATCACGACTACGACGCTCGCCGGCTACGCCTCGGACATCCTCTCCACCAACGCGGTCGGCGCGGCGGTGGCCGAGAAGGCCATGTCGTTCCGCGAGGCGCTGTCGCAGGAGCTGTCCTTCCGCACCCAGGAGGTCAGCGGCGTCAACATCGACGAGGAGCTGCGCAACTTGGTGCTCTACGAGAACGCCTACGGCGCCACCGCGCGAATCGTCCAGGTGGTCGACGACCTCTTCGAATTGTTGATCAACATCGGGCGTTAGGAGCGAACGATGCCGCGCGTGCCCACCTTCGCGGTCCATCAGTTGACCCTGGCGCAGACGCTGGAGACCCAGCGGCGGCTGGTCGAAACGCAGATCCAGGTGGCGAGCGGCAAGGTCAGCCGCGACTACGTCGGCGTGGCGATCGACGCCCGCCGGCTGGTCAACCTCGAAGGCGCGGTCACCCAGGTGGAAGGCTTCGTCGACAACATCAACCTGATCGAGGGCCGCCTGCAGGTCATGGAGAACAACGTCGCCGGCGCCTTCGACGTGGCCGCGCGCTTCCGCGAACTGCTGGTCAACGCGCTGAACTTCGAGAACGCCTCGGTGCTCACGCTCAACCAGCGCGCCGAGGACATGATCGTCGAACTGGCCGGCCTGCTCAACGTGAAGCGGGACGACCGGTACCTGTTCGCCGGCGCGCGCACCGACACCGCGCCGATCGACGCGTCGATCCTGCTCAATCCCAACGTGCCGCAGGTGGACGCGGCCGAATTCACCGGCCAGGCGACCACTTCGGGCACCGGGATCACGGGCCTCACCGGCATCGTCAGCGTCAAGGTCGATTCAGGCAACACGGGCGACGCCTTCCAGCTCGAGTACGACAGCACGACGCAAAACCTCAAGATCACCAACCTGGCCGGCGGCGCCGTCGGGCAACTGAACCTCGGCGCCGCGCCCGCAGCCGGTCAGACCAGCCAGCTCACCTTCGACGTGGGCGGCGAGAAGGTGGTGCTCACCATCGACAGTAACTTCAATCCGCTGACATCCATCACGACGGCGACGATCGTCGGCAACGTTGACACGACCGGATTCGGGGTCGGCGCCTTCGGCGCCATCACCGTGACCAGCACCTCCGGCGACATCAGCAAGATCGACCGCAACGTCATCGAGACCTCGGGCACCGCGGCCAGCGCCACACTGACGCTCAGCTCGACGGACGGCAATTTCGTGGCGACCGGTGTGGACCTCAGCACCGTCAATCCCGCCCTTCCCGTCCTGCTGACCAACGCCACGACCGGCGCGACGGTCAAGCTGGTGGTCGACGTAACCACCGGGCTCAACGACGCGGCGGTCGCCAGCAACGACACGGAAATTCGCCTGGGCAACTTCCTGCAGAACGTCGCGGCGACCAACGGCACGCTCAACCTCACGGAGGCGCGTCCCGGCGACCCGGGTTACGACTCGGCCAACCCGGCCTTCTACAAAGGAGACTCGACCAAGTCCACGGTGCGGATCGACGTCAACGCAACCATCGAATACGGCATCACCGCCAAGGAGTCCGGCTTCGAGAAGCTGTTCCGCGCGATGTTCACGGTCAAGACCGCCAACGTGCAGGCAGGCAGCGTCGACCGGACCAGCCTGCAAACGGCGCTCGGCCTGGTGGTCGAGGCGATCGCGGAAATCCCGGACGTCCGCTCGCGCATCGGTTCGGACCGCCTCACGCTGGAGCAGACGAAGGCCCGGCACCAGGACTTCGTGCTCTTCACCAAGGAGTCCATCAGCCAGATCGAGGACGTGGACATCGCCGGGGCGGTCACCCGCATCGGGATCGAGCAGACCCAGCTCGAGGCCTCGTTCATGCTCACTGCCCGGCTCAGCCGGCTCACCCTGGCGAACTTCCTCCGCTAGGCGAACCGGCTGGACGAGAAGCGTTTGGCCGCGGGACCGTTACGGACAAGGAGTGACAAAGGATGATGCTCGACGAGCAGAAGGCCCGAGCCAGGCGGTGCGCCCCCGCCGCGATGCCCACCGAGGTCGTCGCGGTGGAGACGCGGTTCGGGATCTACGAGTTCACGCCCGACAACATGATCCACATGCCGCGGGGGCCGCACGGTTTCACCGAGTATCGCAACTTCGGCCTGGCCAACCTGCCCAATCCGGCGCCGGAGCATTTCAAGCTGCTGCAATCGCTCGACGACCCGCAGCTCAGCTTCATCGTCACTCCGCTGGACGCGCAAGCCGGCATCGTTGCCCCCGACGACCTGCGGGACGGCGCGGCCTCGGTCGGCATGTCCATGGACGAAGCCGTCTTTGTTCTGATCGTCACGCTGCGCCCCACCGACAAGGGCACGAGCGCGACGGTGAACCTGCGCGCCCCCATCGTGCTCGACCTGGAACGCCGTGTCGGCCGCCAGGTCGTGCTCGCGAACAACCGGTACCTGATCCAGCAGCCGCTGTGAGGCCGCGAGATCGAGAGACCCGCACCCGGTGACGAATTTTTCATAATTTGGAAAGAAAATGGCCATGACCGCCCCGACGGCGGACCCGGTTCGTTAGGTCTTGCGAAAGGATAGTTTCTGCCGGGTAAAAGGATCCATCGGCAAGAATTGCCGGGGAGCCAAAGGCGGAAACGGCAGGTCTTGCCGACAGGCCGGCAAGGAATTCCGGGTTGGACCGTACATCTTGCCCGGTTCCGGGAAGTTGGCACCGGATTTGCTGGAGGGACTGGTGGAGCGGTGCGTCCGTGGTGCCGCTGGTGTTCGGGACAGGAGGTCCCAAAGGAGACAGGACGTCTCCAACGGCATGAGGCCGAAAATTAACGATCCAAGTAGGAGATCTCACGATGGCTCTCAACGTCATTTCCAACTTTGCGGCCAACGTCGCGCACCGCAACCTGGTCATCTCGGACGGCCAGGCCAGCGACTCGTTGGCCAAGCTGTCGTCCGGTCAGCGTGTCGTCTCGGCCAAGGACGACGCCGCCTCGCTGGCCATCGGCTCGCGTCTGAAGGCCGAGGTCGTGGCCATGCGGACCGCCAGCGTCAACGCCGGTCAGGCGGGCTCGATGCTGCAGATCGCCGACGGCGCTCTGGCCACCACCTCCGACATCCTGGTGCGGATGAAGGAGCTGGCGGTGCAGTCCTCTTCGGGCCAGTTCTCCTCGGTCGAACGCGGCGTTCTGGACTCGGAGTACCAGGCGCTGCTCGCGGAAATCACGCGTATCGCCAACGACACCGAGTTCAACGGCACGCAGCTCATCGCCGGTGGCGCCTCGACGGTGACCAGCCAGTTCGCCAGCGACTTCACGACGGCGGGCAACGGCTTCACGATCTCGGTCGACCCGGCCAAGGTGGCCGACAACTCGGCGTTC
>JBHHZJ010000041.1:0-29042 GCA_046758005.1 Kiloniellaceae bacterium
CACCACTACGGAACGATGATGCCCACACGATGGAAGCGTGATGGACGCGTGACGGAAGCATGACGGCAGGATGACGGCAGGATGACGGCAGGATGATGGCCGCGGCGGCCTTGCCCGCCCCTCCCGCGTCGCCGCGCGGTCCCCGTGAGTCGCCGGCGTCTTGGCGGCGCGCGCGGCGCTCAGATCACCTCCTCGCCGCGCTCGTCGGTTTCGCCGTATCGGCGCAGCGTGGCCGGCTTCGTGCCGGCGTAAAGCCTGTCCAGGTTCTTGGCGATCTCGGCGTTGGCGCGTTCGAACAGGCTGTTGCCCTCGAGATCGCTCTCGACGAGGAAGGGGCCGAAGTTCTCGACCTCGAAGACCCACATCGCCTGCGCGATGCCGAGCTCCTCCAGCCAGTGGACCTCGACCACGCGCTTGATGCCGCGGCCGAGCAGGGCGCCGGTGCCGTAGCCGACCGTCGTCAGATAAACCGCGCCGTGCGGGACGAACACCTTGCGGTAGGTCTCGCCGGCCATGCCGGCCTTGCCGATGATCACCTTGCAACCCGACAAGCGGAACCACGGGTCGAGCCACTTGGCGAAACGGAACGATGCCGTGGCCGCCACCGCACCCACGGTGTAGCTGCCGTCCGGCTCGACGGCGGCGGCGGGGGAGCAGTGGAAGTTGACGTTGCCGATCGCCGCGAGGTCGGTCGGCGGCGCGGCGCCGTCCTCGATCAGCCGCTTGTAGACGCCCTCGCGGCCGGTATAGACCAGCCCGTCCAGGTACACGACGGTGCCGAGCTTGAGGCCCGCGATCGTCTCGGCGCCGAGCGGCGTCTTCAGGCGGACCTGGTCAAGGTGTGCGGAGGGGTTTCCCATTCCACCGTCTCCCGGCGCATGTAAGGGGTGAACCAGTTGGGGTCGGTGCGGTAGGCGACCGAGCCGTCGGCGCCCGCGCGCGCCGTCGCCCGGCGCGACGACAGGCAGAAGGCGTGCACGCTCATCGGCATGCCGCCGGTGTGGCAGTAGCCGACCTCGATGTGGCAGTCGACCACCATCGACGAGCCGACGAAGCCCATGGCGCCCATGCCGATGCTGTTGCCCAGCTCCTTCAGCTCGAGCTCGAGCTCGGCGATGCGCGGGTCGGGGTTGCGGTCGCCGACGACGCGCAGGCACGCGGCCTGCTTGCCGAGCACCATGCTGGTGTCCTTGGCGCCGCCCAGGCCGACCCCGACGATCGCCGGCTGGCAGGCCAGGCCGCGCTTGCCGAAGGCGATCAGGGTGTCCAGGTAGAAGCGCTTGATGCCTTCGATGCCGTCGCCCGGGAAGAGCATGCGGTAGTCGGTCCCGAACAGCCCGCCCTTGTGCACGGTCGTGAGCTCGACCCAATCGGCGCCGGGCTCGAAGCTGTACTCGATCTCGGGCGCGTTGATGCCGACGTTGTTGTCGTGGTCGGTGCGCCACAGCGGATGCACCCGGTTGGGGCGCAGCGGCACGTCGTGGGTGGCCTTCGCCGTGGCCCGCCTGAGCGCGGCCTCCAGCGCCACCGGGCCGCCCTCGACGCGCGCCTCGTTGCCGAGCTTGACGTACCAGCGCGGCACGCCGGTGTCGCCGCACATGGCGCGGCCATCCTCCTTGGCCGCCTCGTAGTTGTCGAGCATGGCCCGCAGCACGAACGCCGACAGGTCGCCGGTCTCGGTCTCGGCCATTTCGCGGATGCCGGCGAGGTAGTCGTCCGGGATCTCGATCGCCGCCTTGGCCATGAGCGCCTCGGCGACCTGTTGCAGCTTTTGCGCGCGAATCATGGCGTTCTCCCGTCTAGGCCGTCGCTGTGTGCGGCGCGCCGGGCTCGTCCTCGATCAGCGACTGCCCCGGGCGCACGATGGAAAAGACCACCGGCTGGTGCGCGATCGCGATCGCGCCGCCGCGGCGGCGTGCGACGGTGAAGGCGGAGCCGTCCAGGTCGCCCGGCTCCGGGAAGTCCTCGCGGAAATGCGCGCCGCGCGAGTTTTCCCGCGCCAGCGCCGCGTGCGCGATGGCTTGGCCGACCTCGATCAGGCTGCGCAGGTTGAGCCAGTCGTGCCAGGTCAGGTTGAAGATTCGCTCGTTGTCGGCGAGCCCGGTGTCCAGCAGCTCCGCCTCCAGACCATCCAGCCGTTCGATCCCGCGCCGAAGTCCCTCGGCGGTGCGCAGCACGCCGACGTCGTCCCACATGGCGTCGAGCAGCCGCTCGCGCAACCCGTTCAGGTCGCCCGGCGGGCGCCCGAAGGGGTGCAGGGCGCGCGCGACCTCCGCCTCGAGGCGGATTTCGTCCGGGTCGCGCAGCGGCTCGCGCGCGACCCACGCGGCCATGACGTGGCCGGCGATCCCGCCGTAGACGGTCGAGTTGGCGACGCCGTTGCCGCCCAGCCGGTTGGCCCCGTGGACGCCGCCGGCGTCCTCGCCGGCGACGAACAGGCCCGGCAGCTCGGTCCGGGTGTCGGCGTCGCAGACCAGCCCGCCCATCAGGTAGTGGGCCGTGGGCACCACCTCGACCAGGCCGCCCGCCAGGTCGAAGCCGCAGTCCGCGCAGCGCTCGACCATGCCCTTGAAGCCGCGCCGCACGACGTCCGGGCCGAGGTGGCTCATCCGGATCCACACCCCGCCGTTGGGCGTCGTGTTCCCCTTGCGAATCTCGGCGTAGATCGCGCGGCTGACCACGTCGCGCGTGGCGCGCTCGCCGGCCGGGTCGTACGCGAGCATGAAGCGCCGGCCGCGGCCGTCGAGCAGGTGGCCGCCGGCGCCGCGCAGGCCCTCCTCCAGGACCGTGCCCGTCATCCGCGTCTCCGGCCCGGCGAGCAGGCCGGTCGGGTGGAACTGCACCATCTCCATGTCGCGCAGCGGCAGGCCGAGGCGCAGCGCCATGGCCAGGCCGTCCATGCTCTTGTCGCCCGAGGGCGTGTGGTAGCGGTACATGGTCGGGCCGCCGCCGGTGGCGAGCAGCACCGCCTTGGCCCGCACGAAGCGGAAGGCGCCGCTGCGCATGTCGACCAGCAGCACGCCGGACAGCGCCGCGCCGTCGCGCGAAGGCACGAGGGCGAGCGCCCGGTGTTCCTCGAGCCGCGCGATCGGCCGCGCCCAGACCTGCTCCATCAGCCGGTTCATGATCTCGATGCCGGTGAGGTCGCCCTTGTGCACGGTGCGGTCGAAGCTCTGCCCGGCGAAGGCCTTGCCGTGCAGCGTGCCGTCGGGGTTGCGGTCGAAGAAGCAGCCGATCTCGTTCTCCAGCTCGCGCACCCGCTCGACCGCGGTGGCGCACAGGCGCCAGGCCAGCTCCTGATCGGGCAGCCATTTGCCGCCGACGATCGTGTCCATGAAGTGGCGCTCGACCGAGTCGCCGGGCGCCAGGGCGACGTTGTAGCCGCCCTGCACCATGCGCGTGCAGCCGCACTTGCCGATCAGCCCCTTGACCGCGACGGTGATCCCGAGGCCGGGATCGGCCCGGGCGGCGTGGAGCGCGGCGAACAGGCCGGCGCCGCCGCTGCCCAGGATCAGGATGTCGGTGTCGTGGCGTTCCAACATCGCCTCACACCGCGTTCAACAGGAAGGCGAAGGCGGCCAGCGCCGAGGCCCCGCCGGCGAGCGCGGCCAGCGATTTCTGCCAGTCGCGCCAGGGCAGCAGCTCGAGCGCGAGCAACCGCAGGCCGCCGAGCGCGTGCGCCGCGAGCAGGAAGACCAGGCCCATCTCGGCCGCCTTGACCCACGGCGATTCGGTCCACACGAGGAAGCCGTCGAGCGCCGCCGCGCCCTCGAGCGCCAAGCCCAGCGCCAGAAAATGCACCGGCAGGAACAGCGCCAGGGCCACGCCCGAGAGCCGGTGCAGCGCGAAGGCCCACCACAGCGCGTGCCGGCGGTGCGGGCGGATCACGACACCACGGCCGCGACGGCGCGGCCCCCGAGCGCGAGCAAGACCAGGCCGACGGCGAGCGCGGCGAGGTCGAGGCCCCGCCCGCGCCAGCCGAAGGTCTCGGCCGCCACGGTGCGCAGGCCGATCGCCGCGTGCACCGCCGCGGCGGCGACGAACAGCCCATAGAAGCCGGCCCAGAACGGGCTGCCGCGGGTGCGCGCCAGGATTTCCGCCCCCGACAGGCCGTCCTGCGCCGCGTAGACGATGAGCGCCAGGTGCGCGAGCACCAACGGCGCCATGACCAGCGCGCTGATCCGTTGCGCCACGTAGAGATGGGCGGCGCGCATCCTCACAATTCCCCGCGCACGGCGGCCCCGAACACGGCGCGCTTGAGCCCGGCGATGGCGGCCGTGGGGTTGAGGCCCGTGGGGCAGTAGGTCATGCAGCTCTGGTGGCTGTGGCAGTTGTGGCAGCCCGCCTCGCCCGCCACCGCGCGCAGGCGCGCCCCGCGCGCCCCGTCGCGCGCGTCGTTCTGCAGCGTCCAGGCGCGGTTCAGCGCGGCCGGGCCGAGATAGCCGGGGTTCCACGCCACCACGTCGCACGCGGCGTAGCAGACCGCGCAGTTGATGCACTCGATGCCGGCGTCCGCGGCCAGCCGCGCCGGCGAATCGGGCGCGATGCGCTCGATCTCGTCCGTGCGGGTGCGCGTGGCCTCGAAGCGGCCGAGCGCCGCCTGCCACTTCTCGAAAAAGCCGGTCATGTCGCCCGCCAGGTCCTTGATGACGGGCACGTTGCGCAGGGGCTCGATGGTCAGCCTCCGGTCCTTGGCGACCTTGGCGACGTGGGTACGGCAGGTCCAGCGCGGCTTGCCGTTGACCGTCATCGCGCAGGAGCCGCACATGCCCACCCGGCAGGCGAACCGGTACGCGAGCGTGGGATCGAGGTTGCGCTGCACCCAGGTGACGACGTCGAGCACGGTCTGATTGGCGCGGTGCGGCACCTCGAAGGACACCAGACGGCCCCGTGCGTCCCCTTTCCAGATCCGTACGGCTAGAGTTTCGGCGGCGGTGCCCATGATGGCCGGCTCCTCCCTGCCCGGACGCGACCGTGTCGGCGCCGGTTTGGTGGCCAGCAGACTAGCCGGGCGCTAAGGATAAGGAAAAGCGAATTAAAATGAAAATATGTTTCAATTTTTCTTAAGTAAATGACAGTCGCTGCCGGCCTTACGGGCCCGCATCCGCCAAGGCCGACAGCTCGGCGGACAAGGCTTCGATCAGGTTGGCCTTCGGATGCGCCTCGCGCCGAACGAGACCCAGCACGCGGTACACCGTGGGCTTGGCCAAGGTCACGTGGCGGACCGGAAGGGGGAACGGCGTGCCGACGCGGCGGTGCGGCACGAGCGACACGCCGAGTCCCTGAAACACCATCGCTCCGATGGCTTCCAGCGTGTCGAGCGTCATGAACTCGCGCACCCGGATGCCGCGGGCCCGAAGGGTCTCGTCGATCAGACGTCCCACCCAGGCGCTGCGGCTGAAGCGGATGAAGGGGAGGGTGGCGAGCAGCTCTTCCGCCGGGACTTCCGGCGCGCTCATCGGGGCGATGACGATGAGCGGCTCGCGCAGGAAAGGCTCCCACGCCAGGCCGGGCACGGGCTGCGGCAGGTCGCTGATGATGGCCGTGTCCAGATGGCCCCGTTCGACCAGATGCACGAGATCGGCGGAGGCGCCGGTCGAAAGGTCGACGTGCAAGCGCGGATAACGGCTGCGCATCGCGGCCAGGGCGCGCGGTGTTATGCCGGTCAGCGTGGTGGGCACGGCGCCAAGCCGCAGATCGCCCTCGATGCCCGCGAAGTCGCGGTGCAGGAGCCGCAATCGATCGTAGGCGCGGACGATCTCGATCGCCTTCGGCACCAGCGCGCGCCCCGCTTCGCTCAACTCGGGCGGGCGGCGGCCGCGGTCGAACAGCGTGACGCCGAGTTCGTCCTCCAGGCTTTTCACCTGCATGCTGACCGCCGCTTGGGTGACGAAGACCCGTTCCGCCGCGGCGGCGAAGGAGCCGGACTCGGCGATGGCGATCAGGGTCCGCAAATGGCGAATGGACATGGCGGGGCGGCGGAGCGCAAATCCGAGGTATTGTCAGAAAACCTGAAGCAATATCCCCTTCTTGGCAAGATTTCATCAACAAAACTCAAGCTTCTTTCGGAAGGCGCCTTCGGGACGTCGGCGTAACGGGCTTGGCGTCCGGCCCTGTCGCCTCCTCACGCCGCGCTTCCGGGGGCGAGCGTCGCGAGGGCGTCGTCCAGGCGATCGCAAAAGGCGTCGCAAACGCCCTCGTCGTGGGCGATCGAAAGATAGAGCTTGGTCCCCATGGGGTTGAGGAAGACGCCTCGATCGAACAGGTCCAGCATCAGCTTCCGGCTCGTGCCGCTGTCGGCCTTGCGGGCGGAGCGGTAGTCCGTGACCGGGTCCGGCGACAGGACGACCTGGGCGATCGGCCCGTCGCCGATGACCTGAGCGGCGATTCGGCGGCCGCGAAGCACATCGCGCATGGATCGCCTGAGGTATCGGCCGAGCGCGTGCAGTCGCTCGTAGGTGCCCGGGGCGCGAAACACGGCAAGCGCCGCGTTGGCCGCCGCGGTCGAAATCGGGTTGCCGCCGAGCGTCGAGGCCATCCAGACGTACGCGTCCGTGCCCTTCCGCGATTCCTCGACCATCTCCATGATGTCCGCGCGTCCGCCGAAGACGCCGATCGGATAGCCCCCGCCGAGCGCCTTTCCATAAGCGACCAGATCGGGAACGACGCCGTAGTACTCCTGGGCGCCGCCATAGGCCAGGCGGAAGCCGGTGACCACCTCGTCGAACACCAACAGCAGGCCATGCCGGTCGCAGAGCCGGCGCACGCCTTCCAGGAACCCCGGCTGCGGGGGCGTGCAGCGCTGCAACGGCTCCATGATCACGGCGGCCAGTTCATCGGCGTGCCGGGCGACGATCCGCTCGGTGGCCTGCAAATCGTTGTAGGGCGCCACGAGCAGATCGAACTTGGCCATCGGCGTGCCGGCGCTCGTGAGTTCCGGTTCCGGGAAGTCCAGGAGCCGGGTCGGAAACAGGCTCGTGACCCCGGGTTCGTTGGCGCCGTGGTAGGCGCCCTCGAACTTGAGCAGCTTGGGTTTGCCGGCGAAGGCCCGCGCCAGACGTTGGCAGTACATGTTCGCTTCGGTGCCCGAGGCGCAGAATCGCAGCCGCTCGGCCGCCGGACCGGCGCGCTGTATCTCCTCGGCAAGCGCCAGGGCGTGCGTGTTCAGATAGGCGAAGTTGGAACCTCGAGGCGCCTGCCGCCGCACCGCCTCGACGATTTCCGCCCGGGCATGGCCGACCAGACAGGATCCCCAGGCCATGGAGAAATCGAGGTATTCCTTGCCTTGCGTATCCCAGAGCCGGCAGCCCTCGCCGCGCGCGACGACGACGAGCCGGTCGGCCGGCAGATCGAACTCGCCGTTCGATATTCCGGCCGGAAAGACGCCGAGCGCGCGCTCCTGCGATGTCGTCATGACGCGAGCTTATCCGAGCGGTTCCCCGGGGTCCAAGGCGGGATTGCGGCGGCACGGCCTCGCGGCGTAAGGCTCGCGGAACGCGCGGGTTTGGGATAGAACCAGCGGCGCGACCGGCCGCATGGGCGCCGGTCGCCGAACATGCCGCAGTTGGAGGCCATCGCAGTCGCATGTCTTACCTCCCATCCTCGCCGCACGCCACGCTGCTCGACGTCTTCAAGCGCTATCCGGATCTGGCCCGCCCGCTGCACGACTTCGCGCAGGCGCTCATGCGCGGGCCTTCGCCGCTTGCTCCGGGCGAGCGCGAGCTGATCGCGGCCTATGTTTCCGCCCTGAACGAGTGCGGTTTCTGCCGCGCCTCCCACGCCGCGGCGGCGGGACACTTCGGCGTGCCCGCGGGCCGGGTCGAGGAGCTGTTGGCCGGGATCGACGGCGCGGGCGTCGAGGCGCGCCTGAAGCCCTTGCTCCACTACGTCCGCAAGCTCAATGAGAGGCCCGCCGCGGTGACGCCGGAGGACCTTCGGGCGGTCTTCGATGCGGGCTGGGACGAGGACGCGCTGGTCCACGCGGCGGTGATCTGCGGCTTCTTCAACCTGATGAACCGCTGGGTCGAGGGCCTGGGCATCGAGAGCGACCCGGGCGTCGTCCGCATGGCGGGCCGGATGCTCCACGATGTCGGCTACGGCGCCATCTCGACGCTGCTCGCCGGCGAAGGAAAGCCGGAGCGGGGATAGCCGCCGGCGCTCTACCGGGCGCCGCCGGAAGAGACCGGGGCCGGTTGTATCCGCACTCTTCTGCAATTCGATCACGGCCGCCGGTTCACCGCCGGCCGGTCTCATGCCAGCGAGCGGATGAACCCATCCGCTCGCCGGTATGTCGTCCTTCGTTTGCGCGCCGCCGCCCAGGGCCAACCCGGCGCGCCGACACCGACGAGCGCCCGAGTCACCTCGTGCGCTCGTCGGTCTCAAGGACGTGATCGCGCGAGTGGGCGGGGCCGTGCGATACTGCCGGCATGGCCGCGACACAAGCCATACCGGTACGCTTGGCCCTGGCGCTGGCGCTCCTCCTCGGCCCGGCCGAACGGATTGCGCTGGGCGACGACGAGGCGCAGGGCTGGATCGCCTACAACCAGGACCTGTTGAAGCGGCGCCTGCGCGAGCCCGAGAGCGCGCGCTTCCGCAACGTCTTCTTCTCGCGCAAGGCGGGCGTGCCGGTCGCCTGCGGCGAGGTCGAGGCCAAGACCGCCTCGGGCGCGATGAGCGGCTTCCAAAGGTTCGTCGGGGCCGGCTCGGTGGGCGTGTTCCTGCCGGGGGACGTGGACGACTTCGAGACCCTGTGGCGCCACTTTTGCCGCTGAGCGCCGCCGGGCCGCCGCCTCGGGAAAGAAAAAGGCCCCGCCGGGGCGGGGCCCGCGCCATTCACCGTCGGCTCGCAACGGAGGCCTTTTTCGCATTCTCCTCAGAGGCCGGGGACGGCCGTGACGGTCCAAACGCCGGCAGATTGCGAAGTCGCAGGCACGCCGTCCGCACCTGGGCGGCGTTTGCATCCGACGGGTTCCTGGAATAGCGCCTGATCGCCAGCTTCGTTGCGGCCCAGGCTTCTTCTTTCCATTGTTCGTGCTTGGTTAGACCTGACATGGCGCAAGCTCCCTGTGATCGGGGCTCCGCTGCGGAGCCGTAATGCGCCAGGTTGCGTTAAATTTATCGCGCCTCGAACCCGCACGCCAATCACAATTGTTTTTCTTCCACCGGTTTCGCTGGCGGACAGCCGCTCCGCCTGCCGCGCTGCGCCTGGGCCATTTTCCGTTTGGGCGGAACCGGCCCACTCCCCCCCCCGACCACCCCACCCATACTGTCGTGGGGTGGCCGGGTGGGGGTGTGGGCCGGCGCGATTCCACGTCAGTGGAAAACGCCTTAAAGCACCGCGGCTTGGTCGGGAAGATCCTCCGCCAGGCGCAGGCCGAGCTTGCCGAGCACCAGCAGGAGGGTCTGGAACACGACCCAGCACTCGAGCGCGAAAGGCGGGAATCCGAGCATCCCGACCCACGGCATCTCGAAGTAACGGTAGTGCTCGAGCGGGCCGAGGAACGCCAGGTCGTAGGTCCACTTCGCCGCCGCCCAGTAGTTCCAGAACTCCCAGAGCAGTCCGCAGGTCAGCCCCGCGGCCATGAGCGCCAAGGTCCGGCCCCAGCGGCCGCGCGCCCAATCGCTGATCAGGCTCGGCGCGCCGAGCCGGTGGTTGACCGGGTCCAACAGCAGGACCCAGCCCAACCACAGGGTCAGGCTGCCCACCGGGTGGCGGACGATGATCACAAACGCCAGGAAGGCGAGGCCGGCGGCGACCGAGAGCGCCCGGAGCCTCGGACCGACCGCGAGCGGCGCGCCGCGCGCCCGGTCCAGGCCGAGCCGCCGGTATGCCTCGGCGCTCAGGAAAATGGCCGGGCTGATCGCGCCGAAGGCGAGGAAATAGCCGACGTAGCGGTGCACCAAGTCCTCGGGGAGGCCGTGGTAGCTCCACGCGCCCATGAAGGCGAAGTTCAGCCAGTCCATCGACAGCCACACCGCGATGCTGGTCAGGTAGCACACGGCGAAGCGCACGGGCCGCCGGCGCGCGGGCGAGCCGCCGTGGACCGGGTCGAGCCGGGTCAGCAACCCGTCGAGCACGAAAAGGAACGCGGTCCAGCAGATCGGCGTCATGTTGACCGCGACCCAGCGGCCCGCCGCCTGCAACGCCCCGGCGGGCGGGGGCAGGTCCTGGTAAGGCAGGACCGCGCCGCCGCGCGCCGCCACGTCGACGAACAGCAGGGCTTCGCTGGCGAGGATGACCCCCAGACCGAGCGCGAGCGCGCCGCGCCCGGGCGCGGCCGATTTCGGGACGGGAGCGCGGGTCGGACGGTCCATCGCGGTCAGCCTCGGCCGTTAATCGGGCCCGGACCCGCACTTATTAACAATATTCTCGACTATCGGTACAACCCATGACCCGGATCAATTCGCCACCGGCCCGCGGGCCCGTCGGGTTCAGGACGGCGGCGTGGGCCGGTTCCCCTCGGCCCGGGCATCGCTCCCCTCCGGCGGCAGCCACAGGGTGGTCGCGGGCCCGTTGACCACCTGCCGTCCGAGGCCTTGCAGACGCTCGAGCAGGGCCGGCAGGTCGACGCGGCCGGATTGGACCAGGTACGCCAGAACACCCAGGGCGATGCACGCCGCGGCGACCTTGCGCCACGTGACGCCCCTCGGCGGTTCCTTGATCTTGGCCTTGGCCTGGATCGCCGTCTTGCGGCCCCGTTCCTCGGCCTTGCGCAGCTTTTCGACCTTCGCCTGACGGCGCCGTTCCTCGATCTGGCGTTTGGCTTCCTCTGCCTCGCGTTTGGCCGCCTCGATCGCCTTGCCGGCCTTCTCGGCGGCGGCGCGGCGCAGCTCCCATTGCCTCTTGCGTCCCTCCTTGTCCATGACCTTGGTGGGGGCCGGGGCCGGCCGGTCCGCGGGCTTCGCCGCGCCCTCGGGGGCGGCGCCCGGCTGGGCCGGGGCCGCGACGGCCTGCGCCTCGCGCTCCGCGGCCTCGTAGGCCGCGTGGACCGTGGCGAGGCGCCGCTCGGCCGCGCTCGCCCACTCGGCCTTGGCGTGCGCCAGACGTTCGTCCTCCCTGGCCTTCCAACCCGCCTCGGCCGCGGCGAGTCGTTGCCGTTCTTCGGCTTCCCACGCCGCGCGGGCGGCGGCCAAGCGTTTCGCGTCCTCCGCCTGCCAGGCGGCCTTCACGGAGGCGAAGCGCTTTTTCTCTTCCGCCTGCCACTCGGCCCTGGCCGCGGCGAGGCGCTTGTCCTGCTCCGCCCGCCACTCGGCGTGCACGCCGGCCAGGCGCTGCTCCTGTTCCTCCCGCCACGCCGCCTTGGCCGCGGCCAGGCGCTGTTCCTCTTGCTTCGCCCACGCCGCCTCGGCGGCGCTCAGGCGCGCCTGCTCCTCGGCCCCGGGCTCGCTCATGGCCGCGGCCAGGCGCTGCTGCACCTCGGCCTCCCACGCTGCCTGCGCCGCGGCCAGGCGTTTCTCCTCCTCGGCCTTCCAGGCGGCCCGCGCCTCGGCCAGGTGCCGCTCCGCGTCCGCCTGCCAGGCAGCCTTGGCCGCGGCCAGGCGCTTCGTCTCCTCCGCTTCCCAGACGGTCCTCTCGGTGGCGAGGTGTCCTTCCTCTTCGGCGCGCCAGTTCGCCTTGGCGGTGATCAGGTTGTGCTGCTGCTCGGACTCCCAGCCGGCGCGGGCGGCGGCCAGGCGTTTCTCCTCCTCGGCCTGCCAGGCCGCCCGGGCGTTCGCCAGACGTTTTTCTTCCTCGGCCTGCCAGGCGGCCTCGGCCTCGGCCAGGCGTTTGCTCTCGTCGGCCTGCCAGGCCGTCCTCGCCGTGGCCAGGCGCTCCTGCTCCTCGCTCTGCCAGGCCGCGCGCAGGGCTTCGATCCGGCGCGCTTCCTCGGCCTTCCAGGCCGTCTCGGCCGCGCCCAGGCGTTGCTCCGATTCCACGCGCCAGGCGGCCTTGGCCTCGGCCAGGCGCTGGCGCTCGTCCGTTTGCCGCGCCGCGAGCGCGGCGTTCAGCGCCTTGTCCGCCTCGGCCCGCCACTCGACTTGCGCGTCGGCCAGGCGCTGCGCCTCCTCCTCCTGCCAGGCCGCCCGCGCCGCTGCGAAGCGGGCTTCCTCTTCCTCCGCCCAGGCCGTCATCGCCGCGGCCAGGCGCTGCTCTTCCTCGGCCTTCCACTCCGCGCGGGCCGCGGCCAGGTCGGGCGCGTCGGCGCCACCCGTTCGCCCGCCGCGCTTTCTTGCTCCGGCGCGCGCGCCGCTCTTCGCCTTATTCGGAACCTGGACCGCGAGGTCGAACAGGGCGACCGTGTTCGCCACGTTGAACCCGTCGGCATCGAAGCGCAGGATCCGCACGGTCAGGTGGGGATCGGCGTCGCCGTCCTCGGGCGGAAGGAAGGCGAGCCCCGGCAGGTCGGGGGCGCTGAGGGACCAGGTCCCGTCCCAGTTGTTCCGGCCGGCCGAAAGGGCGGCACCGTTGGGCAAGCCTTCGACCTTGATCGAGATGTCCCCGGCCACCTCCCGTTCCGCCAACTCCCGCGCGATGTCGAGCGGAACGGCCCGGGTCTTGTCACCGCGTACGCTCACGCCTGTCGAGTCCGTGTTCTGGCCGTTGCCGGCAACCCTTGCCTCGTTCGCGCATGCCCCCGGCGGGGCGGCGTCTCCGGGACCGACCGCCCCGCTCCGTGCCCGCGCGCAGTCATTGCCGGATTGTTAACGAGAAACGTGAACGATTGGTTGCCATTGGCCGCCACGGCGCGGCGGGGCCGCGAGGCGCATGCGAGGCGCCGGTTCTTGGGCTATAATGAAAATTAGGCGAGACCCATTGGGGCGGCCGCTTCGCGCAACACAGGGGGTGAGCGTGCGCCGGCGGACGATCGCGGTCCTTTGCCTCGCGTTTCTGCCGGCCTGGGCCCCGGCGGCGCGGGCCGGCGAGGCCGTGGACCTCGAGCTGGTGCTCGCCGCCGACGGCTCCGGCTCGATCGACGAGGACGAGCTGCGGGTTCAGCGCGAGGGCTACGCGCAGGCGATCACCAGCGCCACGGTGCTGAACGCGATCCGCTCCGGGCCGCACGGGGCGATCGCGCTGGCCTACATCGAGTGGGGCGCGCCCGACTCGCAGCACACGGTCGTCGATTGGACGGTGATCCGCGACGCGGCCTCGGCCAAGGCCTTCGCGGACGAGCTCCTGGCCATGCCGCGCCTGGCCCGGGGCTACAACTCGATCAGCGGCGCGATCGACTACGCCGCGGCCAAGATCCGGACCAACGCCTACGAGGGCGCGCGCAAGATCATCGACGTCTCGGGCGACGGGCCGCAGATCGGCGGCCGGCCCGTGCAAGCCGCGCGCGACGAGGCCGTGATCGCCGGCATCACGATCAACGCGCTCGTCGTCAAGCGCCCCGGCGGCGGCTACCCGGGGCCCGGCGGGATGCCGCTCCTCGAGCACTACGAGCGCGACGTGATCGGCGGCTTCGGCGCGTTCGTGATGACCGCCGGCGATCGCGCGAGCTTCGCCGACGCGATCCGCAACAAGATGGTGGAGGAGCTCGCGGGCGGGCGCGTCGCGCCCGAGCATCCCTCCATCAGGTAGCGCTTCACCGCGCCCTCGTCCCATTCGATCCCGCTGCCCGGCCTGTCCGGGACGACCGGGTGGCCGTCTTCGAGTTCGAACGGCGCGGCCGGCCTTGCCTCGGGCCGGCGAGGGTGCAAATTTGGTGCCCCGATCACCGGGACGCAACCATAGGACGGCGAGATGCTGTGGCTGATCTTCGGCGCGTTGGCCGTGCTCGCGGCGGCGGTCCTGCTGGCGGGCGTGCTGCGCCGTCCCGGCGCGGCCGGGACCCGCGCCGAGCACGATCTCGAGGTCTTCCGCGCCCAACTGCGCGAGCTGGAACGCGAGGTCGAGGCCGGGTTGCTCGGCGCCGCCGAGGCCGAGGCCGCCCGGACCGAGATCCAGCGCCGCATGCTGGCGGCCGACGCGGCCCGGCAGGCGGCGCCGGCCCGGGGACCGAGGCGTGCCGATACGGTGCTGGCGGTGCTGGTCGCGCTCGCCGTGCCCGCCGCCGCCCTCGGGTTGTACCTCGCGCTCGGCAGCCCCCGGACACCGAGCGTGAGCTTTGCCGAGCACCCCGCGCAGCGCCCGGCCGACGAGGAGCCGGCGAATCCGGCGCTGGCCGACGTCGAAACCATGATGTCGCGACTCGAGCAGCGGCTGGCGGACGACCCGAGCGACCTCCAGGGGTGGATCATGCTGGGGCGGAGCGCCGCCGTGCTCGGCCGGTACGTCCAGGCGGTCGAAGCCTACGACCATGCGCTCGCGCTGGCCGGAGACCTTGCGGAAGTGCATTCGGCCCGCGGCGAGGCCCTGGTCATGGCGGCGCAGGGCCGGGTGGGCGAGGATGCGCGGGCCGCGTTCGCGCGGGCGCTCGCGCTCGACGGCGCCGACCCGCGGGCCCGCTACTACATGGCCGAGGCCAAGTACCAGGACGGCGACCCGCGCGCGGCGCTGGACGGGTTCGTCGCGCTGCTCGATGGCGCGCCGGCCGATGCGCCCTGGTACGCCGTGGTGCGCGAGCGCGCGGCGGGGGTGGCCGCCGAGCTGGGCCTGGACCCGGAGGCCGTGCTGCCGAAGGGCCGTGTCGCCGCGGCCACGCCGCCGGCCGATCCGCGCGCCGCGGCCGAGCGCCTGGCCGGGCGCCTGGAGCGGAATCCCAAGGACTTTCGCGGCTGGATCGCGCTGGCGCGGGCGCGCATGGCCTTGGGCGATGCGAATGGCGCGCGCGACGCCCTCCGGCGGGGCTCCGAGGTGTATGCCGCCGCGCCCTTCGTGCAGCAGCAGTTCGAGCAGGCGGCCGCCGAGCTGGGGCTCGGGGCGATTTTGGCCGGACCGCGCGGCCCCAGCGCCGAGGACGTGCAGGCGGCCGGCGAGATGACCGACGAAGAGCGCCTCGCCATGATCCGCGGCATGGTCGGGTCGCTCGCCGAGCGGCTGCAAGGTACGCCCGACGATCTCAAGGGCTGGCAGATGCTGGCGCGCTCCTACAACGTCCTCGGGGAGCCGGGCAAGGCGGTCGCGGCGTATCGCCGGGTCCTGGAGCTCGACGCGCGGGACCCGGACGCCCTCTATTATCTCGGCGCCGACGCGCAGCGGCGGGGCGATGCCGCCGGTGCGGCGGCTTACTGGCGGCGCCTTCTGGCGCAGTTGCCGCCGGGGTCCGAGGAGCACACCCGGCTCCAGGAAGAACTCGACCGCCTGGGCCAGGGCCGGCAATAGGAGGGCGCGCGCCCGTCGAGCCTCGCCTAGCAGCCTGCTAGCGCAGCGTCTGCAGGGTGTGGTGGATGCGCTGGACCGTGCTGACGGCGGTGACGACGAAGAGCAGGTACACCGCGGGCGCGAGCACGTCGAGGCACAGCCCCAGCCCCAGGAGCACGATCCGCTCGGCGCGCGTCACGATTCCGACGTTGCACTGCGCGCCCAGGGCCTCCGCGCGTGCCCGGGTGTAGCTGATCAGCACCGAGCCGAGCAGCGCCAGGACCGCCAGCGCCGCGTCGATGGGCCGGCCGAGCTCGGCGAAGTGATAGGCGATCGCGACGAACATCGCGCCCTCGGAGACGCGGTCGAGGGTCGAATCGAGGAACGCCCCGCCCGCCGTGGCCTTGCCTTGCCGGCGCGCGAGGGCGCCGTCGAGCAGGTCGAGCGCGCTGCCCGCGAACCACACGATCCCCGCCAGCGCCAGCCGGTCGTAAAGGACCAGCACCGCAGCGATCAGGCTGACCAGCGCGCCCGCGACCGTGACTTGGTTCGGCCGCACGCCGAGCCTGTTGAGCGCGTCGGTCACGGGCATGAGGGCCTGCTCGATCCCGGCGTGCAGCCGGGCGCGAAGCTTCTCGACTTGCACGGCGCTGCCCCGGGGCGGTGCGAGACCCCGCTCCCGCGCGGCCGGCTGGACCCTTATTTGCCTGGGCATTCGGCCCGCTCCCGTTCAGCTCATTCGCCCGCCACGGCCTGGCCGGTCCAGCGCGGCGCGGGGGCCGGCGTCGCGGCCCCGGCGATGAACGACTCCAGCAGCTCCCGGGCCGCCGAATCGCGCATCTGGACCGGCGGGCTCTTCATGTAATAGGCGCACACCGGCTCGAGCGGGCCGGCGAGGCCGCGGTCCAGTCCCAGCTTGGCGCAGCGCACGGCGTCGATGACCACCCCCGCGCTGTTGGGCGAATCCTGGACCGACAGCCGCAGTTCCAGCTCGATCGGCGCGCCGCCGAAGCCGCGCCCCTCCATGCGGATGAAGCAGACCTTGTTGTCGTCCTGCCAGGGCACGTAGTCCGATGGGCCGATGTGAATGTTGCGCGGGTCCAGGCGCACGTCGAGCTGCGACTGCACCGATTCGGTCTTGGAGAGCTTCTTGGACTTCAGGCGCTCGAGGCACAGCATGTTCAGGAAGTCCGTGTTGCCGCCCGTGTTCAACTGGTAGGTCCGGTCGAGCCCGACCCCGCGGTCGGCGAACAGGCGCGCCAGCACCCGGTGCACGATGGTGGCGCCGACCTGGCTCTTGATGTCGTCGCCGACGATCGGCAGGTTGGCCCGGCGGAACCTGCCGGCCCACTCGGGGTCGGAAGCGATGAACACCGGCACGCAGTTGACCAGCGCCACCCCGGCCTCCAGGCACGCCTGCGCGTAGTGGCGCACCGCCCGCTCCGAGCCCACCGGCAGATAGCATATCAGCACCTCGGCCCCGCTGTCGCGCAGCACCTGGGAGACATCGACCGGCGCGTCGTCGGCCGGGCGGAACGACTGGTCCTCCGGGTAGTCGAGCATGTGCGGCGCAAACCCGTCGAGGATCGGGCCCATCTGCACTCTGACGTGGGACACGCGCATCGCCTTCTGGAACACCCGCGCGCAGTTCGGGCGGGCGAAGATCGCCTCTTCGACGGGCCGGCCGACCTTGCGCCGGTCGATGTCGAAAGCGGCAACGATCTCGATATCGCCGCATCCCCACTTGCCGATGCGTGCGTGCATGACGCCGGCGAGCTCCTCCTCACCGCGGCCGCGATAGAATTCGAGGCCTTGAATCAGTGAGCTGGCGCAGTTGCCGACGCCCGCGACCGCCGTCCTGATCTTTTGCATCTCTCCAGATTCCTCCTCGATCCCTCTGCCGCCATCGCGTGGGCAGCACGCCGGTCGGCCCCCTTTCGATATCCGGTCGTGTCCAGTGAGTTATCGTCGGCGGATGGGTTCCCTCCCGGCTCTCCCTAAGCCCCTCAAATGTGGGCCAAGTGGCCCTCTCATCGCAACAGGGAAAAAACCTTGCGCACGACGCCGGCGCGCCCGTGCGCCGGCCGCGGAGAACGATGGGAGCGCAGCCGTGGGGTCTCCGCCGCCACCGAACGGCCGTCGGGAGTCCATGCCGTACGCCTCCGGGGCGCCGGGCGCGGCCGGTTCGTTCTTCCCGGGCCTCCTTGCGACCATGGCCGATTCCGGCGATTGCGGCCGCACGCGGCCTGTGACAACCTTTCGCCGCCCGCCGGCGCGCGCGGCCAAGCGGGCGAGAGGGAGGAACACGTCCATGCCGCTGCTGACCACGACCATCGGGGCCTATCCCAAGCCGGACTTCGTCCCGATTCCCGACTGGTTCCGCGCCGAGGCGGGGCCGGACACGGCCAATCCGACCAGGGAATACCTGAACGCGCTGGCCCGCATGGGCGCGGAGGCCGAGGAAATCTTCGCCCGTGGCGTCAGACAGGCGGTCGAGGAGCAGGTCGAGGCCGGGATCGACATCCCCACCGACGGCGAGGTCAAGCGGGAAAACTACATCCACTACCACTGCCGCCACCTCGAGGGCATCGACTTCGACACCCTGACCCCCAAGGACCTGCGCGGCGGCGCCTACACGGCGGAGCTGCCGTCGATCACCGGGCCGGTCAGGGCGCGCGATCACTTTCTCGCCGCGGACTGGAAGCTGGCGCAGTCCTTCACCGACCGGCCGGTCAAGATCACGATGCCCGGCCCCATGACGATCGCCGACACCACGGTCGACCTGCACTACGGCGACGAGGAGACGCTTTGCGCCGACCTCGCCGACGCGCTCAACGGGGAGGTGCGTTCGCTCGCCGAGGCCGGCTGCGCCTGGATCCAGATCGACGAGCCGGTGTTCGCCCGCAAACCGGAACGCGCGCTCGAGTTCGGCGTGGAGCACCTGGATCGCTGCTTCCACGGCGTTCCGGCCGGCGTCAACCGGGTCATGCACATGTGCTGCGGCTATCCGGACCGGCTCGACCGGGACGACTAT
This sequence comes from Kiloniellaceae bacterium, assembly GCA_046758005.1. Lineage (GTDB taxonomy): Bacteria > Pseudomonadota > Alphaproteobacteria > Kiloniellales > J153 > JBHHZJ01. Next base: position 18,258 of record JBHHZJ010000041.1, read on the forward strand.
CCCAAGGCCCACCCGGGCGCCTACTTCCGCTTGGCCGAGGCGGTGGACCGAACCTGCGTGGATGCGGTGTCCATCGAGGACGCGCACCGGCACAACGACCTGTCCCTGCTCGAGCGCTTCGCGCGCGCCAAGGTGGTCCTGGGCGTCGTCGCCATCGCCAAGAGCCGCGTCGAGCCGGTCGAGGAGATCCGGGACCGGCTGAAGGCGGCATTGGGGCACATCGACGCCGAGCGCCTGATCGCCGCGCCCGATTGCGGGCTGGGTCTGCTCGGCCAGGATCTCGCGCGCGCCAAGCTGCGCAACCTGTGCGCGGCGGCCCACGCGCTTTGAGGCCGGCCTCGGAAACGTGCGGCTTCACGGCGGCGGTCGGGTCGGTCGAAGGGTGCTATTCCTCGACCGCCTTCGACACCGCGCGGCGGCGGTGCCAGATGGCGCGTTTGGCGGCGACCGCGCCGTAGGTGGCCACGGCGTAAGGCACGAGGTAGGTCAGACCCATCTTGAGCAGGTCCGGCGCCGCGCCGGCCAGGACGACGTCGCCCTGGTTGATGAGCGTCAGGATGGTGCCGACGACAAGGGCGACGACGAGCGCGTCGCGCGGCGTGCCGTCCGAGGTCGCCATGCGCCACAGGCTCGGTATCGTTTCACCGCGGTCGGACACCCTGGTTCCCCCTTGATCGGCCGGAAGCCGGGATCCCGTCGCCCGGCCGGCCCTGCCCTACCACAGGTACTTCTTGAGGCCGGCCAGTCCCTTCGGGGCGAAGATCATGACGATGATCAGGAGCGCGCCGAACAGCACCAGGCGCCAGGCCTCGAGCTCGCGAAAGTATTCCTGAAAGCCGATCAGCAGGAACCCGGCGAACAGCGACCCCCAGAGCGTGCCCCGGCCGCCGACGTAGGCGATGGTCAAGATCTCCACCGTGCGCGGCACGCCGAACTCCTCCGGGGTCGGGGAAAGGATGCCGATGTAGTGGGCGTACCAGGCGCCGACGACGCCGGTCAGCGCACAGGCCACCGTGAAGTTGATGAGTTTGTATTTGGTCGTGTTGAGGCCGAGGCTTTCGGTCGCCAGCTGGTCCTCGCGGATCGCCCTGAAGGCGAGGCCCACCTTGGAATGCACGAGGATCCACATGGCGGCGAACACAAGCGCCGCGATGACCATCAGCAGGTAGTAGTAGTTGAGCAGCGCGCCCCGCGCGAAGTCGATGCCCAGGAGGTTCGGGAAGGGATCGACGGTGAGGCCCAGCACGCCGCGGGTGTAATGGGGCGTGTTGGAAATGGTGAAGCGCAGGGCCTCGGCCACGAACCAGGTGGTCAGCGCCAGGTAGAGGCCGCGCAGCCGGAGCGTGATGACCCCCGTGAGCAGCCCCATCAGGCCGCCGCAAACCCCGCCGATGAAGAGGCCGAACCAGGGGCTGATGCCGTAGTGGAAGGAGGCCAGCGCCGAGCCGTAGGACCCGGCGGCGATGAACCCGGCGTAGCCGAAGTTCGTCAGCCCGGCATAGCCCAGCATCAGGTCGTAGATTGCGCCCAGAATTCCGAACATCAGGGCGGAGATGAACACCGTGGTGATGAAGCGGTTGTCCGCAACGGGCGGGATGAAGATCAAGAGCGCGAGCAGGACGGCGAGTTTCAGAACCCGCAGCGGCGTCAGGCCGTTGATCGTGCGCGAGACCGCGGCGGTCACGGCCGCTCTCCGGGCGCCGTGAACAGGCCGGAGGGCCTGAAGATCAGGATCAAGATGATGATCATGGGCGTCAGCACGGCCTGCCAGCCCGCCGACATGAAGAAGATGGCGTAGGCCTCGATGATCCCCAGCAGGAAGCCGCCGGCGATCGCGCCGGGGATGTTGCCGAGCCCGCCCAGGATGACCACGGCGAAGCTCTTGAGCACCGGCTGATAGCCCACCGTCGGGAAGGCCGGGAAGATGGAGATCAACATGGCGCCCGCCACGCCGGCCAGCGCCGCCCCGAGGCCGAAGGCCACCGTGTAGACGCGGTCGACGTTGATGCCCAGCGTCTGCGCCGCCTCGGCGTGCTGGGCGGTGGCGCGGATCGCTTTGCCCATGTTGGTGAACTTGATGTAGGCCGCGAGCAGGCCGACGATGATCACGGCCATGGCGAGGATCCCGAGCCGCTCGTAGCTGATGTTGACGTCGCCGATGGTGAAGCCGCCCGGGATCATCTCGGTGATGCCGCGGCGGCGGCTGCCGAAGGCCACCAGCGCCAGGTTCTGCAGGATTACCATCAACCCGATGGTGAGCACGAAGGAATCCAGGAGCCAGTCCCGGCCCGCCCGGTGGCGCAGCGGCTCCACCAGGCCGCGCTCCAGAAGCATGCCGACAAAAAAGAGAACGACGCCGGCGGCGGCGATGCCGGCGAGGAACGGCAAGCCGAGGTAAACGCTCACCGCGAACATCACGTAGGTGCCGATCATGAAGAGTTCGCCGTGGGCGAAGTTGACGACCCCCAGGATGCCGAAGATCAAGGACAGACCAATGCCCATGAGCGCGTACATCGCACCGCGCACCAGCCCCTGGAAGACCAGCTCGCTCATGATGGCGGGATCGGTGAGGAAGTTGATGTCGGGCATCAGATCCATTCCCTGATGATCTCTTCGAGCCGCGCCTCGAAGTCTTCGTGCGGGCCGTGGTGGCTGTTCTCGCCCAGGTTCAGCACATAAACGTAGTCCGCAAACTCAATGGACTTCTTCACGTTTTGATCCACCATCACGATGGTGAAGTGGTGCTCCTTCAGTTTCGAGATTTCCGCGTAGACCTGGTCGACCAGCTTGGGCATCAAACCGACGGAGGGCTCGTCAAGCAGCAGGGTCTTGGGGCCGGTCATGGTGAGGCGCGCGATTTCGAGCATGCGTTGCTGCCCGCCCGAGAGCGACCCGGCGTTCTGGCCGCGCTTGTCCCTGAGCACCGGGAAGCGTTCGTAGAGCTCCTCGAAGGCGCGGGCGACGGCTGCCTTGTCGTTGCGGAAGATCCAGGCGCCCAGCTCCAGGTTCTCTTGCACCGTCATCTTGGGGAAGACGCTGTGGCCCTGAAGCAGGTAGGCGATGCCTTCCTGGAGCATGCGTTCCGGCGGCAGGCCGTTGATGGACTTGCCGTAGTGCAGGATCTCGCCCCGGCTCGGCTGAATGTAGCCGTAGATGGTTTTGAGCAGCGTCGATTTGCCGGCGCCGTTGGGCCCGATGATGGCGGTGACCAGCCCCTCCCGGGCCGTCAGGTTTACGCCTTTGAGGATCGGGACCTCCTTGGTGTAGCCCGAGACGATGTCTCTGACTTCCAGGCTCATGGCCGCGCTCCGCAGGGTTCCCGCACGATCACACGGGACCGTTGGCGCGGCCCGCCGCCGGAACGCGGTCTCGGCGCCGGCATCCGTCTCGCCGCCGAGCTCCAGGGTGGGCCGGGGGGATGGAACGACGCACCCTTTTCGGCGTCCGTGCGATGCCCCGCCGACGCAGCGCCTGGATGTGGCCGGGGGAGGGAAGACCCATCGCGCGCCCTCGCTCTTGCTATTGACCCAGGTAGGCCTCGATGACCGCCGGGTGCTCGCGCATCTCGGCCGGCGTTCCCCGCGCAATCGTCTTGCCGGCGGCGAGGACGGTCACCGTGCCGCAGAGCCTCGTGACCTGCGGCATCTCGTGGCTGATCAACAGAAACGTCTTGCCGCTCTGCTCGTTGATCTGGAGGACAATGTCGGTCAGCCGGTCCACGAGGGCGGGGTTGATGCCGCCAAAGGGTTCGTCGAGCAGGATCAGGTCGGGATCGGCCATCATCGTGCGCATGAACTCCAGCAACTTTTTCTGCCCGCCGGAAACCTCGATCGCCACCTGGTCCTTCAGCTCGGTCAGACCGGCCAGGCCGAGCAGCTCGATGGCGCGCGCCTCGGCCTCGCGCCTCGGGATCCCCTTGGGCACGGTCGGCACGAGCATGTTGTCGAGCAGGCTCATCTCGTTGAACACGCGCGCCACCTGGAACGTGCGGCCGAGGCCCAACATGGCGATCGCGTTGACGTTCCTGTTGGTGATGTCCCTGTCCTTGAAGGTGACCGTGCCGGATGTCGCGGTATAGATGCCGTTGATGACGTTGAACAGGGTGGTCTTGCCGGCCCCGTTCGGTCCGATGACCCCGTGGATCTGGCCCGGCCCCACCTCCAGTGAAACGCCGTCGAGCACGATCATGCCGCCGAACCGCTTGTATAGCCGATCGACGGAAAGCAGCGGCGCGGTCACGTCACTAAAGCCCCCCGATCCTCGACGCGACGACGTGAACCCGTTGCGATCCAAAGGTCGCGGTCCGAAGGCCGGGCGCGCCGGCGGGCGGGCCGAATTCGGTCCGCCCCCGGCGCGCCGGCCTGGGAACGACCTAGACCCACGGCGGCGCTTGGAACTTGGCCTTGGCGTGCTCCAGCGGCCAAATCACCCGGGCCTTGCCCTTCAGGAACTGGACCATCGGGAAGAAGAAGCCTTCCATGAAGCTGCCGGTCATGACCTCGTTGGGTGCCAGCGCGTTCGGGCCCGGCTCGGTCGAGAACTTGTAGAAATTCCAGACCCCCGTGTAGGGGGTGTCGTAAACCGTCCGGATCAAGGTGTCGTAGTCGAGCGTGCCGGCCTTGTTGAGCACCTTGATCGCCATTCGCATGTAGTCGTAGGTGATGCCGCTCGCGGCGATGCCCGGGTCGACCCCAAACTTGGCCTTGTAGCGTTTCACCCAGTCCTCCTGCTCGCCCGAGATGACGTGCGGCGAGTCGATGGCCACCGCGTAGTCGGAGGCGTCGCCGGTCAGCTCGTACCACTCGCTGAACCAGCCGAGCCCGTGGGCGATCAGCAGGGCCTTCACGCCCTGGGAACGGAACTGCTTGACGAAGTTGGAGACGCTGACGTTGCCGGTCGAGGTCATGCCGACCAGCGAGACCCCCTGCGCCTTGTAGCGGGTCAGCAGGGGCGAGAACTCGGTCTCGTCGAGCGCCGTCACGTCGTAGGGCAGCACGTCGAACCCGGCGTTCTTGAGGCTGACGATCGCCGCATCGCCCCAGCCGCGGCCGAAGTCGGTGTCCTCGACCAGAATGGCGCACTTCCTGTTGGCGGGCTTCCAGAGCCCCGTGTTGATGAAGTGCTGCAGCGGCGGACCATAGAGCCCGGCCAGGACCGGCGGCGCCGGCCAGCCCTTGAACCAGCCGCGATACTTCTGCGGGTTCGTGTTGATCTTTTCGGAAATGTACTGGGATTCGCCCAGGTGCCCGATGTGGACCACCTTGAGCGGCACCTCCGCGTCGATCACGGCCATGGCGACCGAGGAATGCCAGCCGTTGACGATGAACTCGACCCCGCGGCGCGTGACCGCGTCGGTCACCGCCTTGACCGCCTTTTCCGGGCTCGACTGGCTGTCAATGAAGACGATCTCGATCTCGCGTTGCTTGCCGTCGATGACCAGCGGCAGTTCGCCCGCGGCGCGCGCGTCCTCCAGCGCCATCGCGACGCCGTTCTTGAACTCGTCGCCGGTGCGGCTCGCCGGACCGGTGAACGGGCCCATGCTTCCGATCTTGATTTTCTCGGCCGCGTAGCTCCTGCGAGGAGCGGCCACCAGGAGCAGCGCCGCGCCCGCCGCGCCGGCGCCCAGGAAATCCCGTCGCGTGAGGTCGCGCGGGGGTTCTGTTGAGATGCCTTCCCGTCCTTTCTTTCGCTCAGCCATTTTCGTTCTCCCTTTCGACCCTGCTCGAACCGGGTCCACTCAACACTGCAAAATAAAGACCCCTCAGGTTATCGGGCCAGCGACGTACGTCAACCGAATCGCGCCAAGCAAATGGGTCGGGAGCCCCGCCCCGGGCGCCGCCGCGCGGTCGGCTTGACCGCCGACATCGACCGTGGTGTTCTGTGTTTTTAAGGCAGTTAAGCATGGCAGGGAGGATATCGAAATGGTTGCGAGAATGACTCGGGAACCGCGCCCGCCGTCACTGTGCCGGCGCACGCGGCGTTGCTTGGGTGGCGTGGCCGGGCTTGCCCTCGCGATTGGTCTGGCCGGGCCGAGCGGTCCCGCGGCGGCGGCCGAGGACCTCATCATCGGCGGGGCCTTGAGCCTGACCGGCATCCAGGCGCCGCTCGATACGCCGGGCCTGCAGGGCGCCCAAGTGGCCGAGAAGTGGCTCAACGAGCACGGCGGCGTGCTCGGCCGCAAGGTCAAGTTCATCAATCTGGACGGCAAGAGCGACCCGGTCACCGTGGGCAACGTGACCGTGCAGCTCATCGATCAGGGCGCCGAGCTCATCGTGGCGCCGTGCGACTTCGACTTCGGCGGACCGGCCAGCCGCGAGGCGCAGGCGGCCGGGCTGGTGGGCATTTCGACCTGCGCGTCCTCGCCGCTGTACAACGCCTTCACCCTCGGCGACAAGCAGTTCACGCTGTCGATGTGGAACACCACCATGGGCGCCACGGCCGCCGAGTACGCCTTCAAGGAACGCGGCTGGAAGACCGCCTATGTGGTGACCGATACCTTCATCGACTACACCACCAGCCTCAGCGAGTTCTTCATCAAGCATTTCGAGAACATCGGCGGCAAGGTCATCCGCGAGGACAAGTACACCCAGGGCGACCAGGACTTCTCGGCCCAGCTCGCGCGCATACAGGCCCTGAAGGAGAAGCCGGACGTCTTCTTCATCTCGTCCTACATGCCGGATTTGGGCACCATCATCCGCTCGATCCGCGAGGTCGGCATCCAGACTCCGATCGTCGGCGGGGACTCCTACGACGACACCGGGCTGTTCGGCGCCGTCGGCGCGAAGTTCGGCAACGACATCTACTTCGTGACCCACAGCTGGATGCAACCGGGTGCGGCGCCGGGCATGGCCGAGTTCCTCGGCTACTTCAAGAAGCAGACCGGCGGCCCGCCGGAGACGGCCTTCGTCGCCACCGGCTGGGACACCATCATGGTGATGGCCCAGGCGGCGGAGAAGGCCGGCACGACCGACGGCGCGGCGGTGGCCAAGGTCATGGAGACCAACGAGTTCGACCTGCTGACCGGCAAGCTGCGCTGGTCGGACGCCGCGACCGGGCACGAGCCGCAGAAGGAGGCGGCGCTGGTCGAGTTGAAGGCCGGCAAGCCCCACTTCCTCGGCTGGCGCCTGCCGACCGACGTCCCCAAGCCGTGGTGAGCTTGTAGAAGATCAGACCGAGGACCCGCGCGGGCGGGCGGCGGCGCGGCCGCCCCCGCTCGCCGCGGCGCTTTCAGGCCGAGCCGCCTTGTCCCAGCCGGAATCCAGCGCCTCCCTCGTCGTCGAGGGCGTCTCCAAGCACTTTGCCGGGCTGCGCGCGCTCGACCGGGTGTCCCTGCGCCTGGAGGAGGGGGAGATCCTCGGCCTCATCGGCCCCAACGGTTCGGGCAAGACGACGCTGATCAACGTGGTGACCGGGCTGCTGCCGCCGACCGAGGGACGGATCGTGGCCGGCGGGCTCGACATCACGGGAAAGCGCGCGCACGAGATCGCCCGCGCCCGGGTCGCGCGGACGTTCCAGCGGGTACGCCTGTTCCACGACCTCACGGTGCTGGAGAACGTCGAGGTGGCGGCGGTCGGCGTCGGCCTGCCGCGGCGCCAGGCCCGGCGGCGGGCGCGGGAGATCCTGGCCGAGCTCGACCTCGCGCCCTGGGCCGCGCGCCTGGCCGGCGAGCTGCCTTACGGCCACGAGCGCCGGGTCGAGGTCGCCCGCGCGCTCGCGGCGGCGCCGCGGTTCCTTCTGCTCGACGAGCCCGCGGCCGGGCTGAACGAGGAGGAAAGCACGGAGCTTCTGCGCATGCTGGCCCCGATCCCGCGGGACAAGGGCCTCGGCATCCTGATCGTCGACCACGACATGAACCTGATCATGCGCCTGTGCGGCCGGCTGCACGTGCTGAATTACGGCCGCACGATCGGCGAGGGCACGCCGGAGGCGGTGCGCCGGATCCCGGAGGTCGTGGCGGCGTACCTCGGCTCCACCGCCAAGGAGCGCGCGCATGTTGACGCTTGAGGACGTGCACGTGCGCTACGGCGCGATCGAGGCCGTGCGGGGGGTCTCCCTGGCCGTGCGCGAGGGCGAGTTCATCGCCCTCATCGGCGCCAACGGCGCCGGCAAGACGACGACCCTGTTCACCATCGCCGGCGTGCTCAAGCCGCGCCGCGGCGCCATTTCCTTCCGCGGCGAGTCGATCGTCGGCCTGCCGCCCGAGGCGATCGTTCGCAAGGGGATCGCCATGGTGCCGGAGGACCGGGAGATCTTTCCCGCGCTGACGGTGGAGGAGAACCTGCGCCTGGGCGCCTACGTCCGCGGGGACCGCGTCGAATACCGCAGGGACGTGGACGAGATGATCGGTCTGTTCCCGATCCTGGGCGAGCGTTTCACCCAGCCGGCCGGCACGCTGTCCGGCGGCGAGCAGCAGCAGCTCGCACTCGCGCGCGCGCTCATGTCGCACCCCAAGCTGCTCGTGCTCGACGAGCCCTCGCTCGGCCTGGCGCCGGCGTTGGTCGATCACGTCTTCGAGCTGGTCACGCGCCTGCACCGCGGCGGCATGACCATCCTGCTCGTCGAGCAGAACGTGACCCAGACGCTCGAGGTCGTCGACCGGGCCTACCTGCTCAAGATGGGCCGGGTCGAGGCGGAGGGCACGCCCGAGGCGCTGCGCCGCCACGTCGACGTGGAGAGCGTGTACCTGGGCGAGCGGCGGCACTGAGGCCACAAGGGGGGGGAGCGGTCTTGGAGTCCTTCGGCCAGATCCTGCAGTTCGCGATCAGCGTGCTCAGCCTGGGCAGCCTGTACGCCCTCATGGCGCTCGGCCTGGTCGTTATCTACGGCATCCTCCGGCTGGTGAACTTCGCCTATGGGGAGCTGATCATGGTGAGCGGCTACACGCTGTACCTGCTGAGCGGTGGACCGCTGCCGTGGCTGATCATGGCGTTCTGCGCCGTGCTGGTGGCGGTGTTCTCCAGCTACCTGACGGAGCGGATCGCCTTCCGCCCGGTGCGCGAGCGCTCAATCACGGCCATGCTGATCACCTCTTTCGCGGTCAGCACGCTGTTTCAGAACGCCGCGCTGCTGTTCATCTCGCCGCGCGCCCGGCTGGTGCCGATCCCCGAGGTGTTCTCGGAGACCGTGACGCTGGCCGGCGTCGTGATCCCGATGCGCAGCATCCTCGCCGTGGTCGTGTGTCTGGCGCTGCTCGTCGCGTTCAGCGTGCTGCTGCGGCGCACGATCCTGGGCATCGCCCTGCGCGCCGCCGCCGACAAGTTCGTCATGACCCGCATGCTCGGCGTGCCGGCCAACGTGGTGATCGGCGCCGCGTTCGCGATCAGCGGCCTGCTCGCCGGGACGGTGTCGCTGTTCTGGCTGGGGCGTATCGCCTCGGTCACGCCGGGCATCGGGCTGGCGCCGCTGCTCATCGCCTTCATCGCCTGCGTGATCGGCGGCCTGCGCAGCCTCATCGGCGCGGTCGTGGGCGGCTTCGTGCTCGCGTCCATCACCGTGACCTTCAACATGCTGCTGCCCCAGGACCTGCTCGAGTTCCGCGAGGCCTTCACCTTCACCCTGGTGATCCTGATTCTGCTGTTCCGGCCCGAGGGCCTGATCCGCGGGGCCTGAGGGAGCCGAGCGAACGCCATGGACCCGGGCCCCGCCTTCGCGCAGTCGTTCTCGCGGCTGAGCACGCTCGCCGTGCTGCTGGTGCCTTTGCTGCTGATCGCAGCCGGCGCCGACCTGCTCGGCGACCGGACGATCGAGCGCATCGCGACCACGCTGTTCATCAACGTGGCGCTGGTCGTCGGCCTGCAGATCTTCATGGGCAATTCCGGGATCCTCTCCTTCGCCCACATCGGGTTCATGGGCATCGGCGCCTACGCCTCGGTCCTGTTCTCGATGGCGCCCAGGGTCAAGGCCTTCGCCCTGCCGGACCTGTATCCGTTCCTCGCCGACATCCAGCTTCCCTTCCTGGCCGCGGTCTTCATCGGCGCGGCCGTCGCCGGCCTGATCGCGGCGCTCATCAGCTACCCGCTGATGCGCCTGTCGGACGCGGCGGCGGTCATCACCTCCTTCGCGTTGCTCGTGGTCATCCACAACGTGCTCGTGCACTGGAAGACGGTGACCAACGGCCCGCAGACCCTGTTCGGCGTGACCCGCCACACCGACCTGTGGACCAGCGCGCTCTGCGGCGTGGCCTTCGTCGTGCTGGCCTACTGGTTCAAGGAATCGCGGTTCGGGCTGCAGTTGCGCGCCTCGCGCAACGACCGCACCGCCGCCGCCACGAGCGGCGTCGACATCGTCGTCGTGCGCTGGATCGGCTTCGTGCTCAGCGCCTTCGTCGCCGGTTTCGCCGGGGCGCTGTGGGCACACTTCATCACGTCGTTCTCGCCGACCGCGTTCTACCTGAAGGAGACCTTCGTCATCCTGGCCATGCTGGTGATCGGCGGGCCGGGCAGCGTCTCGGGCGCGGTGGTCGGGACCCTGGTCGTCACCGCCGTCTTCGAGACCCTGCGCGGCGCGGAGAACGCGATCAACATCCAGAAGCTGTTTGCCAACCCGGTGGTGGGGCTGACCGAGATCGTGCTCGCGGTGGCGATGATCGGGATCCTGATCCTGCGCCCGTCCGGCATCATGGGCGGGCGGGAGCTCGGATGGCCCACCGGCGCCCGCCTCGGCACCGCCCGCTCCGCGGCGGCCGGCCGCGCGCGGTAGGCGCGTAGAGCTGATCCAGGTCGATGAGAATTGCCCGAAGGCGATTCATCGACCTGGATCTGCTCCAACTGTAATGTATAGAGCGGA
>JBHHZJ010000042.1:0-28706 GCA_046758005.1 Kiloniellaceae bacterium
GGGCGGGCCGCCGCGGCAACGCACGACCGTTCACATTCGCGCGCGCGTAGGCGCGGTGGCGGCGCGCGCGGGGCGCGCGGCGCAAGGCGTGCGAATGGGCGCCGTGGGCTGGACATGGAAACGGGGGCGTACCTGCCCCCGTTTTCTCCAGGCTCGACCGAAGGCCGAGGTCCTCGTGTCGGTGCGGAAGATAAGGTCTTCGCAGCGTTGGCCGGGCCGCGCCCGACCGGGGCGGCGCCTTACGTGCGGGCGCGCGTCTTCGTGGCCTTCTTCTTCGCCGGCTTCTTGGCCTTCTTGGCGACCTTCTTCTTCGCCGGCCTCTTGGCCTTCTTGGCGACCTTCTTCTTCGCCGGCCTCTTGGCCTTCTTGGCGGCCTTCTTCTTCGCCGGCCTCTTGGCTTTCTTGGCGGCCTTCTTTTTCGCCGGCTTCTTCGCCTTCTTGGCGGCCTTCTTCACGGCCTTCTTTGCGGCCTTCTTCGCGGCGCTCTTTCTCGTCGCCTTCTTTGCCGGTGGTGGCATCGGAGTCGGAGGCGAAGTGATTTCATCGGGCATGGCCAACCTCGTTTCCAGGTGCGGTTTGGTGGAGATGGTCGATCGTGTGTCCTTGTCCGAAGCGGACCACAGCGCGGCACTCTACCTTACTTAGTAACCGTTCGGACCCCAGCTACTATATGTCGTGCCTAGCAACCTGCTTATACATCCCTTGCCGATTCCCGCAAATACAAAATGTGCTTGTTGCGATCGATTGGTCGCGTCGCGCGCCCGATTTTTTTTCCGCGCCACGCCGCGTGCCCGCGAGCGTCGCGAGGCGCGCTCGTGTATGTCCGCTCATGCCACCTCGCCGCGCGCGGGATGATCCTCGCCGACGATGAAACCGAGCGCGCGCAACAGTTCGTCGAAGTGAGACCGATGAGCGCACGAGGTGACTCGGGCGCTCATCGGTATCGGCTCGCCGGGTTGGCCCCGGGCGGCGGCGGGCAAACAACCCGGACTCACCGTTCGAGTTCAAGGCGCAGCACGACTACGACCTGCACATCGCGCTCGAGGTCGATGCGAAGACGCTCCACGAGATGTTCGAGAAGGGCAAGGTTGAGGGGATCGAAACGCGGGGTATCGCGGACCATGGCTTCGTTCACTCGATCTATTTCAGGGACCCGAACGGGTATGTGATCGAGCTGAGCGCACCGACGGACTCGGCCGCGGATTACGCCGTGGAAGCCGGGAAAAAGGCGCACCTCGCCCTGGCGCGGTGGCAGGAAACCAAGTCGGCGGCGCAGTAACCACGTCCGTCTCGCACACGCTCTTGATGCAGGCGGCCCGGGCCGGTTGCGTCCCCCGAGCGCGCCGCTTTTCCGGGGTTCGCGGTCGCGCCGACGAAAGAGGCCGGAACCGGCCGGGCCGGATACTCTTACACCCGGATACTCTTACACACCATGGGTGAAGGAGCGGCGGTATGAGCGACACGGCCGGGGGCGCGCGGGAGGGCCGCGGCCGGCGGACGCGCGGCGGCGCGGAGGCAAGGCGCGCGGCCCGGCGCGGCGCGGGGCCGGCCCCGCTGCGTTACATCACGCGCAAGATCCCGACTTACGAGGTGCTGAGCGAGGAGGGCCTGGCGCTCGTCGAGCACAACGCCGACACCATCATCGAGGAGATCGGGGTCGAGTTCCGCGACGACGAGGAGGCCCTGAGGATTTGGAAGGACGCGGGCGCCGACGTGCAGGGCGCACGCGTGCGCGTCCCGCGCGGCCTGTGCCGGGAGATCATCAAGTCCGCCCCGTCGCAGTTCACCCAGCACGCCCGCAACCCGGAGCGCAGCGTGCGCATCGGCGGCGGCAATACGGTCTTCGCCCCGGTCTACGGCCCGCCGTTCGTGCTCGACCTGGACAAGGGCCGGCGCTACGCGACGCTCGAGGACTTCGAGAACTTCGTGAAGCTCGCCTACGCCACGCCGGCGATCCACCACTCGGGCGGGACGGTCTGCGAGCCGGTCGACGTGCCGGTCAACAAGCGCCACCTGGACATGGTCTACAGCCACATCCGCTACTCCGACAAACCCTTCATGGGCTCGGTCACCGCGCCGGAGCGGGCCGAGGACAGCGTGACCATGGCCCGGCTGGTCTTCGGCAAGGACTTCGTCGCCGACAACACGGTGCTGCTCAGCCTGATCAACGCCAACTCGCCCATGACCTTCGACGCGACCATGCTGGGCGCGCTCAAGGTCTACGCGCGCAACAACCAGGCGGTGATCGTGACCCCGTTCATCCTGGCCGGGGCCATGTCGCCGGTCACGCCGGCCGGGGCCTTGACCCAGATCCTGGCCGAGGCCATGGCCGGCCTAGCCTTCGCCCAGCTCGTCCGGCCCGGCGCGCCCGTGGTCTTCGGCAGCTTCGCCAGCTCCATCTCCATGCAGTCCGGCGCGCCCACCTTCGGCACGCCCGAACCCGCACTGGTGCTCTACGGCGCGGCGGCGCTGGCCCGCCGGCTCGGCGTCCCGTTCCGCTCGGGCGGCTCGCTGTGCGCCGCCAAGGTCCCCGACGCCCAGGCCGCCTACGAGAGCGCCCAGACCCTGCTGCCGACGATGCTGGCCGGGGTCAACTTCGTGCTGCACGGCGCCGGCTGGCTCGAAGGGGGGTTGGTCTCGTCCTACGAGAAGTTCATCATGGACGCCGACCAGCTCGGCATGATGCAGGTCCTGTGCGGGGGCTTCGACCTGTCCGAAAACGGCCAGGCCATGGACGCCATCCGCGAGGTCGGGCCGGGCAGCCATTTCCTCGGCTGCGCCCACACCCAGGCCAACTTCGAGACCGCCTTCTACCGCTCGGCGGTGGCCGACAACAACAGCTTCGAGCAGTGGGAGGCCGAAGGGGCGCAGGACGCGGCGCAGCGGGCCAACGCGCTGTGGAAGAAGACGCTCGCCGAGTACGAGGCCCCGGCGCTGGACCCGGCCACCGACGAGGCGCTCCGGGATTTCATCCGCCGCAAGAAGGAGTCCATGCCCGACGCGTTCGCGTGAGGGCGGGGCGCGGCGGGCCTCAGGCCGGCGTGCGTGCCACGAGCAGGCGGACCATGTCGCCGACGAAGGACTCCTCGCGCAAGAGCTCGAGGCCGGCCTGCGCGATATAGCGATCGGTATGGCGGTTGAAGGCAGCCCCGAAGACGAGCTTCTCCCAGGGCTGCCAAAGCTCCATGAGGAGGCGCAGCCACCGGCGGCGGGAAAAGGCGTAGTCGAGGACGCGGATCTCGCCGCCGGGCCTGCACACGCGCGCCAGCTCGGCCAGCGCCTGGCGCTGCACGCGCTCGTCGAGCACGCAGAACATGAAGGCGGAGACGACCGCGTCGAAACAGCCGTCCGGAAAGCCCGTGCCGAGGACGTCGGTGGCCACCAGGTCCACGGGCCGGCCGAGCCGGGCGGCGCGGCGCCGGGCGCGCGCCAGCATGCCCGGGCTCAGGTCGAGGCCGACCACCCGGGCCCCCGGGGGATAGAACGGGATGTTGCGGCCCGTCCCGACGCCGACATCGAGGATTCGGCCCTCCAGGCCGGCGAACAACCGGGGCCGCACCTGCCGTTTGTACAGCACCTCGGCGAGGTCGACGGCGTCGTAAAGCGGGGCGAGGCGGTCGTAGCGTTCCCGGATGATCATGGCGCGGCATGTTATACCAACCACGGCTGGTATCGCCCCGCTTCACGGCGGCAAATCGTGAATTTCGGAAATTTCGGGGACAGTATACTTAATTCGGAGAATTAAGTATACTGTCCCCGAAAGGCCCGGCCGGGCCGCACGTCTCAGGCGGCCTCGTCGCTGGACGCCGAGGAGGTCTCGTAGACCTTATCGCCGCTCTTGTCGTCGATCCCGACGAGGCGGACGTCGTATCCCCACAGTCGGCGAATGTGCTTCAGCACGTGGTCGCGGCTCTTCTGCGCCAATGGAATGCCGTCGCGCACCGGGTGCTGCAGGCACAGGTGGCGATTGCCGCGCAGATCGACGTCGACGACCTGGATATTGGGTTCGAGCGTGCCGACGTCGTAGCAGCGCGCCAGCGTCGCGCGCACGTTCTCGTAGCCGCGCTCGTCGTGGATGGCGGCCACCGTGTAGTGGTTATCCTTGTCGTTGTCGGTGAGCACGAACATGCGCAGCTTCCGGATCAGGTGCGGACTGAGATACTGCTTGATGAAGGACTCGTCGCGGTGGTTGGCCCAGGCGTCCTTGAGCGTCCCGCGCCAGTCGCCGTTGCCCGCGATCTGCGGGAACCAGTAGTTGTCCTCCTCGGTGGGATCGGTGCAGATGCGCTGGATGTCCTGCATCATCGCGAAGCCGAGCGCATAGGGGTTGATCCCGGCGTAAAGCGAATGGTCGAAGGCCGGCTGGAAGATCACGTTGGAGTGGCTGTGCAGAATCTCCAACATCGCGCCCTCGCTCAGCCGGCCCTGGTCGTACAGCGCGTTCATGATGTAGTGGTGGACGAAGGTGGCGCAGCCTTCGTTCATCACCTTGGTCTGTTTCTGCGGGTAGAAGTACTGAGCGATATTGCGGACGATGCGCAGGATCTCCCGCTGCCAGGATTCCAGGATCGGGCTGTTCTTCTCGAGGAAGTAGAGCAGGTTTTCCTCTGGCAACTTGAGCCGCTTTTTGCGCTCGGCCAGGTCGCGGTCGGCCTCCGAGGGCTCCGCGTCGTCCTTGGATTGGGGCAGCGTGCGCCAGATGTCGTTGAAGGTGCGCTCCTCGTACTCCTGGCGCTCGCGCTCGCGCTCCTTTTCCTTTTCGGGCGTGCCGCGCGGCGGCCTGCGGTAGCGGAAGACGCCGTGGTCCATGAGCGCGTGCGCGGCGTCCAGAACCTCCTCCACGGCGGCCAGGCCGTGCCGCTCCTCGCATTTGCCGATGTAGCCCTTGGCGAACTCCAGATAGTCGAGGATCGCCCCGGCGTCGGTCCATTGCCGGAACAGATAATTGTTCTTGAAAAAGTGATTGTGCCCGAAGGCCGCGTGCGCCGTCACCAAGGCCTGTATGGCCATGGTGTTCTCTTCCATGTGGTAGCTGATGCAGGGGTTGGAGTTGATCACCAGCTCGTAGGCCAGGCCCCGGGCGCCCTTGCGGTAGAGCTGCTCCTCGCGGACGAAGTGCTTGCCGAACGACCAGTGCCGGTACATGAGCGGCATGCCGATCGAGGAATAGGCGTCCAGCATCTGCTCGGAGGAGATGATCTCGACCTGATTCGGGTAGACGTCCAGGCCGAGGTCGTCCACCGCCACCTTTTCGATCGCCTCGTAGGTCCTGGCCAGCGTGTCGAAGGTCCAGTCGGAGCCCTCGAACAGGTACCGGCTCTTGGATCGCTTGGCCATCGACGCCCCCTCATGCGCTCGCGGTGGCGCGCGCCCGGTCATCCTTGGGTTGCTTGGCGAACAGCTCGCGAAACACCGGATAGATGTCGCCCGGCCGCGCGATGCGCCTCATCTGGAAGTTCGGCCAGGCCTCGCCGGCTTTCTGATAGGCGCGCCACAGGGCGGTGCCGTTGTCGGCCGCCTTGAAGATGTCGGCCTCGCGCTCGTCCAGGATCTCGACGTAGGCGTAGTACTGGCACAGCGGCATGAGCTCCTCGTTGAGCAGGCTGATGCACTTCTGCGAGTCGCCGGAGAAGTTGTCGCCGTCCGAGGCCTGCGCCGCATAGATGTTCCACTCCCGGGTCGGATAGCGCGCACGCACGATGCGCAGCATCTCCTCCAGCGCCGTGCTGACCACCGTGCCGCCGGTCTCCCGGCTGTAGAAGAAGGTCTCCTCGTCGACCTCCTGGGCCTCGTGGGTGTGCCGGATGAACACGATGTCGATGCGTTCGTAGCGGCGCTTCAGGAACAGGTGGAGCAGCACGAAGAATCGCTTGGCCAGGTCCTTCTCCCGCTCGCCCATGGAGCCGGACACGTCCATCAGGCAGAACATGACGGCGTTGGCGTTGGGCAGCGGCTGCGGCTCGAAGCGGTTGTAGCGGATGTCGACCGGGTCCAGGTAGGGCACGATCTTGCGCTTGCGCAGCATCCGATCGAGGTCTTCGCGCAGCGCGGCGAGTTGCCGGCGCGCGCCCACGTTGGGATCGGAAGTCCGCTCCAGCTCCTCGATTCGCCGCTCGACCTCGTCCAGCTCCTCCTGCCGCGGCCGCCTGAGGGCGAGCCGACGGCCGAAGCTGTTGCGCATGGTGCGCAAGACGCTGATGTTGGTCGGCGTTCCGGTGACCGCGTAGCCGGCCCGGCGCGGCTTGAAGGAGCACATCTCCCTGAGGCTGGTCTTGACCAGGTCCGGCAGCTCGAGATCCTCGAAGAACAGGTCGAGGAACTCTTCGCGCGACAGCGTGAACTGGAACTCGTCCTCTCCTTCGCCGCTGTCCGAAGCTTGCCGGCCGCTCGCGCCGTCGCCGCCGCCGCCCTGCTTCGGCTTCATGATGCGGTCGCCGGCGGTGAACTGCTTGTTGCCGGCGAACACCCGCGCGCGGCGCCCGCCGGAGGTGGCGTGTTGGAAGCGCGGCTCGCCGATCCCCTTGGTCGGCACCTTGACGATCTGACGCCCGTCGACGTCGGTGATGCTGTGGCCCTTGATCGAGCGGTTGATGACTTCCTTGAGCTGAGCGCGCGCCCGCCTCAGGAAGCGCTGCCGGTTGGAGAGGCTCTTGTCCTTCGGGTTGAGGCGGCGGTCGATGAAGTTGGGCATGCCGTTAACGCGCTCGCTCCCGGGTTCAGCCGGCCTTGTTGACGCGCATGTACCACTCGACCAGGCGGCGCACCTGACGCTCGGTGTAACCACGCTCCTTCATGCGCTGCACGAACTGGGTGTGCTGCTTGTCGGTGTTGCTGTCCTTCTTGGTCCCGAAGCTGATCACGGGCAGCAGGTCCTCGACCTGGCTGAACATGCGTTTCTCGATGACCTCGCGCAGCTTTTCGTAGCTGGTCCAGGACGGGTTCTTGCCCCCGTTCTTGGCCCGGGCGCGCAGCGCGAACTTGACCACCTCGTTGCGGAAGTCCTTGGGATTGGCGATGCCCGCCGGCTTTTCGATCTTGGACAGCTCGCCGTCCAGCACCTCGCGGTCGAACACATGGCCGGTGTCCGGGTCCTTGTAGTCCTGGTCCTCGATCCAGGCGTCGGCGTAGGCGATGTAGCGGTCGAACAGGTTCTGCCCGTACTCGGTGTAGGACTCGAGGTAGGCCTTCTGGATCTCGTGCCCGATGAACTCGGCGTAGCGCGGCGCGAGCTCGGACTTGATGAACTCCAGGTAGCCGGACTCGGTCTCGCCCGGGAACTGCTCGCGCTTGATCGCCTGCTCCAGGATGTACATCAGGTGAACGGGGTCGGCGGCCACCTCTTCGGTGTCGTAATTGAAGGTCTCCGAGAGCACCTTGAAGGCGAAGCGCGTGCTCACGCCGGTCATGCCCTCGTCCACGCCGCCGGCATCGCGGTACTCCTGCACCGACTTCGCCTTCGGGTCGACATCCTTGAGGTTCTCGCCGTCGTAGACCCGCATCTTCGAGAACAGCGACGAGTTTTCGTGCTCGCGCAGCCGGGTGGAGACGCAGAAACGGCTCAGGATCTCCAGCACCTCGGAGGAGCAGGGCGTGCCGCCCAGCTCGCTTTCGCGGAGCAGCTTGTCGTAGATCTTCTTCTCCTCCGACACGCGCAGGCAGTACGGCACCTTGACCACGGAGATGCGGTCGAGGAAGGCCTCGTTGTTCTTGTTGTTCTTGAATTGCTGCCACTCGGCCTCGTTCGAATGGGCGAGCACAATGCCCTGGAAGGGGAACCCGCCGAAGTTCTCCGTGCCCTGGTAGTTGCCTTCCTGGGTCGCGGTCAGCAGCGGATGCAGGACCTTGATCGGCGCCTTGAACATCTCGACGAACTCGAGCAGCCCCTGCGTCGTGCGGTTGAGTCCGCCGCTGAAGCTGTATGCGTCCGGGTCGTTCTGGCTGAAATGCTCGAGCTTGCGGATGTCGACCTTGCCGACCAGCGCGGAGATGTCTTGATTGTTCTCGTCGCCCGGCTCGGTCTTGGCCACGCAGATCTGGCGCAGCTTGGACGGCATCAGCTTGACGACGCTGAACCTCGCTATGTCGCCATCGAACTCGTCCAGGCGCTTGGTTGCCCACGGCGAGATGAGCCCGGTCAGGCGCCGCCGGGCGACGCCGTACTTGTCCTCGAGCAGATCGGCCATGCGCTGCGGATTGAACAGGCCGAGCGGCGATTCGAACACCGGGCTGATCTGGTCGCCGGCCTTCAGCACGTAGATCGGCCGCTCCTCCATCAGCTGCTTCAGGCGCTCGGCGAGCGAGGACTTTCCGCCGCCGACGGGCCCGAGCAGGTACAGGATCTGCTTGCGCTCCTCGAGGCCTTGGGCGGCGTAGCGGAAGTAGCCGACGATGCGCTCGATCGTGTCTTCCATGCCGTAGAAGTCATGGAAGGCCGGATAGACCTTGATCGTCCGGTTCAGGAAGATGCGGCCGAGGCGCTCGTCCATGCTGGTGTCGATCAGCTCCGGCTCCCCGATCGCGGCGATCATCCGCTCGGCGGCCGTCGCGTACATCGACGGGTCTTCCCTGCAGCCGAGGAGGTACTCCTGCAAGGTCATCTCCTCGTGCTTCTCGCGGCTGTATAGTTCGGCGAAGATGTCGAACACGTCGGGGCTTTGCACGTTCATGGCGAAGACTCGTCCAAGCAAAAAACAGAACCGGCACTATCCCAGGCTGCGGCAATAAGGTTAAAATCTTCTTTACGTTTATTGAAATTTTCGTGCGCTCTGATGGATCCGTGCGGCGGCCGCACGAATCTTGCCGCAATTCCTCGATGGTGCCGTTTGGTCGCAAGGCGCGTGCGCATGCCTATCACATGCCGCCAACCGCGCCGAATTCGAAGTGACGCGCGTCACACCTCAAGCGCTTGTGACTGAAAGATTATTGCGTTGCACGAAACGGCGCGGCGGCGAGGCGGTTTCGGCCGTTGGCCTGTTCCGGTTCCACCACAGTCGCGTAGTCGCTGGGCGCGGGGCCTGGGCTCCTTGCAGCCGAGGCCGGGCCGAGCGCGGCCGGTCTTTCGACCGAATTGCGACCACAGCCTCCGCGTCGACGAAGCGCTCGGAGTCGCCGTGCGCAACGGGAACTACGAGGACCTTGTGCGGCCCCTGCTCGGCGCGGAAAAGCCCCTGACGCCCCGATGGATTACGGTCCCTGACACCGCTAAGCTGTTCTCGCAGCAATGGGGCCTTGGAGAGGCTCGTGTCACAACAAAAGGTTTCCCGTAGGCTCGTCGCGATTTTTGCGGCCGACGTCGTCGGCTACAGCCGCCTCATGCGTGACGACGAGGAGGGGACGCTCGCGACCCTGCGCGCCTACCGCGACGTAATGGATGGGCTGGTCGGCGAATACGATGGCCGGGTCTTCGCGGGCGAGGGCGACAGCGTGATGGCCGAGTTCCCGAGCCCCGTGCAGGCGGTGCGTTGTGCCGCGCGCATTCAAGAAGAACTGGAGCGGCGCAATGCCGAACTGCCTGAGGCACGGCGCATGCACTTCCGCATCGGTGTCAATCTCGGCGACGTCATGGTCGAGGACGGCAACCTCTTCGGCGACGCCGTGAACATTGCGGCGCGACTCCAGGGCCTGGCAATTCCTGGCGGAATTTGTATCTCCGACAGCATCTACCAACAGATCAGACACAAGGTCACGCTTGGCTATGAGCATCTTGGCGAGCTTGTGGTTAAGAACATTGCCGAGCCGATTGTCGCCTACCACGTGCTCACGACCCCGGAAGCCGCCGGTAAAATACTTGGCCGGAAATGGGCACGAACGAGAGGCGGGCGCCGGGCGGCGCTTGCCGCGATCGTTGTCCTGGCAGTCGTCGCAGGTGGCATCGCGGCATGGCTGCGACCCTGGACGCCGGCGGTCGAACCGGGGTCGGGTAAACCCTCGGCCTTTCCGCAAATTGCACGCCCAGGGCGACATTTCCGGGTGGCGCGGCCGGCCGAACTGGCGGACGCCGACGCGCTCACCATTTACGATCGCATCCTCGACGATATGGTGGCCGTATACCGGAAGTCGGGAAATCCGCACGCCGGCGTCTATCACACGTGGCGCCGGTACAACACGGTGCCCTACCTGTCGGCCACGCACGGCAGACGATACGTCAACAATTACGCCAACGACCCAGCCAAGGCCTACGGCAGGTTCGAAGAGGCAGGCACCTTGCCGGCGGGCTCGGTCTTGGCCAAAGACAGCTTCGAAGTGACCGATCGCGGCGATGTCCACACGGGGCCGTTGTCGCTCATGGAAAAGATGCAGCCTGGCTTCAATCCGGAAGGGCGCGACTGGCGCTACACCATGATTCTGCCGGATGGCGCCCTATTCGGTACTACGAACGGTGAGGGGTCGGAACGCGTCGAATTCTGCATGGAATGCCATATCGCAGCCGGCGACGAACAGGACCACCTCTTCTTCGTTCCAGCGCGGCACCGGGTGCGTTTCCTTAACCTGGACGCGCCGCCGGACTGATGGCTGGACCCCACGCGTTCGATCATGCGTCCTTACCGGGATGCGGGCGAAGGCAGCCAAAGAACGCCGTGATTCCAAGAGATCCTGCATTGGAGGATGATCACCTCGCGCGGGCCTTTGCGTCGAACTCGACCGCTTCACGATAGGGCGGGGCTATCCCTCGACGACCGCCACGCCGTACTCGCGCGCGGCGTCCTCGAGCCAGCGCCAGAGGTATTCGGCGAGGCTGCGCGGCACGTAGACGTCGAAGGCCGGGCCGTCATCCGCCTCCTCGCCGCCGGCCAGGTGCAGGACGACCGCGGCCTTGGCCAGGTGGCTCTGCGCGCACTGCCCCGGGGTAAAGACCCGGGGATGGAAGTCGAGCGGGCAGCCCTTCTGCAAGACCGCGCGGGCCCCGGGGCCGGAGACGCGGATGCAGGTCCGGGTCTCGCTCACGTCGGTGATCGCGCAAACGTGACCGGCCAGCGCCGCGCGCAGCTTGGCGACGGTGCCGGGCCCGGCCTCCGGGCCGGGGCCGGGCGTGACGATCCACCACTCGTCGGGCCCGAGCCACAGGGCGATCGCGCCGCCACCGCCCGCGGTCGTGTTCGGCTCGAGCGGCAGGGCGAAGCCGAAGGCCGCCTCGAAGGCGGCCGTGAAGCCCGGGTCGGCCGGCTTGCCGCGCAGGTCGGCGATGCCGGGGAAGGGCCGCTCGGCCATGGCCACGCCCGCCTCGCCGCGGCTCGCTCGGGCGCGCCCGTCGAGCCCGAGGTGGGCGAGGGCGCTCTGGCGAAGGTAGCGCTCAACCATGCAGCCGCTTGCCCTCCGGATCCAGGAACACGGGCTCGGCGATGGTGCAGGCCACGCTCGCGCCGGCGGCGGGCGGCGCGTACAGCTTCTGCCCCTTGCGGGCGCGTCCGCCCTTGACCAGGGCGAGCGCGATCGAGCGGCCGAGGTTGGGGCTGTAGTAGCTCGAGGTGACGTGGCCCACCATGGGCACGGGCGGCTTGGCGAGCGCGCGCTCGACGAGCTGCGCGCCCTCGGGCAGGACCTCCTGCGGGTCGTCGGTCAAAAGGCCCACGAGCTGCTTGCGGTCGGGCTTGAGCATGTCGGGACGGGCGAGCGAGCGCCGCCCGACGAAGTCCTTCTTCTTCGACACGATCCAGTCCATGCCGAGGTCGATGGGCGTCACCGAGCCGTCGGTCTCCTGGCCGACGATGATGAACCCCTTCTCGGCGCGCAGGACGTGCATCGCCTCGGTGCCGAAGGGGGTGATGTCGTATTTCGCGCCCGCCGTCATCACGGCCTGCCAGAGGGCCAGGCCGCAGCTCGCCGGCACGTTGATCTCGTAGCTCGCCTCGCCGGTGAAGGAGACACGGAACACGCGCGCGGGGATGCCGGCCACCGTGCCCTCGGCCAGCCCCATGTGCGGCAGGGCCTCGGGCGACAGCGCGATGTCCTCGCTCAGCTCGGCGAGCAGCCGGCGCGCGTTCGGCCCGGCGATCGAGACCGTGGCGAACTGCTCGGTGACGCTGGTCAGGTACACCTCGAGGTCGGGCCATTCGGTCTGCAGGTATTCCTCCAGGTGGGCGAGCACGGAGGCGGCGTTGCCTGTGGTCGTGGTCATCAGGAAGTGGGTCTCGCCCAGGCGCGCGGTCACGCCGTCGTCCATGACCATGCCGTTCTCGCCCAGCATCAGCCCGTAGCGGCAGCGCCGCACCTCCAGCTTCTTCCAGGCGTTGGTGTAGACCCGGTTGAGCAGCTCCGCGGCGTCCGCGCCCTGGATGTCGATCTTGCCGAGCGTCGAGGCGTCGAGCACGCCGAGCGAATCGCGCACCGCCTTGACCTCGCGGTTGACCGCCTCGTGCATCGTCTCGCGCGCCCGCGGGTAGTACCACGGGCGCTTCCACTGACCCACGTCCTCGAACACGGCGCCGTTGCGCTCGTGCCAGGCGTGGATCGGGGTCTTGCGCACCGGGTCGAGAAGGTCGTCCACGTCGCGTCCGGCGAACGCGCCGAAGGCGACCGGCGTGTAGGGCGGGCGGAACGTTGTGACGCCGACCTCGGTGATCGGCCGGTCGAGCGCCTCGGCGACGATGCCGATGGCGTTCACGTTGCCGGTCTTGCCCTGGTCGGTGCCCATTCCCGTGGTCGTATAGCGCTTGACGTGCTCGATCGACCGGTAGCCCTCGCGCACCGCCAGCTTAAGGTCGGCCGCGGTCACGTCGTTCTGGAAGTCGACGAAGTGCTTGCCGCGTTGTCCGAGCGGCTTGTCCGAGGGCACCAGCCAGACCCGGCGCGCCGGGAGGAAGCCTGTGTCTTCGGCCGTGGGGGTTTTCCTCCTGCGCCCGCCCGCCTTGAAGCCGGCGTCCTTGGCCGCCTGCTCGCCGGCGGCGGCGCCCTGGGCCAGGCAGGCGCCGAGGCCGAAGGCGCCGTTGCACGCCCCGGCCGAGCGCTCGGCCTGGACCGACCGCCCCGGCACGAAGGACCCGAGCTCCTCGTCGAAACGTACCTGGCCGCGCGACTGGCTGAACAGGTGCAGGGTCGGGTTCCAGCCGCCGGACATGGCGACGAGGTCGCAGTCCAGGGGCTCGGCCGTGCCGACGATCCGCTCGCCGTCCTCGCTCAGGCGCGCGACGCGGACCTGTTCGACGCGCTTGTCGCCGCGGGTGCCGACGAGCGCGTGCCCGGAGAGGACCGGCAGGCCGGCGGCTTCGGCCCGTTCCGAGGCCGGCCCCTCGGGGTCGGGCCGCAGATCGACGATGCCGGCGATCTCGATGCCCGCCGCGGCCATGTCGAGCGCCGCCCGGTAGGCGCCGTCGTTGTTGGTAAAGACCACCGCCTTCGCGCCCGGCTTCACGGCGTAGCGGTTGAGGTAGGTCCGGCACGCCCCCGCGAGCATGATCCCCGGCCGGTCGTTGTCGCAGAACACGAGCGGGCGCTCGAGCGCGCCGGTGGCGAGCACGACCTGCTTGGCGCGCAGCTTCCACAGGCGTTGGCGCGGCAGGTGCGCCGGCTTGTCCGCCAGGTGATCGGTGACCCGTTCGAGCAGGCCGACGAAATTGTGGTCGAAGTAACCGTAGGCGGTGGTGCGGGTCAGGATCGTGACCTCCTCCAGCGCCTCGAGCTGCCGGCGCGCCTCGCCGACCCAGTCGAGCGCCGGCTTGCCGTTGATGGTCTCGCCGGCGAGCCCGAGCAGCGCTCCGCCCAGGGCCGCGTCCTGTTCGGCCAGCACCACCCGCGCCCCGGCGCGGCCCGCGGCGAGCGCCGCGGCCAGGCCCGCCGGCCCCGCGCCGACGACCAGAACGTCGCAGTGGGCGAAGGTCTTGTCGTAACGGTCCGGGTCGCGCGCGGCCGGCGCGCGGCCGAGGCCCGCGGCGTGGCGGATGAAATACTCGTACTTCATCCACAGCGCCGCCGGCCACATGAAGGTCTTGTAATAGAAGCCCGCGGGGAAGATGCGCGACAGCCGGTCGTTGACCGCCCCGACATCGAAGCCCAGGCTCGGCCAGCAATTCTGCGGCCGGGCGCTCAGGCCCTCGACCAGCTCGACCTGGGTTGCGCGCATGTTGGGATCGGTGGCGGCGCCTCCGCCCAGTTGGACGAGCGCGTTGGGTTCCTCCACGCCGGCCGCGAGGATCCCGCGCGGGCGGTGGTACTTGAAGCTGCGTCCGACCAGGTGCACGCCGTTGGCGAGCAGGGCCGAAGCCAGGGTATCGCCCGCGTAGCCCTGGTACGGCCGGCCGTCGAAGCGGAACCGCACCGGCTCGGTCCGGTCGATCAGGCCCCCTTCGGGCAGGCGGAAGCTGGCCGGCACGGTCCTCACACCCAGTCAGATCTCGGTCTTGCGCTCGAGCGGGGGCGGCGGCGCGGCCGCCTCGTAGACCGCCAGGATCTCGTAGGTCACGGTATTGCGGGCGACGTTGAACCAGCGCCGGCACCCCTGCGCGTGGACCCAGCGCTCGAGGAACACGCCCTTGGTGTTGTCGCGCAGGAACACGTACTCGCACCACGCCTCGTCGCTGAGCGTGTCCGGGTCCTCCGGGCGCGCGAGGTGGGCCTGGCCGCCGTAGGAGAACTCGGTCTCGCAGCGCGGGCCGCAGTAGGGGCATGGGATGAGCAGCATGGGCCGCGTCCGCGCGTCAGTGAGCCACGGCCGCCGCGCCGTGCTCGTCGATCAGGTATCCGGTCCTGAAGCGGTCGAGCGAGAAGGCGGCGTTCAGGTCGTGCGGCCGGTCGTTTGCGATGGTGTGCGCGAAGACCCAGCCGGAACCGGGCGTGGACTTGAACCCGCCGGTGCCCCAGCCGCAGTTGATGTACAGGCCTTCGACCGGCGTCTTGGAGATGATCGGGCTGGCGTCCGGGCAGACGTCCACGATTCCGCCCCACTGGCGCAGCATGCGCATGCGCCGGAACAAGGGGAACAACTCGCAGATCGCCGCCAGCGTCTCCTCGGTCACGCAAAGGCTGCCGCGCTGGCCGTATCCGACGTACTTGTCCGCTCCGGCTCCGATCACCAGCTCGCCCTTGTCCGACTGGCTGATGTAGGCGTGCACGGCGCCCGACATGACCACGGTGTGCAGCACCGGCTTGACCGGCTCGGAGACGAGCGCCTGCAACGGCAGGCTGGTGATGGGCAGGCGGAAGCCGGCGAGGCTCGCCATGACGCTGGAGTGCCCGGCGACCGCGATGCCGACCTTCTTGGCCTCGATGGTGCCCTTGCCGGTCTCCACCCCCTGGATGCGGCCGTTGCCGATGCGGAATCCGGTCAGCGGGCATTCCTGGATGATGTCGACCCCGCGCGCGTCGGCGGCGCGGGCGTAGGCCCAGGCCATCGCGTCGTGCCGGGCGTTGCCGCCGCGCCGCTGCAGGGACGCGCCCAGCACCGGGTAGCGCCCGCCCGCGCGCAGGTCGATGATCGGGACCACCGCCTTGATCTGCTCCGGGGTCAGCAACTCGGAATCGATGCCGTTCAGGCGGTTGGCGTTGATCCGCCGCGACAGCTCGCGCAGGTCGTGCTGGTTGTGCGCCAGGTTGAGCACGCCGCGCTGGCTGAACATGACGTTGAAGTTGAGCTCCCGGGACAGCCCCTCCCACAGCTTGAGCGCGAACTCGTAGAGCGCCGCGCTTTCGTCCCACAGGTAGTTGGAGCGTACGACGGTCGTGTTGCGCCCGGTGTTGCCGCCGCCCAGCCAGCCGCGCTCGATCACCGCGACGTTGGTGATGTCGTGCTCCTTGGCCAGGTAGTAGGCGGTCGCCAGGCCGTGCCCGCCGCCGCCGACGATGACCACGTCGTAGGACGGCTTCGGCTGCGGGCTGCGCCAGGCCTCGGGCCAGTCCTCGTGGTAACTGAGCGCGTTACGGATCAGGCTGAAGATCGAGTAGCGCGGCGTCATGTCCGGCAGGGTCCCCCCGTCGGCGAGCCTATAGCCAACGTTCGATTTTTCAAGGCGAAAGGCGCCATCGGCGCCTCCTCCGGGGCCGGCTCGCGGGCCACAAGGGACTGGACCGCCGGACCGGCGGCTTGCGAGTCCACGGCACGAATTTTTCCGTTCGCGACATGGCGCCTTTTGTGCCAGACTGCCACGTGAATAGAACAAAAGGTTAACACGAGGCGGGCCCGGCGTGTTCGGCAACCTTCCCCGAGAGCTTCCGCAACGGATCGGGCTGGTCCTCATTCCGAACTTCTCGATGATCGCCTTCACCGGGGCGGTCGAGGCCTTGCGGCTGGCCGACCGCACGAGCGGGCGGCGCCTCTACGAGTGGCACCTGTTCTCGGTGGACGGGCGGCCGGTGCGGGCCTCCAACGGCATCGAGCTCTATCCCGAGGGCGACCTGGATAAGGCCGGCAACCTGGACACCGTGATCGTGTGCAGCGGCGTGGAGGTCCGGCGCTTCGAGAGCAAGGCGGCCCTATCCTGGCTGCGCCGGTTGGCGCGCAAGGGCGCCGACATCGGCGCGCTGTGCACGGGCAGCCACATCCTCGCCCGCGCCGGCTTGCTCGACGGCTACCGCTGCACCATCCATTGGGAGAACCTGGCCGGCTTCGTCGAGGAGTTCCCGGACATAGAGGTCACCAACGAGCTGTTCGAGATCGACCGCAACCGGTTTACCTGTTCCGGCGGCACGGCGGCGATCGACCTGATGCTCAACCTGATCGCCCGCCAGCACGGGCACGAATTGGCGGCCGGGGTGGCCGACCAGTTCATGCACGAGCGCATCCGCGACCAGCACGACCACCAGCGCATGTCGTTGCCCGCCCGGCTGGGGGTGCGGCATCCCAAGCTGCTCGCGGTCATCGAGTCGATGGAGAATAACCTGGAGGAGCCGCTCACCCGCACCGAGCTGGCGCGCAGCGCCGGGCTGTCGACCCGCCAGCTCGAGCGGCTGTTCCGCAAGTACCTGAACCGCTCGCCGGCGCGCTACTACCTGGAGCTGCGCCTGGACCGGGCGCGCCTGCTCTTGCTGCAGACCAACATGTCGATCATCGACGTGGCGCTGGCGTGCGGCTTCGTCTCGGCCTCGCACTTCTCCAAGTGCTACCGCGACTTTTTCGGGCGCACGCCGCGCAAGGAGCGCGGCCTGCCGGCCGAGCTCGACGCGCTGGGAACAAGCCTCGCCGCGGCGGGGGAGTAGCCCACCCGCGGCAACGGCGGGGACGCGGCAGTCCGGCACCGGCCCGCGCCACGGGTCCGCCCGCCCAAGCGCCTAGCCGCCGCGCCCGAGCGCCTCGCGCATCTCGTCGCGGTACTCGGGGTCCCAGACCAGGCGGTCGAGGTCGAGCTCCGGTTCCGCCTGCGCGGCGGGCTGCCACCCGCTGTTCAGAATCGGGCTCACGGCCGTCTGGCCCGCCGTCTCGCATTGTCCGCTCATGTCGGCCCTCGCTTGCACGTTGGCCCCTGCACCCCGGTCGCCGAGAGAACATGCGCGCCGAGTGGGGCGCGCAAAGGGCGGCAAATCGGCGCTCGTGCGGCCGGATTGGGGCGATATTCGGGCAAGCCCCTGCATGCCAGCCATGCTCCGGGGCGCCTTGCCCGCCTGCGGGGCCCCGTGTAGAGAGAACGGGGAGGAAAACGAGGGCCCAGCCATGTCCGAGCGCTCGGCGCGCCTGCCGCTCGTCTTTTCGTGCCTGGGGCACGCCTACATGCACCTGTTCACGGCCTTTTACTTCGTCATCGTGCTGGCGTTGGAGGAGGCCTGGACCCTGCCGTACCACGAGCTGATCAAGCTGTGGACCCTGGGCTCGCTGCTGGTCGGGCTCGGCGCGCTGCCGGCCGGCTGGCTCGGCGACCGCTGGAGCGCCTCGGGCATGATGGTCGTCTTCTTCGTCGGCCTGGGCGTCTCGGGTATCCTGTGCGGCCTCGTGGACGGGGCGGTCGCGCTGTTCCTGGGTCTCACCGCGATCGGGCTGTTCAGCTCGATCTACCACCCGGTGGGGATCGCCTGGCTGGTGCGCAACGCCAGGGCGCGGGGCAAGGCGCTCGGGGTCAACGGCATCTTCGGCGGCATCGGGATCGCCGGCGCCGGCATCACGGCCGGCGCGCTCATCGACCTGTTCGGCTGGCGCGCCGCGTTCATCGTGCCGGGCATGGTCTCCGTGCTCACCGGCCTGGCGTTGTTCGCCTGCCTGCGCCTCGGCCTCGTCGTCGAGGGCGAGGCTGCGGTCCACAAGGAGGCGCCGCCCAGCCGGAGCGCGATGCTGCGCGTGTTCCTGATCCTTCTGCTGACCATGCTGATCATGGGGATCGTCTTCCAGGCGACCCAGGCGGCCATGCCGAAGGTCTTCGACCTGCGCCTGCGCGACATCGCTGGCGAGGGCGCCTTCGGCATCGGCGTGATCGTCGCGGCGGTCTACGCCACGGGCAGCGTGATGCAGGTCGTCGGCGGCCACATGGCCGACAAGTACCCGCTCAAGCCGGTCTACATCGGCGCGTTCCTGTTCCAGGTTCCGGTCCTGGCGCTCGTCGCCGGGCTCGGCGGGCTGCCGCTCATCGCGGTCGCGATGCTGACCGTGCTGCTCGGCACGGCCGCGCTGCCGGCGGAGAACATGCTGCTCGCCCGCTACACCCCGCAGAGGCACCACGGCCTGGCCTACGGGATCAAGTTCGTGCTCGCCTTCGGCACCGCGCCCCTGTCGCTCATGATGGTCTCGGCCGTTCAGGAGCGCACGGGCGAGTTCGTGTGGCTGTTCGTGCTGCTCGCCGGGATGGCGCTCGTCGCGACGGTGGCCGCGGCCATGCTGCCGGGCGAGGGACGCCGCGCCCCGCGCGCGGCGGTGGCCGCGGAGTAGGGGCGGGTCCATGGCGGCCGGCGGGATCGTGCTCGACCGGCTGGACCACCTCGTGCTCACGGTCCGCGACGTGGAGGCGACCTGCCGGTTCTACCAGACCGCGCTCGGCATGCACCGCGAGAGCTTCGGCGAAGGGCGCGTGGCGCTGCACTTCGGGCGCCAGAAGATCAACCTGCATCTCCATCCCAGCCCGATCGAGCCCAGGGCCGCGGACCCGCGGCCGGGCACGGCGGATCTGTGCTTCATCGCGGATACGCCGCTGGCCGACGTGATCGCGCACCTGAAGGCCTGCGATGTCGAGATCATTGCCGGGCCCATCGCGCGCACCGGCGCGCAAGGCTCGATGACCTCGGTCTATTTCCGCGACCCGGACGGGAATCTCATCGAGGTGGCGAACTACGGGGACGGCTGACTACTCCGCCGCCCTCTTGGTCGCCGCGGCGGCGCTCTTCAGCGCCTGGTCGAGGTCGGCGATGATGTCCTCGACCGTCTCCAGGCCGATCGAGAGGCGGATCACGTCCGGGCCGGCGCCGGCGGCCTCGCGCTGCTCGTCGGTAAGCTGCCGGTGCGTGGTCGAGGCCGGGTGCAGGATCAGCGAGCGGGCGTCCCCGAGGTTGGCCAGGTGCGAGAACAGGTCGCAGGTCTCGACCACGCGCACGCCCATCTCGTAGCCGCCCTTGACCCCGAAGGTGAACACCGAGCCCGCGCCCTTGGGCAGGTACTTCTTGGCGAGGTCGTAATAGGGGCTGGATTCGAGGCCCGCGTAGGACACCCAGGCCACGAGGTCGTGGCCCTCGAGGAAGCGGGCCACGTGAAGCGCGTTGGCGCAGTGCCGCTCCATGCGCAGGGCCAGGGTCTCGATGCCGAGCAGGGTCTGGAACGCGTTCATCGGCGCCATCGTGGCGCCGAGGTCGCGCAGGCTCACCGCATGGGCGTGGGTGGTGAAGGCCATGTCGCCGAAGGTCTCGGTGAAGCGCAGGCCGTGGTACGCCGGTTCCGGCCCGGTCAGGCCCGCGAACTTGTCGTTCTGCGTCCAGTCGAAGGTGCCGCTGTCCACGACGCACCCGCCCACCGTGGTGCCGTTGCCGGACAGGAACTTGGTGGTCGAGTGGACGATGAGATCGGCGCCCCAGTCGAAGGCCCGGCACAGGTAGGGCGTAGCCAGGGTGTTGTCGACGATGAGCGGGATGCCCGCCTCGCGCGCGATCGCGGCCAGCGCCTCCAGATCGGTCACCACGCCGCCGGGATTGGCCAGGCTCTCGACGAAGATCGCCTTGCACTTGGGGGTGAGCGCGCGGCGCACGTTTTCGGGCTCGTCCACGTCGACGAAGCGGCAGTGCCAGTCGAACTTCTTGAACGTCTTGCCGAACTGCGTGATCGAGCCGCCGTAGAGCCGGTTCGAGGAGATGAACTCGTCGCCCGGCTCCATGAAGGCGAAGAAGGTGAGCACCTGCGCCGCGTGGCCCGAGGCGCAGCAGGTCGCGCCCCGGCCGCCCTCGAGGCTGGCGATGCGCTCCTCCAGCGCGGCCACCGTCGGGTTGGTCAGGCGCGAGTAGATGAAGCCGAAGGTCTGCAGGTTGAACAGCGAGGCCGCGTGGTCGGTGTCGTAGAACACGTAGGAGGTGTTCTGATAGATCGGCGTCTGGCGCGCCCCGGTGATCGGCTCCGGCGGGGTGCCGGCGTGGATCATGCGCGTCTCGAAGCCGTAGCGCTCCTTGCCCGGCTTGGCGTCCTTGCCGTGCTTGCTCATGCGATGCGCGTCCTTCGCCGCTTGCTGGAGATGATGCGCGAGTTGAAGCCGCCCCAGGACAGCTCGGCGTGCAGGCGGCCGTACTCGATCTTCGGACAGCGGTCCATCACGACCTCGATCCCGGCGGCCCTTGCCCGCGCGGCCGCCGCGTCGTCGCGCACGCCGAGCTGCATCCAGACCACCTCGATGCCCTTGTCGTCCTTGAGCCTGATGGCCTCGTCCACGATCCGGCCGGCCTCCTCGGAGCCGCGGAAGACGTCGACCATGTCGATGCGCTCCGGCACCTCGGCCAGCGAGGCGTAGCAGGACTCGCCCAGGATCTCCTGCCCGGCCGCGCGCGGGTTGACCGGGATCACGCGGTAGCCCTTCACCTGCAGGTACTTCATGGCGAAGTAGCTGGGCCGGTTCCAATAGGGGCTGGCGCCGACCATCGCGATCGTGCGCACCCGCGCCAGGATGCCGCGCAGCAGGTCGTCGCCGTAGGTCAGGTCGTCCGCCATGAGCCGTTCACTTCCGCGCCCGCCGACCCCGCAACATCCCGCAGAAGGGCGCGCGGGAAAAGGCCCTTTTGCGCCTCCCTTTTTGCGCCTCGGGCGGGGTCATCGCAGCCCGGTTAAGCGCACCGTTAGGTTAACCCGATGGCAAGCACGCCGGTTGGATAATGGCGGCGTCGCAGGTATTGCGACAGGCCCCGCGCGAATGGAACCCCCCGTCCATTGGCCGTTCTAACGGCCCTCCTCCCGCGAGCGCGCGGGGCCACCTGCCTTGCAGAGGCGGAAACGACGCGCGCGATGCGGAAGGCGGGGCGCAAAACCCGCCCGCGCCCCCTCTCTCGACCGCAGATCGAGAGAAAACCACATTGAAATCAATTAGAAATACACGTTATATGAGAATTCAATATAATTCACTAATATAAGGATATAATATCGCTGTTAGAACGTTCCCGAACGGCCTCGCCTCCGGGTTCACGTCATTTGTGAAGCCAAGCCGGCTTGCGCTTGCCGATAAAGGCGTCGATGCCTTCGCCGGCGTCGTGGAACATCATGTTGCGGGCCATCTCCTCGCTGGCGTAGTCGTAGGCGTCGATCAGGCTCATCTCGATCTGCTTGTAGAACACGCGCTTGCCGGCGGCCACGGCCGCCTGCGACTTGCCGAGGATCGATTGGGCGTACTCGCCGATTGCGTCGTCGAGGTCGTCCGGCGCCACGACCCGGTTGACGAGGCCGATCTCGCATGCCTTCTGGGGCGACACGATGTCGCCGGTGAACAACAGATCGAAAGCGTGCTTGCGGGCGACGTTGCGCGCGAGCGCCACGCCCGGCGTCATGCAGAACAGGCCGACGTTGATCCCCGAGGTGCCGAAGCCGGCCTCGCTCGAGGCGACCGCCAGGTCGCAGTTCGCCACCAATTGGCAGCCGGCGGCCGTGGCGATGCCGTGAACCCGCGCGACGACCGGCTGGGGCAGCCGGGTCATCGTGACCATCATCCGGCTGCACTTCTTGAACAGGGCCTCGTAGTAGGCCTGGGTCGGCTTGCTGCGCATCTCCTTGAGGTCGTGGCCCGCCGAGAAGGCCTTGCCGCGCGCGGCCAACACCACCAGCCGGACCGAGCGGTCGGCCGCGATCGCGTCGAAGGCGGCCTGCAGTTCGTCGAGCAGGGCATCGGACAGGGCGTTGTACTGCTTGGGCCTGTTCAACGTCAGGGTGCAGACGCCGCCCGCGTCCTCGCGCAGCAACACGGGCTCGTTGGTCCCGGCGGACGCCTCGACGGGCTTGATGCGTGCGCTCATGGGTACGGTTTCCGCCTCGTTCCGCCTCGCTCAGCCGAAATTCTGGCCCGAGGCCGGGGCGAGTTCAAGCGTCTTGGCCGTGGCGCGGCCCGATCGTCGGCATTTCGCCCCTTCGCGGAAGCCGGTTCAAGCGGTATGACTGGGGCGCGCATCCGAACGGGAGGGGCTCCTGGCGCGCATTTCCATCGAGGAGATCGACGAGCTGTGCGCGGCCGCCCTGCCGTGGGTCGGGATGCTCGGTTTCACGGTCGAGGAGATCGGCGAGGGAACCTGCCGCGTGCGCATGCCGCAGAAGGACGGGTTCCTGCGCCCCGGCGGCACGGCGCGTGAGCACACGAAAAGGTCCATAGGCGCGCGGGACTTGTCGGACGGTAAGAAAATACCGTATACGTAACCGGCTCTCGGAAAACCCATTTTGCGCGTTGACAGGCTCTCGGCTTTGCCGTAGAAACCGCGCCTCCGGGGCCGCTACACCGGCGCCGCCCGAAATTCCCGAGACCGTGGCTCCAGTGATGAAGACCTACTCTGCCCGACCGGCCGACATCGACAAGACGTGGATCGTGGTCGACGCCGAGGGCGTGGTGCTGGGCCGTCTGGCCGCGCAGGTCGCCAACATCCTGCGCGGCAAGCACAAGCCGACCTACACCCCGCACATGGATTGCGGCGACAACGTCATCGTGGTCAACGCCCGCAAGGTCCGCCTGACCGGCAAGAAGCTCGCCGACAAGGTGTACTACTGGCACACCGGCTATCCGGGCGGGATCAAGCAACGCACGGCCGGCCAGATCCTCGCCGGCCGGCATCCCGAGCGGGTCGTGCGCAAGGCGGTGGAGCGCATGGTCCCGCGCGGGCCGCTCGGCCGCCGGCAGATGAAGAACCTGCGCATCTACGCCGGGCCCGAGCACCCGCACGAGGCGCAGAGCCCGGTCGTGCTCGACCTCGGCGCCAGGAACGCCAAGAACCGGAGGAGCGCGTAAGCCATGGCCGAGGAAAGCCAGACGCTCACCGACCTCAGCGAGCTGGGCGAGGCCGCGGGCGTCGCGGTCGAGCCCGCGCCCGAGGCGCCGGAGCCGCAGCGCGACGCGCTCGGCCGCTCCTACGCCACCGGCAAGCGCAAGGACGCGGTCGCGCGCGTCTGGATCAAGCCTGGTTCCGGGCGGATCACGGTCAACGGCCGCGATCAGGAGGTCTATTTCATGCGCCCGGTGCTGCGCATGCTGATCGACCAGCCCTTCGCCGCGGTCGATCGCGCCGAGCAGTTCGACGTCGTGTGCACGGTCAAGGGCGGCGGGCTGTCCGGGCAGGCCGGCGCCGTGCGCCACGGCATTTCCAAGGCGCTCGCGCTGTTCGAGCCGGAGCTCAGGCCGGTGCTCAAGAAGGGCGGCTTCCTGACCCGCGACTCGCGCGTGGTCGAGCGCAAGAAGTACGGCAAGCGCAAGGCGCGACGCAGCTTCCAGTTCTCCAAGCGCTGATCCCGGTTCGGCAAGACCTTCGACGCGAGGGCGCCCGGCCGGGGGCGCCCTTTTCGTTTGACGCGCGTCGCGTGCGCGCTACCGTCACGACCCGAGGAGGCATCCATGGCGGCCAGGGTATTCATCGACGGGGAGGCAGGGACGACCGGGCTGCAAATCCGGGCGCGGCTGGAGGCGCGCGCCGACATCGAGCTCCTGAGTCTTCCCGAGGCGGCCCGCAAGGACCCGGCTGCCCGCGCCGGGATGCTGAACGCGGCCGACCTCGCGATCCTCTGCCTGCCGGACGAGGCGGCGCGGCAGGCCGTCTCCATGATCGAGAACCCGGCGGTGCGGGTCATCGACGCCAGCACCGCGCACCGGACCCACCCCGAGTGGGTCTACGGCTTTCCGGAGTACGACGGCGAGCAGCCCCGGCGCATCGGCGAGGCGAAGCGCGTGGCCAACCCCGGTTGCTATGCCCTGGGCGCGGTGGCGCTGCTCCATCCCTTGATCTCCGCCGGCCTGTTGCCGGCCGACCATCCAATTACGATCAACGCCGTCTCCGGCTACAGCGGGGGTGGAAGGAAGCTCATCGAGAGCTTCGAGAACCCGGAGTCCCCCGAACGCATCGCGGCGCCGTTCCGGGTCTACGCCCTTGGCCTCGATCACAAACACGTGCCCGAGATCCAGGCGCGCGGGGGCCTCGGCGTCCGCCCCCTCTTCGTGCCCAGCGTCGGGCGCTTCCGTCAGGGCATGATCGTCCAGATCCCGCTCCAGCTTCGGGCGTTGCCCGGACGGCCGCGCGGGGGCGAGCTCCACGCGGCGCTCGCCCGCCATTATGCGGGGCGGCGCTTCGTGGCCGTCGCCTCGCCGGAGGACTCGCGCGCCACGAACCATCTGGACCCGGAGGATTTGAACGGCACCAACGACCTGCGGCTTTACGTCCGCGCCAACGAGGCGCAGCGCCAGGCGGTCCTGATCGCGCTGCTCGACAATCTCGGCAAAGGGGCTTCGGGCCAGGCGGTGCAGAACATGAACCTCATGCTTGGCTACCCCGAGACCACGGGCCTCGATCGGCCGCCGCCGGTTCCGTAACGCAGGAAGGAGCACCCATGTCCGGACACATCCTCCCGTACCGGGGTATGGCGCCGAGGATCGCCGAGGACGCCTTCATCGCCGAGACGGCGGCGATCATCGGCGACGTGGAGATCGGCGCCGGCGCGTCGATCTGGTACGCCTGCGTGGTGCGCGGCGACGTGAACCGGATCCGCATCGGCCGCAACACAAACCTGCAGGACGGCACGGTGATCCATTGCAACGGCGACCGCGCCGGCGACTACCGGACGACCGGCGGCGGCGAGCCGACCCACATCGGCGACGACGTGGTGGTCGGCCACATGGCGCTGCTGCACGCCTGCACGGTCGGCGACGGGGCCTTCATCGGCATGCGCGCGGTCGTGCTCGACCGCGCGGTGGTCGAACCCGGGGCCATGGTGGCGGCCGGTGCGGTGGTCACGCCCGGCAAGGTGGTCAAGTCGGGGCAGCTGTGGGGCGGCATGCCGGCGCGCTACATGCGCGAGCTGAGCGAGCAGGACCTGGCCGAGGGGCCGTACATCGTCGGGCACTACAGGGACCTGGCCGGCGACTACCTCGAGCGCCTGCGCGGCGCGCGGCCCGCGGCCCGGGCCGGATGCTGAGCCCGTGGGCCGGCGGCGCAAGGCCAAGCGCAAGCCGGTGAAGGCGCGCAACCCGCTGGCCCCGGTGGTGCGCGCGCTCGCGCCCCGCGTCAAGCCCTCGGCCAGGGCCTATACCCGCAAGGCCAAGCACCGGCGCCGCGGCGCGGACGAGGATCGCTGGGAACGCTAGGGTAAATTCGGACGATGCGGAATCATACCGGTTGAGCGCCCGAGTCGCCTCGTGCGCTCGTCGGCATCAGTCCTGCGTCCTCACCTTGACGTAGGAGCCGGGCGCGTCCTCGATGATCTCGAGCTTGCCCTCGCCCGGCCGGCGCGCGGCGACCTTCTCGCCGCCGTGCTTGGCGGCCCACTTGGCCCACTCCGGCCACCAGGAGCCGGCGTGCTTCTTGGTGCCGGCGAGCCAGGCGTCGGGCGTCTCCGGGTTCTTGGCGTTGGTCCAGTAGGCGTACTTGTCCGCGGCCGGCGGGTTGACCACGCCGGCGATGTGCCCCGAGGCCGCGAGCACGAACTTGACCGGGCCCGAGAACAACCGGGTCGCCGCGTAGGTCGACTTCCACGGCGCGATGTGGTCCTCCTTGGTGGAGAGTATGAAGGCGGGCGTCTTGACCTTGGTCAGATCGATGGGCACGCCCTTCAACTCGATCCCGCCCGGCTTCACCAGCAGGTTGTCCTGGTACATCTTGCGCAGGTAGAAGCTGTGCATCGCCGCCGGCATGCGCGTCGAATCGGCGTTCCAGTAGAGCAGGTCGAAGGGGAAGGGGTCCTTGCCCAGAAGGTAGTTGTTGACCACGAACGACCAGATCAGGTCGTTGGCGCGCAGCATGTTGAAGGTGCTCGCCATGTCGGCGCCTTCCAGGTAGCCCTTCGCGCTCATCTTCTCCTCGAGGGCGGTCAACTGCTCCTCGTCGATGAAGACGCCGAGCTCTCCGGCCTCGGTGAAGTCCGTCATGGCGGCGAGGAAGGTGGCGCTCTTGATCCGCGCGTCGTTCTTGGCCGCCATGTAGGCGAGGGTGCAGGCGAGCAGCGTGCCGCCCAGGCAGTAGCCGAGCGCGTTGATCTCCTTCTCTCCCGTGGCCTTTTCGATGGCGTCCAGCGCGGCGAGCGGCCCCAGGGTCATGTAGTCCTCGAAGGTCTTGGCGGCCAGCGTCTCGTCGGGGTTGACCCAGGAGATGACGAACACGGTGAAGCCCTGCTCGACCGCCCACCTCACGAACGAGTTCTTCTCCCGCAGGTCGAGGATGTAGTACTTGTTGATCCAGGGTGGGATGATCAGCAGGGGCCGCTTGTAGACCTTGTCGGTTGCGGGTTCGTACTGGATGAGCTGCATCAGCTCGTTCTGATAGACGACCTTGCCCGGCGTGACGGCGATGTTCCGGCCCAGCTCGAAGGCCTCCGGATCGGTCATCCTGATGCTCAGGCGGCCCTTGCCGCGCTCCAGATCCTCGAGCAGGTTCTCCAGCCCCTTGACCAGATTCTCGCCGCCGCTTTCCAGCGTCGCGCGCAGCACCTCCGGGTTGGTCACTGCGAAGTTCGACGGCGCCATGGCGTCGACGAACTGGCGGGTATAGAAGTCGACCTTCTTGGCCGTCTTCGGGTCCATGCCCTCGACGTCGCGGACCGTCGACTGCATCCAGCGCGCGCTCAGCAGGTAGGACTGCTTGATGAAATCGAACAGCTGGTTCTCGTCCCAGGCCTCGTGCTTGAACCGGCGGTCTCCGGCCTCGGGTTGGATCACCGGCTCGGCCGGCTCGCCGAGCAGCCGACGCGTGGTCGACTGCCACAGCTTCATGTAATCCTGCCAGAGGTTCATCTGCGCCTGCACCAGCTTGGCCGGATCGCTCATCATGTGCGCCGTCATTTCGAGAAAGGCGCTGCCGATGTTCAGCGGATCGAGCGCGGTGCCGTGCTCGGCGTTCTGTCGTTCCAGGAACTCTGTGACCAGCCGTTGACTCCGCTCGGCGATGTTCGCCATCTTCTGCGACATCTCGACCGGGTCGGGTATCTTGACTTCCGGGCCCTGTTGCTCAGCCATGACAGCTTCCTTATGCTTCCGCGGTGGACCGGAATCACGCGGCGCCACGCGGGGCCCTGGCGGCGGGCGCGGTGTCGGTCGCGCCCTCGGCGGGCAAAGTAATGGGGGGGTGCGGGGGTTTCAATAGCCAATGGATAGGGGTTTGACGTGGCCCGGTGAACTGCGATATTCGCACGGCGAGCATGCATCGCACGGGCGCGGCGGAGGGCGCGGGGCCCAAATGACGGCGTTGAGCAAGACACGGGCGCCCGCGCGCCGGGCGAGGGCCGCGGGCAGGCCGGCCGCGGGCGTGGCCGGCGCGATCGCGCTCGGGCTGCTGGTGGCGGCCTGCTCGGCCGTGCCCGATTGGGCGGACCCGAGCGACTGGTTCGAGCCGGACGAGGCGCCGACCCAGCTTTCCGTCGCCCAGGACGCGGCCCAGACGCAGGCGGCCGAGTTTCCGAACCTGGCGAGCGTTCCGGACGCCCGGCCCGAGGCGACTCCGGCGCAGACGCGCGAGCGGATCCGCGAGAGCTTGGCTGCGGACCGCGCGAACGCCGCGTACACCGGGGAGCGGCTGGTCGGCGGCGCCGCCCAAGCCGCCGCCGCGCCGGCCGGCGCGCCGCCCGCGCCCCGGATCGGGCGCGAGCTGACGACCCGCACCGCCGAGCCGGAGATCCCGGCGCCGGCCCCGCGCGCCACCCAAGGCGCGCAGACGGCCGCCCAGGAGACGGTGGAGCCCGCCGAGCCGGCCGCGCCGCCGGCGCCGCGGACCGATATGCGCTTCGCCCAGTTCCAGACCGGCGCCCAGCCGGCGCCGCAGGCGCGCGCGGCGCGCCGCGAGCTGGTCGGGATCATCTATTTCGCCCACGGCTCGGCCGCGCTCGACGCCAACGACCGCGCGGTGCTGCGCGACATCGTCGCCCTGCACCGCCAGCGCGGCGGCTCGATACGCGTGGTCGGGCACGCCAGCGCGCGCACCGGCCCCGCCGACCCGGTCCGGCACCGCATGGCCAATTTCGAGATCTCGCAGTTGCGCGCCAACGCGGTGGCGGCGGAGATCGTGGCGCTCGGCGCCGAACGCGACAAGGTCCGCGCCGAGGCCAGGGCCGACACCCAGCCGGTCTATCACGAGTTCATGCCGACCGGGGAAGCCGGCAACCGGAGGGCCGAAATCTTCCTGGAATATTAACCGTCCGGCGACTAGAAGGCGTGGCGGGCCGCGCGCCG
>JBHHZJ010000043.1:0-28603 GCA_046758005.1 Kiloniellaceae bacterium
CCGCCGCCTCCCGCGCGAGCCACCCGGCCGGCGCGGCGGCGATGGCCCGCATCCTGACGAAGTTCCACAGCGCGATCCCGTAAAGCGCGAAGGCGATCAGCAGCGAGACGCTGAACCCGACGTAGATTCCCAGAAGCACGCTGGCGACCCCTCCAAGCACGGTGAAGACGCCGTTCAACGCCCAGGCCCATGCCACCGCCCCCTGGGGCAGGCCCTGGAGCGCCAGGATGCCCAGTGGGAAAGGCATGCCGAGGAAAAAACCCACCGGGAAGATCAGCAGGACCGCGGCGAGGATCCGGACCGGCAGGGGAGCGGCGAGGAAGTAGCCGAAGATGGGGTCGTGAACCGCGAAGAATCCCAACCCCGCGGCGAAGACGCCGATAAACGGCACCAGCCAGCGGCGGTTCACGCTGATCCCCAGCCTGCCCGAGCAAAGGCTGCCCAGGCCCGCGGCCAGCAGCATCGCGAACAGCACGGTCGAGAAGGTATGCAGGGGCCGCCCGATGAGCTTCATGAAGACCTGCACGAAGGTGAGCTCTATGACGATGAAGGCGAAGCCCAAACAGGCGAAGTAGATCAATACGTTGTGCTTCCTCGGCCAGCTCGCCCGGCCAACCCGCGAGAAGTACATCGGCACGAGAATGAACGCGACGGCGAAGAAGATCGAACTGCCGGTCGTCACGATCAGGTGGACCACGTCCATCGGAACGAAGCTTCGCAGCTGGGCGTTCAGGATTCCGGCCACCGAGGCGCTCATGAACGTCGCCGGGTCCGCCTGCACGGGGCCGAGGGCCGCCCGCAGGAAGTTGAAGAACGGGCGGTCGTCGGTGGCGGGCGCCATCCGGAATTTCGTGTCGCGGACCAGCTCCTCCGGAAAGTCGCCGGAATAGAACTCGGGGCGAAGGAAGCTCTCAGATGGATTCAGTGGATTTTCCACCATCACGATCCTGACCTTCGCATCGGCGAAAAGCTTCTCGAGTTTATCGAGATCCGCCTGCGTCCAGGGCGACATCTTGATGAGCACGGTCGGCAGCGTATCGTAGGTTTTGCCCTGTCTCTCGAAGACCACCACGTGCCGTTGGAAGTCGCCCCGGCCCATCTGCCGCCACGCCGCCGCGGCGGTCGTGATCATGCGGGGATAGACGTGGTGGTTGATGTGCAGGACGCCGTCCGGCTGCAGGTGCTCGAAGTACTCGCGATAGGCTTCGACGGTCTGCAGGTATACGGTCTGCATGGCCGCCGTGCCCGCCGCGAGGCTCGAGCTCGTGTGATTGCTGAAGATCTGGATGACGTCGTAGCGCATGGGGCTGGCGCGAAGGAACGCGCGGCCTTCGCCGTGAACGACGTTGATCCTGGGATCGTGAAAGAGGTTCCCCGTGTACTCCGCGTAGCGTCCCTTGCCGAGTTCGATCACCGTGCCGACCATTTCCACGGCGTCGACCCGGGCGGCGCCGTAGGTCAAGGCGGCCTTCATTTCCTGGCCGCCGGCGCTGCCGATGATGAGGGCCGAATACGGCGTGCCCTCCTTGAGATAGTGAGAGGCCAAGACGCCCTCGAACCAGAAGTGGTCGCTCACCGGACTCGATCCATCCTCCAGGCCCTTGCGGAGTGCCGAAAAGTCACCGTCGAAGGCGTAGAAGCGGCTGCTCTGGCTGCCGCCGTCGTAAGCGATGTGAAGGCTCTTGTACGTCCCTGTCTCCGGCACGAACAACCGGTCCTGGCGCACGATATCGATCCGTGAAATCGGATCCCAGCGCGTGAACTCGACCCGCCCGGCCTCCAGCGCCTCGCGCACGCCCCGCTTGTCCAGGTGAATGCGGAAGTCGAAGATCTCGGGCGCCCGCGCGAACGGGACCGCCGCCACAACGACCGCGGCCAGCGCCAGAACCGCGCGCTGCGCCTTGTTGGCGGCGAACAGGGCGCTGGCCACGAGCGCAATCGCCGTGGCGGTGAACATCAAGCCGCCCGGGCCGATCTGGGCGATGAAGGGAATGAAGAAGACGCACCCCAGCCCGGCGCCCACCAGGTCGAAGAAGTAAAGGGTTTGAATGTTGCGCGCGTATGCCGAGAAGACCGCGGTGAACACCAGCCCGGAGCAGAAGAACGGCACGATCAGCGCCAGGTACATGGCCAGAAAGGACAGGCTCTGCGTGAGCGGGGCGGCCGTGAGCTCGTTGTAGTCGAACGGCAGCCAGTTCATGACCGGCAGGAGCAGGGCCGCCGAGACGCCGAAGCCCAATGCGCACTTTGCCACGAACGGCTCGACGGGCCGGTCGGGGGGCAGGGGCCGCAACGCCATGTAAATGCCGCCGAGACCGAAGGCGAACATCGCAGAAGTAATGATCATGTAACCGATGTTGGGAGTCAAAATAACATCGAAGGTGCGAATCAGGACGATTTCCACCATGAGCGTCACCAACGCCATGGCGAATACGCCCAAATTGACTCTCAGCATCGTGGCGTCCTCGCTCGCGGTCGTTGTGCGCCAAAGCGTATTGGCCGGAGGTGCGGTGACCGGCCCGGGACCTGGGACCCGGCTTCGCCCTGGCGTCCGGCGCACGTAAAATAGCCTCGGCCCGCCCTGAAGTTTACGCAGGGCCCGTGCCGTCTTTGACAAAAATCCAATCTATATGTCGTTTATGCGCGATTCAGGCTGCACGGTCAACATTTTCATTGCCACGAATATTACTTCATAAGAAGTAATACTGCTAATACTTCGTGACAGATTAAAAACCGTTAATGATTCCGATTGCCCGCGTCCGGCCTGCCGACCGGGCATTCCGGAGGACCGGCAAGCCCGGCGAGCGGCCCTCACCGAAGCGCTGGGCCGAACGGTACGGCCCGGCCGCGATTTGAACCGGCCCCGCAGACGGCCGAGCCCTCTCGCGTCGACCTTGCGCCCGGGGCGGATCACGCCATCGCGCGCGCCGGTGCGGCCGAGCCGGCGGTTCGGGCGAGGCAGTCGTCGATGAGGGCGTCGAGCCGGCGCATCGAGGCCTGCCAGTCGTGGTGCGTCTCGGCCCGCGCCCGGCCCGCCTCGGCGAAGCGCCGGCGCTCCGCCGGGTGCGCCATGAGCCGCAGGATCTGCGCGGCGAAGTCGTCCGCGCTTCCGGCCGCGAGCAAGTGCTCCCCCGGCACCGCGTCGACGCCCCTGGCCGCGACCTCGCTGGCCACCACCGGCACCCCCATGGCGAGCGACTCCAGGATCTTGTTCTGGGTTCCGCGGGCGATCTCCAGCGGCGCCACGGCGACCGCCGCCCCGGCGAGGAAGGGGCGCACGTCGGCCACGGTGCCGGTCACGGTCACGCCCGGGAGGTTCGCCAGGTCGCGAACGGCCCGCGAAGGATTGGCGCCGACGATGGCGAGCCGCGCGCCCGGCCGTTGCGCGCGGATGCGCGGCAGGACGTTGGCGCAGAAGTCCAGCATGCCCCGCTGGTTCGGAAAGTAATCCATGCGCCCGACGAACACGATGGCCTCGGGATCGTAGGGGGCCGCGCCGGGGGCAAAATAATCCAGGTCGACGCCGTTCGGAAACCAACCCGCCGGGGTGCCCACGCCGTAGCCTTCCAGGGTCTCGAACTCGGCGCGCGTGGTGCAGGTGCAGTAGTCGAACCTGCGCGCGAGGCGAACCTCCGCCCTGCGCAGCTTCGCCCCTTCGAGAAGGTATACGAGCGAGACCGGGAAGCGGCGGACGCGCGCGTAGTCGAGCCACTTGTGCGAGTCCATGTCGCCGAAGTCCAGAATCTTCGGCACGCTGGTCACGTCCTCGACGTACTGGGCGACAGACGAGCAATGCACAAAGATCAGGTCGAAGGCCGTGCGTTCGATCTCTTCGCGAATACGCCGTTTCAGGGTCGGAGCGTAGAAGTACGCCATCGAGGCGGGCTTCGGCGTCGGCGCGCCCAACACCATGCGCACCATCGCGCCGGGCGCGGAAACCGTCTCCATGAGGTAAGTGTGGCAGTGCGGCGCGATTCCCTCCCCTGCCCGCGCTTCCTCGGCGGAGCGGGCCAGCGACGCCACCGTGACCTCGTGGCGGTCGCTCAAATGCTTGATCATGTTGAACGGCCGGATCTTGCCCCCGCGGTTCGGCGGAAACGGAAACCGGTGGCACACGTAGAGGATCTTCACGCCACGGCCTCGGCGGTCAGTTCCAGGGCCAGGTCCTCGGGCGAGCGGCCGTCCAGGTAGAGGCGCGCCCAGACCTCGAGGTTGATGAGCGAGAGCAGATGGTCGGTGTGGTCCTCGCGGCCCGCCTGGTGCAGCGCGATGGTCTCGGCGACGACGCGCCAGTCGAACAGGCCGCGCCGCTCGATTGTCTCGCGCGAGAGCACCGTCTTCACCAGGGGCGTGAGCTCGTTCTTGAGCCACGCGCCGATGGGCGCGCCGAAGCCCCGTTTCTTCCGGTGCAGGATCGACTCCGGCAGGATACCCTTGAGAGCGACCTTCAAGATGTGCTTCAGCTCCCGGTTCCGGATCCGCACCTCGGCCGGCAGCCGGGCGCTCAATTCGACCAGCTCGTGATTGAGCAGCGGCACGCGGCATTCCAGCGAGGTCGCCATCGTCATCCTGTCGGTCAGGACCAGAAGGTCGTTCGGCAGCTGGGTCAAGAGGTCCGCGCGCATCAGGCGGTTCAGCCCGTCGCCGCCGGTCGCGGCCGCGAAGGCGGCGCCGAGCGAATCCACCTCGCCGCGGCGCGCGGCGCGCAGCAGGCGGTCGAGCGAGTCGGGGCCGAAGACCTGCACGTAGGTCCGGTAGCGTTCCTCGAAGGGCCGGTCGCTCGACTCCACGAACGCGCGCGCGTAGCGCGACAGGTTGGTCAGCGGCGAATGCCGGTCGGCCGGGAGCGAGCGGGCGATGGGCGCGATCAGCGCCCGGCGCACCCACGCCGGCAGGCGGTTGTACCGGTTCGCGTAGTAATCGCCGAGATAGCGGCGGTAACCGCCGAACAGCTCGTCGCCGCCCACGCCCGACAGGATCACCTTGACGTCCTGGCGGGCGAATTTGGCGACCAGATAAGTCGTGATGAAGGCGCTGTCCGCGACCGGCTCGTCCAGGTGCCACAGCAGCATCGGCAGCAGCTTGACCACGTCCGGGCGCACCAGGATCTCCTTGTGCGCGGTCGCGAACAATTCGGACACCTGCCGCGCGTAGGGCAGCTCATTGTA
The DNA here is from genome assembly GCA_046758005.1 of Kiloniellaceae bacterium. Lineage (GTDB taxonomy): Bacteria > Pseudomonadota > Alphaproteobacteria > Kiloniellales > J153 > JBHHZJ01. The sequence continues at coordinate 5,169 of JBHHZJ010000043.1, forward strand.
ATAGCTGCCCGCCGGGCCGGTATCGAAGCCGATGGAGTAGGTCCGCACCGGGAAGTCGCTGTGACGGGCCATCATGGCCACGACCGAGCTGGAGTCGACGCCGCCCGAGAGGAACGCGCCGAGCGGGACGTCGCTCACCATTTCCATGGCCACGACGCGCTCGAGCTTGTCGACCACGCGCTTGGCCCACTCGTCCTCCGAGAGCGTCCCGTCCGCCTCCGCCGGCGGGCTCCAGTAGCGGGAGATCGCGATCTCGCCGCGCTCGCAGACGAGCAACGAGGCGGGCGGCAGCTTCTCGATCCCGGCCATGATGGACTGGTGGTTCGGCGTGTATCCGTAGGCAAGGTATTCCTCGAGCGCGACCGGATCGAGCGCCGGCGTCGCGCCGGGCACGGTCAGGATCGCCTTCGCCTCGGAGGCGAAAAACAGCCGCTGTCCGTCGCGCCGGAAGTAGATCGGCTTGATGCCCAGGCGGTCGCGCCCGAGCACGAGGCGCCGGCGCCGCGCGTCCCAGAGCGCGAACCCGAACATCCCAGTCATGTGGTCGACGCAGTCGAGGCCGTGGTCCTCGTACAGGTGGACGATCACCTCGGCGTCGCTGCCGGTGCGGAAGCGGTGGCCGCGCGCGAGAAGTTTCTCGCGCACCTCGCGGAAATTGTAGATCTCGCCGTTGCAGACCACCCACAGCGACTCGTCCTCGTTGGCGATCGGCTGGTGGCCACCGGCCAAGTCGATGATCGACAGGCGCCGCATGCCCAGCGCGACGCCGTCGGCGGCATAGGCGCCCTCGTCGTCCGGGCCGCGGTGCGTGGTCACCTTGCCCATCGCGCCGAGCAGGTCCGCATCGGCCGGGACGCCGTCGCGAAGCGAGACTATGCCGTAGATGCCGCACATGGGCTCAAAAAAGCGTCTCTTGGCTCACGCGCGCGGCGCTCGCCCGGGCCGGGCCGGCCGGGCGAGCCGCGTCCAGCCCCGCGACCCGCGCGCATATGTCCTCGAACCTCTCGGCGGCGACCCGCGAGGAGAAGCGCTCCGCGACGTAAGCGCGCGCCTGGCGCGCCAACCGTTGGCGCAGATCCGCGTCGTCCAGCAGGCGCAGGACGGCCGCCGCGAAATCCTTCGGCTCGTCCGCCAGCAGGTAGTGCTGGCCGGGCTCCAGCGGCAGGCCTTCGACGCCGATGCCGGTCGAGACCATCGGGCAGCCCATGGCCATGGCCTCGAACACCTTCAGTCGGGTGCCGCCGCCGACGCGCAACGGAATGACGTAGACCTGAGAGCGCCAGACGTACGGACGCACGTCTTCGACGAGGCCGGTGAATTCCCAGCGAAGGCCGCGCGCCTTGGCGGCATCGATCAGCCGCCGCGGCGGGTTCCGGCCCACGACCGCGAAACGGGCCTCGGGCCTTGCCGCGGCTATGTGCGGCCAGATGTCGTCCATGAAGTATTGGATAGAGTCGATGTTGGGCATCCAGTCCATGGATCCGGTGAACACCAGCGTGTCGGCGCCCACTGCGGGCTGCGCGGCGGGCGCGTCGGCGTCTACGCCGAAATACGCGAGGTCGACGCCGGTGGGGATCACGAACACGTTGTCGATGCCGTAATCGGTCACGAAGAAGTCCCGGTCCTGCTCCGACACCGCCACGATCCCGTCGAAGCGGCCGAGCGCGGCGCGCTCGAAGCGGGCCATCTTGGCGCACTGGCTCCGCCAGAGGGCGCGGAGCGGAAAGTTCCGGGCGACCTCGGCGTGGCGCCGGAAGATCTCCGCCTCGACGTTGTGCGTGAACAGGACCGAAGGAACCTCAAGGCGCGCCGGCGCGAGCACCGCAGTGTGGGCGAAGTCCACGACCACCACGTCGGGTCGGCGCGCCAGCTCCGCGTCGATGACGTTCCGCGCCGCCGGCGAGCGCTCAGTGGCGACGGAGATCGGCAGCTCCGAGGGCAGGAAACGCAGGCGCGTGTAGGAAAACAGCCGGCCGCGCGTATTCTGCGGCCAGCCGACGAAGCGGTCGCACACGCTCGCGAGTTCGGCCTCGGGCATGGGTCCATGCGCCGGTCTGGGCGAGGCCAACGTGATCTCGAAGCGCCCGCCCTTGAGGCCGCGCAGAATATCCCTGGTCCGGATCCTGCCTCCCGTGTTGGCCGGAAACAGGAACCAGGGCCCCACGAACAGCAGGCGCGGGCGGCCGGTCACCAACAAATGCCCTCGTAATCCACCCCGGGCAGGTCCTGGATCTCGCGCACGCCTTGCAGGTCGATGATCGTGCGTCCGTTGTGGGAGTCGCGGATCGCCGCGATCTCCTCCGGTCCGACGTGCCCGACCACCACGACCTTCGCGCCGTCGAGGGCCTGCACCGGATCGGCCGCCAGGAGCCGCTCGAAATGCGGGATCTCGCGCTCGATGTATTCCCGGTTCGAGCCCACGAGCCGGGCGGCCTCGACGCCGCGGTCGAAGATGGCCAAGTCGTAACCCTTGCCGATCAGCCGCTCGGCCAGGACGACGAGAGGCGACTCGCGCAGGTCGTCCGTACCGGGTTTGAACGCCAGGCCGAACAACGCGACCTTGCTGCGCCCGCGGCGGCTGATCATCTCGAAAGCCTGGTCGATGTGCTTCTGATTGCTGTTGAGCACCTGCGACAGCATCGGCAGATCGATGTGCCGGCTGCGGGCGAGCGACTGCAGCGCGCGCAGTTCCTTCGGAAGGCACGAACCGCCGAAGGCGTAGCCGGGCCGCAGATAGACGGGCGAGATGTTCAGGTCCCGATCCTCGCAGAAGATGCGCATGGTCTCTCGCGAGTCGATGCCCAGAGTCTTGAGCAGGGTGCCGATCTCGTTGGCGAACGTGATCTTCACCGCGTGGAACGCGTTCGACACGTACTTGAGCGATTCGGCGACGCGGCAGTCGGTCCGGATCAACTGCGCCTCCAGGCCGGCGTAGAGGTCCTTCAGGACGGCGAACCCGGCATCGCTCATGCATCCGGCGATCGTGAACGGCGGATCGAAGAAATCCTTCACCGCGCTGCCCTCGCGCAGGAACTCCGGATTGTAGCAGACCTCCAGACCGGACCCCAACTTGCGGCCCGAACCCTCGACCAGCGCCGGCACCACGCGCGCCTCGGTGGTGCCCGGCAACACCGTGCTGCGGACGACGACCGTGTGGGCCGCCTTCTTGGATTTGAGCGCTCGGGCGATGTCGGACGCGACCGCATCGAGCGCCGCGAGCGCCGGGACTCCGCTGGTCGCGCTGGGCGTCCCCACGGAGATCATGGACAGGGCGCTCGTGGCCACCGCCTCGGTCGCGTCCGTCGTGGCGCGGATCCGGCCGCCCGCCCTGGCCGCCTTGGTGCGCTCGGCAACGCCGACCTCCACGATCGGGGACAGGCCCGCGTTGATCAGGTCCACCTTGGCGGGGTTCGTGTCCACGCCGATCACCTCGTGGCCGAGCTCGGCCAGGCACACGCCGGAGACCGCGCCGACATACCCCATGCCGAATATCGAAATCTTCACGCCGTGCCCCTCCGTGTCTCAGCGCGTCCGACGTTGTTGCAAGACGCCTTCAGAAAAACAATCCCCGTGATAAGCGCAATGACGCGACCAGTCCTTACGCCCGGCGCCCCAACCTACGCGGCCCCCCTTCGCGGCGCCGGCCGACCCCGGACGGGCAAAATCACCGAAGAGATCGCGAAAACTGGCGATTCACCCGGATATTGACGTTAATCAATAAATGTTAACTAAGTTTTTCCGCTCGGTTGGATTGACAATACTTGGGTCTATGCTCAAACTCCAGAGCGGAGATGGTGGCGCATCGCCGGGTAACACGTCGCCCGCCACCCCACGGGCGGTCGGCCGGATGAATGATACCCCTCCGGCGATTCGTGATAAGATAATCCGTGCGCGTTGAACCATGAATGGTGTTGATCGACCACGCCAGGAAGGCAAGGCAATGTCTCGACACGACGCCCCCGAAACACCTGCCGCCGGCCCGGCGCAACCGGGCGGTACGTCGAACTCAGCCGAAGTCAAGCGTTTGGCCGCCCGGCGCCGGTTTCTTCTCGGCGGCGCCACGGCCCTGCCGGTCATCGTCACGCTCGGGCAAAAGCAGGCTCTGGCGGCCAGCGCGCAGGTTTGCGCGTCGGCGAACTTCGGGTTCGGCGCCGGCTTCACGGCGGAGGACCTCAATCAGGGTCAGCAAGGGCAGCTGGCGGCTTCGGTCTTTTGCCGACCGGAAAATCTGTAGCCGTACGACCCGGTGAAGGGCGATATAGACCCGGAAAGAAATCGGCCCAATAAAGGGCTCTGGAAAGCTCGCTCCGACGGAGGCTTGTCCTACCGGTGCTGGGATGGGGAGTATGTGGTGTTCAACCCGGCCTCGGGGAACACTCACCTGCTGGATATCGCCAGCGGGGAAGTCCTCATGGTCCTTCTCTCCGAACCGGCCGGCAACGACCGAATCGCCGAGCGGCTTGCCGATTTCCTGGAAGTCGGCAACGATGAAAGCCTGAAGACCGCGGTGCGCGAAATTCTGGACGAGCTCGAGGAACTGGGGCTGATCGAGTTCACGGCCAAATGCTGATCAGGGACATCCCCCGAACGGAACTGGCGCGGCTTCTGCGCGGCGGCGTGCATCTCGATACCGGCGCCTTCACCACGCACCTGCGCTGGGATGTTCCGGACCTTGCCGGCGCGTTCGCGGAGACATATGCCGACTATCCGGTGGAGACCGACCCGGTCGTCGACGACTTTCGCGTCGCGATCGCGCGCGCCTTCGGCGGGTTACACTTGCTGGCCCGCAAGGCTCAGGCGTTCATCAACGGGCGGCCCGCCTTCCCTCCGTTTCCCGCGGGCTTCGCCTTCCCCATGCTGGAGGCCACCCTCAACTGGTGCATCGCCCGGCACGTGTTCCGGTACGTCACGTTTCATGCCGGGGCGGTGGAACGCGGCGGCCGGGCGGTGATCCTGATCGGCCCCTCCGGGTCCGGCAAGAGCACGCTTTGCGCCGCCTTGGCCCACCGGGGCTGGCGTCTGCTGTCCGACGAGCTCGTCCTGCTGCGCCCCGAGGGCCCGGAAATCGTCGCCAACCCTCGGCCCATTTCGTTGAAGAACGAGGCGATCCGGCTGATCTCCGCCCTTGCCCCGCAGGCCCGTTTCGGCGCGGCCTACGAAGGGACGATCAAGGGCACGATCCGCTTCCTCCGGGCGCCGGACGAGGCCCTCGCCAAGGCCAAGGTGGGCGCGGCCCCCGCGCTCGTGATCTCCCCGTCGTTTCGGCCGGACGGACCGGACGAGCTCAAGGAGATGACGAAGGCCAAGGGCTTCATGTGGCTGGTCGAGAACTCGGTGAATTACTACACCGCGTTGAAGTCCGGGTTCGACGCCCTGTCCGGGCTCACCGACCGCTGCGGGTTCTACGAACTCTCCTATCACGACCTCGATTCGGCGGTCGCCGCGATCGACCGGTTGCACGACGCCCTGCCGGGCGGACAAGAGGCCGCCTGAGCGTGGCCGGCCGCGACGATCGCCTGCTGCGCGCGCTGCGCGAGCCGGCCTCGGTCCAGGACCTCGATGCGGCGGGATGGAACGACCTGATTTGGGGCGCGCGCCGGCACGGCGTCCTGGCCCGGCTCGCGATCGCTGTGGAGGAAGCCGGCGTGAGCGAGCGGGTCCCGGAAAAGGCGCGCGAGCTGTTCGCCGACGCGCGCGCCGCGGCCGAATTCAACCAGACTCGCACGCGCTTCGAGGTCGACCGGGTCGTGCGCGCGTTCGACGGCACGGACGTGCCGGTGATCCTGCTCAAGGGCGGCGCTTACCTGATGGCGGCGTTGCCGCCGTCGCGGGGCCGCGTCTGCGGGGACCTGGACATCCTGGTCCCGCGCGAGCGCCTGGCCGTCGTGGAGCAGGCCCTCGAGGCGCAGGGCTGGGAGTCCACCATCACCGACCCCTACGACGCACGCTACTACCGGGCCTGGAGCCACCAGATCCCTCCCATGCGCCACCGCGACCGGGGAACGGAGCTCGACGTCCACCACACGATCGCGCCGCCGACCAGCCGCGCCGCGCCGGACGCCGGTTTGCTGCTCGGCGACGCCCGGCCGCTGGCGGACGGCCGCGTGATGGTGTTGGCGCCGGCGGACATGGTGCTGCACAGCGCGGTGCATCTGTTCAACGAGGACTTGGCGGTGGGCCTGCGCGACCTGCTCGACATGCACGACCTGCTCGGCCACTTCGCCGAGGCCGAAGGTTTTTGGCCGGAGCTGCTGGCCCGTGCCCGGCGGCATGGCCTGGAGCGCCCGCTGTACTACTGCCTGCGTTACACCGAGCGCTTTTACGGAACGCGCGTGCCGGCGCCGATCAAATCCGAGGCCGAAGCCTTCGCCCCCAACCGGCTGGTGCGCGCCGCGATGGATCGGCTCGTGCCGCTCGCCATGCTGCCCGAAGCCCCGGACCGGCGCGGGCGCGCCGCCGGGCTCGCGCGCTGGCTCCTGTACGTGCGGTCGCATTGGCTGCGCATGCCGCCGGGGCTGCTCGCCCGCCACCTGGTCGTCAAGGCCGTGCGCCGGGCGGCGCATCCCGGGCGGAGCGCGCCCGCGCTGCAGCCCTGATCCGGCGAAGCAGCGCGATCGCGCCGCCGACCAGCACGATGGCGCTCAAATCGACCGCCAGATCGGAAAGCCGTGCGCTTCGGGTAACCACGAACAGCTGCAGGCTCTCCGTGGCCAGGGCAAAAACCGCGAGGTACATCAACCTGACGCCACCCGGAACCGCTGGGTAGGCCATGAAGGCCGCCAGGCTCAGCAACGCGAAGACGGCGAAGTGGCCGAGTTCCTTGAAACCGAGCCGGCTCGAGTCCGCCTCGACAAGGGTGGAGCGCGCCGGCGCGCCGGGCGACGCCGCGGCCGCGGAGGGCGCGGCACGCGCGGAACCCGCGAGATCTCGATCCGCGACCCTGGTCCCTTCGCCCTCCGGGGACAGCCAGGAGCGTAGGAGCGCTTCGGCCGGCGCGCTGGTGCGCTGGAACGCCGGCTGGGGCAACAAGGTCCCGGCCAGCGCCACGAACGACAAGCCCAGCACCAGCGCCTTGGCTGCCGTCATGCCGCCGCGGCGCAAGAACGCCCGGCCGAGCCAGAGTCCCGCCAGCATCCACGCGGCGATGAGCGCATACCGCAGCACGGTAAAGGCGGGCCTTTCCTTGAGTCCGGAGACGCGCACGGCACGGGTCGACATGACGCCCGAGAGCGCACCGTTGTAGACCACGAGAAACACCGCCTTGAGGTCCGCGCTCGTCGGAATGACCGCATCGAACCCCAGCCAGTCCGAATTTCCCGACAGCGTCGCCACGTCGTTGGGCCAGTACCAGAGGTACCGCCCTGCGACGTCGTAACTGGCCACTTGGGCCCGGCCTTTCTGCCAGCCCTCCGGGCCCGGCCGCATGCCTTGCGTCTTGAGCTGCACCGCGGCCCGCAAGGCATCCACGTCGCCGGGAACCGGCAGGCGCAGGGCCAGCGCCGGGACGCCGCGCGGGTCAGCCGCCAACCGGACGACCGCGAACCCGTCTTCCGTGGCGAATTCGACGCCGAAGGCGGTCCGGCTCCATTCCGGCCCGGTCAGCGAGCGGCCCGCGAGCAGATCCGGCACGACAGTGGCGTAACGCCAACCGGGCACGAGCGTCAGGTAGCTCAGCGCGCACAGGATGGCCGCCGCCGTGCAAACGGCGAGCCTGCCGAAAGCCGCACTTTCCATTCTCGCCATATCGTTTCCATCGCACAGGACGCCCGCGCGCGGGCGTATATCCGGGTGGCGAAGCGAATGTTCGGGGTCCGGGCCTGCCAACCGATCTCACGACATTTTAGTAAAAATTTATCTATTTATATAACGTTTTGCCAAGAATACATGATAGTCGCAGGCCCATTTCTCATATACATTTGCGCGGATTTATGATAGAAAAGTTTCGATTTAGCCGGGACCGGGCCGGACGGGTACGTGCAGGGCGTCCTTCCGCTGGATCCTGCATGGGTCCGGGACAAGCATCGCACGCGGCGCCGGACCAGATCAAGAATTCGGAGTCCGTGTATACATGCGTGGAACTTGGGCTGCGCCAGCGATGTCCTTGGACACCTTTTCGGTTCGCGGCGGCGGCTCTAGATTGGGCAAGCAGCCGTCGGGGGAATGCTCTTGCAAGTGGTGCCGCTTGGGGTGCATGATTCGGCCCAGAAATCAGACAATTCCTGTCCTGCTCGAAGGCGACAAGGGACGGTATCGATGTCAGCCGCACGCGTTCCGGAGGCCACGCAATGGCACCCAGCCTGATTTCACCTGCAAGTGTTGCACGCTTGACGGCGATGGTCGCGATCTTGGCCCTCGGCGCTTGCGCCGGGGTCGAAGACTTGCCCACGGCGTCGGCACGCCCGGACGCGGTCGAACCCCTGTACCGGATCGGACCCAACGACACGCTGGACGTTTTCGTCTGGCGGAACCCGGATCTGTCGACCTCCGTGCCGGTCCGGCCCGATGGGCGGATTTCGATGCCCTTGATCGAGGACATGATGGCCGCCGGCAAGACGCCGACCGAACTGTCGAGAGAGATCGAAGAAAATCTCGCGCAATTCATTCAGGATCCTCTGGTGACCGTGATCGTCACCGGGTTTATCGGGAATTACACAGAGCAGGTGCGCGTGGTGGGCGAAGCGACCAATCCGCGCGCGATACCGTACCGGGCCAACATGACCTTGCTCGACGTGATGATCGAGGTCGGCGGCTTGACCGAATTTGCGGCCGGGAACCGGGCGACGCTGGTGCGCAGCGTGGCGGGGGAGCAAAAGCAGTATCGCGTGCGCCTGGGCGATCTGATCAAGGATGGCGACATTACGGCAAACGCGGATTTATTGCCCGGCGACGTGATCATCATACCGGAAAGTTTCTTCTAGCTGGGCAGGGACCCGGAGGTGACTGGGAAAGGCGATCGAAAGGCGTGTTCGGGGAAGCGGATTATTTGGCGGGACATTCGGATATGACGGGTATGGGATGCGCGCCGACCGGGTCCGAGAATGGGGCCGGTGCCGTTGTCCCGGACAGGAAGACAGAGCCGACAGGGACGCAGTAGGCCCCCTTTTATTTTTCGGGCAATAATCGTCAGGTAGACTTGGATGGCGGACCTTATTGAACAGATCTTGACGATCGCCTGCTCGGCCTGGCGGCGGCGGGCGTATGCGCTGCTCGTTGCGTGGCTCGTGTGTCTGACGGGCTGGGCCATCGTCGCCCTGCTACCCGACATCTACAGGTCGTCGGCCGTCGTCTACGTCGACACGGCCAATATCCTGCAGCCGCTTCTCAAGGGCCTGGCGGTCGAGAAGAACATCGAAGCCGAGGTCGAACTCATGCAGCGAACCCTGGTCAGTCGGCCGAATCTGGAGAAGGTCGTGCGCGTGACCGACCTGGATCTCGCGGCCAGGACCCCGACGGACTTGCAGCGGATGATCGAGAATCTGAGCAGAACTATGCAAGTTCGCCGCCAGGGCCCGAACCTGTTCACCATAAATTACGAAGACAAGGATCCGCGGCTGGCCAGAGACGTCGTACAGGCCGTACTGACGATATTCGTCGAGAACAACCTGGGCCAGAGCCGTCAAGACATGGACACGGCGCGCCGGTTCATCGAGGAACAGGTCCAAATCTACGAGACGCAGTTGGAGGAGGCGGAACGGCGACTGGCGCGGTTCAAGCAGGCGAACCTGGGCCTGCTGTCGGTTCCTGGAGGCGGCGGCTACCAGCGGCAGTACGACGCGGCGCTCAACGGGCTCGCCCAGGCCGAGTCGGCACTGCGCGACGCGCGCTTGCGCAGGCAGACCTTGCTTCGCGAACTGCAGGCGATCCCTCAGTTCTTCCCCTCTGCGTCCGAGTTCGCCGGCGGGCCGCCATCGGACACGGACATTCAGATTCTCGAGTTGCAAAAGACACTCGACGATCTGCTTTCGCGGTACACCGAAAAGCACCCGGACGTCGTGGTGACCCGCCGCAAGCTCGAGGGTCTGCTGGAATTGCAGCAACAGGAACTGGATGCGGCCGCGGAACGAGCCAGCGTCCTTGCGAACGAGTCGGACGGGTCGACCGAATTCGGGGCCTCCAATCCGGTTTACGAGCAGATCAAGATTCAGCTCGTGCAGGAGGAAGCAAACATTGCGTTCCTGACCGACCGGGTGGCCGAGGCGCGCGCCAATCTCGAGAAAATCAAGAGCGTGGCGACGAAGGTCCCGCAGGTCGAGGCGGAGCTCAAGAAACTGAATCGCGACTACGACGTGCTGAAGGCCAAATACAACGATCTCTTGGCCCGCCGCGAAACCGAAAAGATCTCGCGGGCCAGGGAACTGCAGGCGGACGACGTTCAGTTCCGGGTCCTCGAGCCCCCCACGGTGCCCGCGATCCCCAGCGGCCCCGAGCGCCTGCTGTTTCTCGCGATGGTGCTCATCACCGGGATCGGGTCCGGTATCGGCCTGACCGTCGTGCTCGCCTATTCCAGCGACACGTTCTCCAACGCGACGCAGCTCAAGGCGGCCTTTGCGTTGCCGACCCTTGGAGGAGTTTCGACCTCCGACATCGCCCGGTACAGCACGTGGGCGCGGGTCGGCTCGGCGACCTTCTGGACCGTGCTGTTCGCCCTGCTCGCGGTGTTTGCCGGGCTCGTGTTCGTCGAAATGCGGATCGGGCTCAGCGAAGTGATGTCCGGCGACGAAATTTCCAAGTTCTCCGCCGGATGGCTTCGCCGGCTACCGATCTTTTGACGCCACGTCGACATTTGGGCATCGAGGGAAACAAAGCGACTTTGACGATAGAGACAAGAGAGACCACGAACCGGCATGAGTAGCACGGACACGCCCGGACCGAGCCGACCGACGCGTCGCGGCAAGTGGCGCGAACACGTGCCGCTGATCGAAAGAGCCGCCAAGGTCCTCACCCTGTCGGAACGCCGCGAGGAGGACGAGGCGCCGCGGGCGCCCCAAATGTCCGAGCCGGCCCGGGTCCGCGACCGGGACCAGGTTGCACAGGGGTTGCGAACAACCCGGCGAACGAGCAGGCTCGCCGAGGTCGATGTCGCCCGACTTAAAAAGGCTGGTCTTTTGACCCCAGGTGCCGCGCGAAGCCGGACCAAGGAAGAGTTCCGGGTTATCAAGCGTTCGGTCCTTCGGCACGCGTTCCAGCCGAACGGGGACGGCGCAAAGGCGAGCAATCTGGTCATGGTCTCGAGCGCCAAGCCCGGCGAAGGCAAGACCTTCACCGCCATCAACCTCGCAATCAGCATCGCCCTGGAACGCGACTACACGGTGCTGTTGATCGACGCCGATTTCACCAAACCGGCCATCCTGAAGACACTCGGGATCGAGGCCACGAAGGGATTGGTCGACGTCCTCGAGGATCCGGGCATCGATCTCGCCGACGTCCTGATCCGCACGAGCATCGACAAGTTAACGGTGCTTCCCGCCGGGCACTCGCACAGCCTGGGCACGGAACTGCTGGCCAGCCAGCGGATGAAGGACATAGTCCACGAAATCGCCCGGCGCTACCGCGACCGCCTCGTCATCTTCGACTCCCCGCCCATCCTCTCGACCAGCGAGCCCTGCGCTCTGGCCATGCACGTTGGACAGATCGTATTCGTCGTGGAGGCGGAAAAAACCCCCAGGTCGGCGGTGCAGGAGGCGCTCGACCTGATCGGCCCGGGCCCGCGCATCGGTTTGGTTCTGAACCGGTGCCAGCCCCAGCTCGGCCACGCCCAGTTTGGTTCCTATTACAAGCGCTGAGGACGCGCGCCCGGTCGCCCTGCCGGGCCACAGAAGGCCGCGCCCGGCCACGGCGCCTCCGGCGGCGAGGCCGGCACCGAACGACGGCCCCGCGCCGATGGTTTGGTTATACCGGCCACCGTCGATATTACGGCCGCGAACCGGCTAGGGCGTCGACTAGGGCGCCGATCTGCGGCCGCCGTCGGTTCCGGCGCCGGGCTTGCGGCCAAGCCCGATCCTCTTGGCAAGTTTTCGGCGCTGTTCGGAATAACTGGCGGCCACCATTGGATAGTTCGGCGGCAGCTTCCATTTGGCCCGGTATTCCTCCGGAGACATGCCGTAGGCCGCCCTCAGATGGCGCTTCAGCGTCTTCAGCCGCTTGCCGTCCTCGAGGCAAACGATGTAGTCGCCCTTGACCGAGTCCTCGACCGGCACGGCGGGCGCGGGCTCTGCGGTCGGTTCGCGGCCAAGGCGGGACAACGCCTCGTGCACGCCGTTGATCAGTTGCGGCAATTCGGTTGGATGTACGGGATTGTTGGAGACGTGCGCCGCGACGATCCTCGATGTCACCTCGAGCAAATTTACCACTGAACCCTGGTTTGCCATGGTCCCCCCTGCCAAGTACGGCAACCTTGCGCATCCTCCTTGCGGGCTGTGCGGGATGGATGCCGATTGTTTTTCGGTTTGTGAGTATTGTTCAACATTAGAAGCCGCTCGCCGGCACTGTCAACATCATTGGCAGGATTTCGGATGTTTGCGGCACTTTTCGGACGCACCCGGCCGCTTGTGTGCGCGTGCGCAAGGCCTAAACCCCATGCCCGCGGAACGCGGATTATGGCACCGCGATGCCGAACTTGGCCGCCAGTTCCTCCTGCGACACGGGCACCGGCGCCGGGCCGTAGGCCACCTCGTTGCGCGCGGCGCCCGCGGGCGGCCAGGGCCGTGCCGGCGCGCTCTTCGGCTCGGCGCCGTTGGGCCGGGTCTCGGCGCCGGCACCCTTCAGCCGCCGCACCAGGTCCTCGACCTGGCCCAGGCTCGTGAAGTGGATCGTGAAGGTTCCACCCCGGGGCCCGGCCGAAACGTTCACGCGCAGTCCCAGGACCGCGGAAAGCTCCCGTTCCAGTTCGGCGGTCAGGGACCCGCCGGCCGCCGTCGCGGATCGCCCGCCGGCGCGCGCCGAGGCGCGCCTTCGTGCGAGCCGCTCGGCCTGGCGCACGGACAGGCCCTTGGCCACGATCCTGCGGGCCAGCTCCTCGGGCCGCTCGGCGCCAGCGAGGGCGCGCGCGTGGCCGGCGCTCAGATGCCCGTCGCGCAACATCTGCTTGACGGCGGCCGGCAGCCCGAGCAGGCGCAGCGTATTGGACACCTGGCTCCGGCTCTTGCCCACGACCCGCGCCAGGTCGTCCTGCGAGTGGCCGAACTCCTCCATGAGGCGCCGGTAGCCCTCGGCGGTTTCAAGCGGCGTCAGGTCCTGGCGATGCACGTTTTCGATCAGGGCCAGCGCCAGCGCCTCGCGGTCCGAGACCTCGCGGACGACGACCGGCACCCGCGGAATGCGCGCCACTCGCGCGGCGCGCCACCGGCGCTCGCCGGCGACGACCTCGTATCGGTCCTGGCGATTGGGATGGGGCCGGACGATGATCGGCTGGAGCATCCCGTTGACCTCGATCGAGTCGGCCAGGGCCTGCAGCGCCGCCTCGTCAAAGTCGGAGCGCGGCTGCAGGCGATTGGAATGGAGGTGCTCGGTCGGGACCAGGCGGACGGCCGGGCCATCCAGGCCGTCGTCGACCGCGGCAGAGCCGTTGGCCAACACCTTGATCTGGGGTTCCAGGACGGCGAAAGCCTGTTCGTCCGGCTGACCGGACGCGCCGGGGCCATGCGCCGGGATTGCGCCTTCGGTGCCGTCGCAGCCCGTTCGCTCGAACGCCGCGGGCGGGCTCAAATCATGAGCTAGTTCGGTTGCCACTGGTCATTCCTTTCGCTGCGCGATGGGCGCGGCGGGCCCCGTGTTTCAGGCCCGGCCTTCCGCCCCTCGCCCGCCATCCTGGAGGGCGTCCCACGCCGTCTCACGAGACGCCGCGACATCAACCGGTGTTGCGACAATTTTGGGGCAAATTGGTTGAAAAACGTTTATCGCGGCGGCTCCGGCGATCGGGCGCCGGGCGCGCCACACGCCCTGCCCGGCGCTGGCCGGCCCTCGCAGGCAGGCGCCGAGCCGGGGACCCTTCAGCGGTTGGTATTAATTGGCGTGAGGCTCGATGATCGCGGCCCGGGGGCCCGGATTCTGGGTCTGCCCCTGGATGTGTTGCGCCAGCTCGGCGCTTGTCCGGCCGTCGGTGGGCAGGCCGTGGTCCTTCTGGTACCGGCGAATGGCGGCCGCGGTCTTCGGACCCGGGATGCCGTCGGCCGGCCCGGGCTGGTAACCCAGTTCGGCCAGTCCGCGTTGAATGCTCTTAACCATGTCGGCCTCGGACTCACCGGCCGATCCGCCCGACGCGGCGCGCGAACCCGCACCGTCCTTCTTCCAGAACGGGTCGCCGAGATCGATCGTGTCCTCATCCGTGAGCGCGCCGGTCAGGCCACCGGCCGCCGCGCCGATCACGACGCCCTCCACGATGCCCAGTCCGGTCACCGCCCCGAGCACCGCCCCGGCGGCCGCGCCCAGGCCGGCGCCGCTCAGGCCGCGCTCCTCGGTCGTGCTGCCGCAGGCGGACAGCACGAGCGCGAGCGCGACAGCGGCGCAGCCCGAGCGGAACATCCCAACCTCCGATGACTTGCCCAAAATCCGAACCGGGCGATGCGACATGCATGAAACCAGGCACGTGTAAAAATCACATAAACGAACGGCTATCGAAATGATTGAACGTTTGTTAATAGACATGAAATTCAATATGACTGTATTTACATTGGTTAATTAATAATTACGACAAAACGTCTCTTATTAATTTCTTAAATTCGGCGACGATTTGGAAAGAATAAAGCGATTGCTCGCCGAATTAACGGAACGGCAAACGCTCCGCGCCATACTGTCCGCGCCATGCGTGCAATATGCGAGAGGGCTTCGCCGTGCCAGACAGCGCCAGGAAAGCACCGGATCGTCGCGAACGGCGCCGCCACAAGCGCGCCCACGTCCTGTTCGCCGCGTGCCTGTTGTCGGGGGACCGGCTGGCGGGCGCGCTGGTCCGCGATGTCTCGGCCGGGGGCGCGAAGCTGCAGCTCACCGAAGGGTTCGATCCCTTCTCGGCCGTGACCCTGAGGATGGCCCGCTCGGTCGATTTTCACGTCAAGATCGCGTGGCGGAAGGGAAATCTGCTCGGTCTCAGGTTCCGCGAAGGGCACGCGCACATCGCAAGCACACTGGCCGGCCTACTGCCCGCGGAGGCGCTGGCGGCCTGAGCGCCGGGCCCCGGGCCGGCGCGCCCGAACCTCCGAGGGTGGCATGAAAGCCGGTGCTTTACCGAAGCCCGAACGCGTCAATCAGGTTTGGCTCGACGACGCCTCGGCCGCGCACGAGGCGTACCTCCAGGGCAGGCCCGGCGGCCAGCGGCTGTTCCTCAGCTTCAAGGACGCACGGCACCTGGACTTCAGCGGCCGCAACCTCGCCACCGTCGAGATGGTGGCCGCGGAACTGGGCCACGCCAAGTTCGCGGCCGCGTGCCTCGCGCGCGGCAACCTCTTCGGGGCCAATTTGGAGCACGCGGACATGCCCGCGTGCGACCTGTCCCGGGCCGACCTGCGCGGCGCGAACCTGTCGGGCGCCGACCTCGAGAAGGCCGACCTCCACGAAGCCGACATCCGCAACGGCTTCATCCTGGTCCAGGACAAGGACGGCAACCTCGTTCCGATCAAGGACGGCGTGGCGCAAATCCGGGACGTCAACCTGTCTGGCGCCAACCTGAGCAGCGCACTGATGGGCCGGATCGTCGGACCGCGCACCAACCTGACCAACGCGAACTTCAGGAACGCACGGCTGGTCGCCGCCAACCTGTCGGATTCCGATGTGCGCGGCGCCATCTTCACCGGCGCCGACCTGACCGACGCCAACCTGAGCGGATGCGTCTTTCAAGGCGCGATGCTCAGCGGCGCGATCCTCAACAACACCAACCTGGATGGGGCGGACCTGACCGCCGCGCATTTCCTGCCGGCCGACCTGCGCTACGCGCATACCCACAACCTTCGCTTGCCCAAGGATGTCGAGCGCCTGGACAAGACGATCGTGGAGATCATCGCCGACCACGCGCGCTGGATCGGTTCGCTCGGCCGGGAAGGCAATCAGGCGGACCTCTCGCGCGTCGACCTCCAAAACCTCGACTTTTCCGGTGTCGATCTGCAGGCCGCGGTGCTGTCGCTTGCCAACGTCTCGTACGGCCAACTGCGCGCGGCGCGCCTGATCATGGCCAACCTGGCCGGCGTGCTCGGCCTGGAGGCCGATTTAAGCGACGCCGACCTGCGCGGCGCGCGCCTGGACGGCGCCAACCTGACCGGCGCGTCCTTGCGCTGCGCCAGGCTGGGACCGATGACCCTGATCGGTGTCGTCGACCATACGGTGAACGCGAGCCTGAAGGACACGAAGCTCAACCGCGCCGATCTCTCCAACGCCGACCTCGAAGCGGTCGACTTCACGCGCGCCAGCCTATGCAACGCGAACCTGAAGGACGCGCGTGTTCACAACGCCCGCTTCCTCGACGCGGATCTGACGGGCGCGGACCTGAGGGGCACGGCCATGGAAAAGGCCGACATGCGCGGCGCCGTCGGCGCGCGGTTCTGACCGATGACGTGGATCGACGGGCGGGGGACCAGGCCGTGAAAGGGTGCCGCAATTGCACGCACTGGCAGCCGCTCGGCGAATATCTGGACCGTGTGGACCCGGCGACCGCCGGCCACAAGGCGCAACTCGGCCTGTGCCGGCGCTACGCGCCGCGCCCGGTAGCCGCGCGGGCCGACGGGGCCGAAATCCGGTGGCCGCGGGTCGTCTCGGACGACTGGTGCGGGGAGTGGGACCCGCGGTTCGAGTGACCGCCGCACGGATGCTTTGTCGTCCGATCCTCCGGGATCGAGCGGCGCGGCGCGGGGCGCGATTGAGATGCATCAAGGCGCCGCGTGCGCCGAGACCCTAAAATAAATATCAATGATCGCGGGCACGGCCGCCATCGCCAACGGGCAAGAGGAGCCACGAGCCGCCATGGTCGTCATGGAGTGGAACGACGAGATGAGCGTCGGGGTCGCAGAGCTGGACGACGACCACAAGCAGTTGATCCGGGTCATCAACCAGCTCGGCGCCGATTACGACGACGCGGCCCGGCGCAACGCGGTGCGTCAATCGCTCGTCGCGCTGCAGCGCTACGCCGAGTTCCACTTCGCCCGGGAGGAGAAGGTCATGGCGGTCTGCGGCTATCCGGCCCTCCAGGCGCACAAGAAGGAGCACGGCGACTTCATCCAGAGAATCCGCGACCTGAACCGCCGCTTCGACGCGGACCCGGCGAGGTCGGCCGAGGTCGTCAACGAGGCCCTGCTGACCTTCCTCCAGGATTGGCTCAAGCATCACATCCTGATCGAGGACCAGGCCTACCGGCCCCACGCCGAATCCAGCCCCGAAGCGCGCGAGGCGGCCAAGTCCTTCAAGGCCACGGAAATCTGGTGGAGCGGCTGATGGGCGCGCGGGCCGCCCGCGGGGCGCAGGGCCTCAAGGCTCGTCCGGGCCGCCCCTGTAGCCCGCCATCACCCAGTCGATCCAGGGCACCAGCGCCGCCGGGAGCACGAACGCCGCGACCAGGATCGCGCCCATGACCCACCACCACATCGGGTTGTAGGGCGTCCCGTAAAACACTAGAACGGTCGCCATCGCCGCGGCGCACGACGCGCCGCCCAGGCTGCAAAGCAGCAACCGCAAGCGCCGGCGTCCCTCCCGATGGACGGATCGTTTCTCCAACGCCTGAAGGTTCTGCTCCATTCGGTGCTCCCCGTTTCGAGCGACGCGATCTTGGTCTTTCTGGGCTTGGGATTCTACCTGGCCGTCTGCCTGGTCACGCGCCGTCCGCTGACTTGGGCCTGGGCCCTGCTCCCCGGTTTCTGCGTCTCCGTGATCCTGGAAGGTTGGGAGATTTGGGACCATTACGGCATGCAGGGTCTGCTCAAACTCGAGGCGCGGGGCCTCGTGGCCATTTTGGTCCGCCATTCTAGGGACGTTTTGGTCACAAACCTAGCGCCGAGTCTGGTGTTCCTCGTGGCGCTGTCGCTCGAGCGCTTGGCGCAGCGATAGCGGCGCCTTGCCGGCGCCGGCGGTCCCAGATCCCAGATTCGGCAGAGTCGGCCCGGATCGGAGCCTCGGTCGTGAGGCTGCGGGGCCCCCGGATCGAGCGGCCTCAGGCGGCCTTCTTGCCCCCGATGGCCCCGTGTTTGCGGCGCGCCATGCCCGGACGCCCGAGCCCGATCCGATGCGCGAGCGACGAGCGCATCCGCGCGTAGTTGGGCGCAACCATCGGGTAGTCGTGCGGCAGCCCCCACTTGCGCCGGTATTCCTCCGGGCTCAGCTTGAACGCCGACCGCAGATGGCGCTTCAACGTCCTGAATCGCTTCCCGTCCTCGAGGCACACGATGTAGTCGGGGGTCACCGACTCGCTGATGGGAACGGCCGGCCGCCGCGCGCGGTGTCCGGTCCCCTCCGTCGACTCCGCCGTCGTTTGGAGGGCGCACGCCACCTCCCGGATCAGCGCCGGCAACTTGCGGCCCGGTACCCGATTGCACTCGACATATGAGACGACGATCTTCGCCGCCATATCGACCACCGCCCTGTCCATTGCTCCCGTCATCGCATGTTCTCCGGCCTCGGTTTCTTGACGGAGCCGGATCGTATTAGCATTCGGACCGGCGCGCGGTGACAATACGGTGAGGTTCGGTGACAATTGCGTGAACGGTGCGCGCGCTCGGGCGCCGGCGCCGGGCGGCGCGTGCCTCCGGCCCTGCCTTCCGGGGCTTGCGGGTCGGCTCAGGGCGGCCCGAGGATCGAGCTCACGGTCGCCTGAATGCGTTGATAGTTGCGCTTGCAGCGCTCGAAGCCCGATTGCCAGCCGGTGAGATACGGCTGGTCCGTGCGCGGCGGCTCGGCCTTGTCGATGGAGCTGTAAAGCGGGCTGCCGGCGTAGGCGTAGCCGGCGTCGCAGCCCTCTTGATACCCCACACGGTAATCCTTCGGCCCCGGCGGCATGGTGAAGAGCGGCGTCGTGCATGCCGTGAGCAGAACGAATGCGCCGGCCAGGGCGATCCCCTTCGTCCACATCCTTCGACCTCCTCGGAAGGTGGGCGCGGCACCGGTCCCCGCCGGCTCCCGCGCGCCCGCGAGGCGCGCCTCGGCGCGCCTGCCTCCCCTTGTCCGCCACGCTGGTAAAGAACTCGTCAACAACGGCCCGCGCGCGGGCCTGTTTCGGCGCGGCTTCGGCGATCGAGCCTAGCCGCTCGCCGCCGCCGTGACCAGGGGCCACCACCAAGCTTGGAGAAGAAGATCGGCCTTGGACCGAAGGGTGAAGTCCCGGCCGCCTACGGGGCCGGCGCGGCGCCGCCGGTCGGATACGGAAGAGCCCCAGCTCGCGCGCGCGTTTTGGCCCGGACCGGGCGGCATCGGATCCGCCCGGGCCGGTCTTGACGCCGGGTCAAGGGGGCGAGCGGCCGGTTATGCGCCGGGGGGCGCCCGCTCGCCGGGTCACAGATTGGCCGCGACGCCCATCGAACTGGATACCTTGCCGAACAAAGCCAGCAGCGAGCCGCCCATCTGCACGATGGCGCCGAACCCGGCCATCGAGACGATTGCCGCGATCAGGCCGTATTCGACGGCCGTCGTGCCCGATTCGTCCGATAGAAAGGCCTTCAACTTGGACCACATGATCGACCTCCCGTGATGTGGTTGAGAGAATATTGACAGATTTCCTGAAAAACGCAAGAAGATTTAGTGATTTTTTTACCACATACTAATAAGAGCAATTTTTCTATAATTCTTGATACATTTTATTAAATTTTTTTATTTACCATTATTTCGCGCCGGTTCCGGTCAAACCGGCGTACCCGGCGCCGGTGCAACCGGCCTCGCCCGCAGGTCCGGCGGGGTCCCTCATTTGCGCTTGAGCCCTCCGCGGCAAAACCCGATAACTGGGCCCCATGCTGCTCGTCGTCCCTCAACTGCTCAACGCCGAGGAGGTTCGCACGCTGCTCGGCCTCGCCGAGCAGGCGCGCTTCGTCGACGGGCGCGCCTCCTCGGGCAGCTACCTCGCGGGCGCCAAGAAAAACCTGCAGATCGACCCGTCCGAGCAGCAGGCCGCGCTGCTCGACCGGACCATGCTCGGGGCCCTGAATCGCTGCGTCGAGTTTCACGACTTCGCGCTGCCGCGCCACCACGCCGCGTTCCGGATCAACCGCTACGAAGTGGGGATGGAGTACGGCAGGCACCTGGACAACCCGCTCATAGGCGACACGCACACGCTGCGCTCGGACATCTCGGTGACCGCGTTCCTCAGCGACCCGGAAAGCTACGACGGGGGCGAACTGCGCCTGGACACGCCGTTCGGCGTGGAGCAGGCCAAGCTGTTCGCGGGCGACGCCGTGTTCTACGCCACCGTCGTCCCGCACGAGGTCGCGCGCGTGACGCGCGGGGTGCGCCTGGCGGTGATCGGCTGGGTGCAGAGCTACGTGCGCGACCCCGCCCGGCGCCAGATCCTTTACGACATGAACCGGGCGCGGGAGAAGCTGCGCCGCACCGGTGCGGACGACGAGGCGATCCAGCTTCTGGTCAAATCCTACGGCAACCTGATGCGAATGTGGCTCGACGGTTGAGCGGCGCCGGGGAACCGAGGCCCCTTGCCCGTCACCGGCCGGGCCACCGCGGCAGCGCGGGGTAGGGCGGCAAATCCGCGGCGGTGCGGTCCCTGAACCATCGGTTGCCTCCCCTGCGATAGGGCGTTCCCCCGACGAAGGTGTTGTTCGAGACGCTGGGCCGCGGCACGTTGCGGACGCGGAACATCCGGGCGCCCTCGAAGCCGTCGACGATGAACGTGTTGCCCTCGATCACGGTCGAGTTGACGACCGGGTCCATCGCCGGGTCCCGGCCGCGCTCCAGTCCCACGCCGACGAAGTCGGGATTGCTGCTGTTCGGCCCTTTTTCGAGGAGGTTGCCGCGAATGACGACGTCGCCCCCGTTCGGCACGTCGATCAGCCGGCTGTCTCTGCCCTCGAGCGAGGCGATCACGTTGTTCTCGATCACGGTTCGCCTGGCCCGGCTCTTCACCCCGTGTCCCTCCTCCTTGGAGGACACGATCCGGCTTCGCCGTAGGATCAGCTCGTCGGCTTTCCTGCCGATGTAGATCGCGTGCGCTCGACCGAGGGCGATCTTCTCGTCCCCGCCCAGTCTCTCGAAGGTGCTGTCCTCGATGAGGATCCGCCCCCGCCCGCCGAGGATACCCGACTGGCCGTCGTGGAAATAGACCCGGCGCAGGGTCAGATTGACCCCCTCGGCGCGGACGCAGGCCCCGTTGCCGTCCCGAACCCAGATCCGGGAGCACTCCAGGCCTTCGATCACCGTATCGTCGCCCTTGACGACCAGCGCGGCCTTGTCATCGGCGGCGGCGCCCGTGACGTGAGCGCCGGGCTGGGCCCGAAGGGTCACGCCGTCGGCGCGCAGGATCGCCGCCTCCCGGTAAATTCCGGGGCGGAGCACGATGGTCGCGCCGGGCGGCGCCGCGGCCACGGCCGCGGCGAGGCTCGAGAAATCGCAGTCCGGCGCGGGCGCGCCGGGTGGGCAGACGTTCAGCGGTCGGATTTCGGAGGCCGCCCCGTCATGGCCGACGCCCGCGACCGGGCCGATCGCACAGGCGCCGATGACGACGATCGCGGCGCGCAGCCACGTCTTCATACCGACCCTCCCTCGTCTCTGGCGAACAGGTTAGAACAAGCGCCCGTCAAGGCAAGGGCGGACGATGGCGTTGTCCGGTTGCGCCAACCGGGTCCAATTTTCGCGCATCCGCCGAGGCAGGGTTCGCGCCCGGGCGCGGTTACGACGGTGCCGAACCGGCTTCTGCGCCTCGGGGGCGGTATCGGCGTATCAGCTCGACCACGTCATCCACGGGCAGGCCGTAGCGGGTGTTGCCGTCGCGCCCGACCATCGTCTCGGACATGAACATGCTGTTGTAGACGGCCTCCTCGACCGCCTCGATCACCGCCTGCCCCATCGCGCTCAGAACCCAGTGCTCGTTGGCGAGCGTCTCGCGCGCGATGAGGAGCGATCGCGGCCGCTCGGGGATGCGGTAGCCGGTGCTGAAGGCGAGCGCCACGTCGCCGCTGCCGGTGTGACAGGTGCTGCCGGTGCGGGCGAGCCCGAAGGACGCACGCTTGCACAGCCGTTCCAGCTGCCGGGCCTCGAGCGGCGCGTCGGTCGCGATCACGATCATGATCGAGCCGTAGTCGCTCTGATCCCGATGGTTGGGCGGCAGAATGTGTTTGCCCACGGGCACGCCGGAGATGACGAGCTCGGGCGCGCGGCCGAAGTTGGACTGCACCAGCACACCGACGGTGAAGCCGCCCTTGTCCCGGGGAACGACCCGGCTGGCCGTGCCGATGCCGCCCTTCCACTCGAAACAGCTCATGCCCGTGCCGCCGCCGAGGCTGCCCTCGGCGACCGGCCCCGTATCGGCGTCGGCCACGGCCCGGCGGACGTCCGCCTCGCCGATGCGCCGCGCGTGCACGTCGCTCAGGAAGCCGTCGGTGCACTCGCCGACCACGGGGTTGACGCTGGCGTAGCCTTGCCGTCCCGAGGCCTCGAAGCCCACGCCGATGTATGGGCTCGCTTCGAGGGCCAGCGTGATCAACGCGTCGGCGACGCGGGCCATATTGAGGGTGCTGGTGAGCGCGATCGGCGTTTCGATGCTGCCGGTCTCGCGGATCTGCTCGAATCCGGCGTACTTGCCGAACCCGTTGATGCGGTGGACCGCGGCCGAGACCTTGTCTTCGTACAGGTTGCCCCGGTGCGGCAGTATGATCGTGACGCCGGTGCGGAACGGGCCCTGTCCGGTCCACGCGCCCTCGCCTTCGACGACCGTGCAGTGTCCCACCGCGACACCCTCGACATCCGTAATGGCGTTGTGGCCGCCGGTCGGCAAGTCACCGCGGTAAATGCCAAGCTCTCGAATGCGCGGCATCGGGCCGCCTCCCCGGATCTGCCTCTTCCGTCACGTGTTGAAAGGACGTTTTGCCTTCTATACGCTCGGAATTCCATGCCGTAGCCCGCGCATCCTCGAAGCTCGCCTTCCCCGCGCGGGCACGGGCGGTGAAGGGATTGCACGACACTCTCGACACCAAAATATAAGAAATCTGGGAGGACAAGCATGTTCGATCAAAAGGTTTGCCGCTTCGCCGGCGTGCTGACCGCAGCGGCGCTCGCCGTGGCGGCCGGCGAGGCCTTGGCCGCCGAGTGCCCCATCAAGATCGGTGGCATGGCGCCGCTTTCGGCTCCCGGTGCCGTGACCGGCGGGGAGGCCATGCGCGACGCGATGAAGATCGCCGCCGAGGAAATCAACGCCAATGGCGGCCTGCTTGGCTGCGACGTCGAGCTCGTGGTGGTCGACACCGAGGGCCTGCCCGAGCGTGGCACGGCTGTCATGGAAAAGCTCATCAACCAGGACAACGTGGCGGCCG
>JBHHZJ010000044.1:0-28546 GCA_046758005.1 Kiloniellaceae bacterium
CTATCTGGAGGGTCGGCGCGCGCCCGGCGCGGCGGCCGGGGACAGCCCGGGCTAGGATTGCCGGCGCGCCGGCGCGAACCAGGCGGGCGAGGAACCGGAAGTTTCCGGCTATCCCCTTCCCGGCGGGTCGCGCGAGAGGCCGCGCGCCTCGAGCTCGGCCAGGTAGGCCCGCCAGATCTCCTCCCGGTCGCGGCCCAGCTTGTAGAGATAGTTCCAGGAGAAGATGCCGGTGTCGTGGAGGTCGTCGAACCTGATGCGGATCGCGTAGTTGCCGACCGGCTCGATGGCCAGGATGCCGACGTGCCGGCGCCCGGCCACGACCTGCTTCTGTCCCGGCCCGTGGCCCTTGACCTCCGCCGAGGGGCTTTCCACGCGCAGCAGCTCGGCGGGGTAGGAGAACGTCACCCCGTTGTCGAAGTCGATCTCGAGTCGCTTGTCCTCGGAGAGGTAGCGGATCTCCTGCGGCCAGTGCTCGGTCTCGAGGGGCTCGGGCATAACCGGTACCTGCCGTCACCGAGGGATGGCGAGTCCTACCCCTCGAGCCGGCGCGCCTCGTCGGGCAGCATGATCGGGATGCCGTCGCGGATCGGATAGGCCAGGCCGGCCTTGCGGCTGATCAGCTCCTGCGCCTCGGGGTCGTACTCGAGCGGATCCTTGGTGAGCGGGCAGACCAGGATCTCGAGCAGCTTCGGATCGACGGTGGGTTTGCTCTGCGTCATGGCGGGTTCTCCGGGGTGGGCGGTCCGGCGCGGCCCTAGTGCCGCGGGCTGTGGCCCTCGGGCTCGTGGACCGCCATTTCCATGATGGCGGTCATGGTCGCCACCCGTTCGGGCAGGGTCATGGCCTCGAGCAGCGCCTGCTTCTCGGGCGCGCCGAACGGGCAGATCATGGCGAGCGAGGTGACCAGCGGCTCGTCGGCGGTCTCCTCGATCGCCTTCCAGTCCCCTTCGATGCCGGCGGAGTCGAGGTACGTGCCGAGCGCCTCGAGCAGGCGCATTCGGTCGATCCGGCTCGAATCCGTCTCCAGGTCGCGCCGGAAGCGTGTGTAATCGGCGACGACGCGGCGATAACCGCTGAGCGGCGGCAATTCCCGCTCGACGTCGAAACGGATGAGGCCGGTCAGCGTGATCAGGTAGCGGCCGTCTTCGGTCTCGTTGAAGGCGGTGATGCGCCCGGCGCAGCCGGTGCCGTAGACCTTGGCGGCGCCGACGTCGGTCGCCTGCTCGCGCGGCTGGATCATGCCGATCAGGCGCGCGCCGGCGATCGCATCGCGCACCATGGCGACGTAGCGCGGCTCGAAGATGTTGAGCGGCATCCGCCCGCCGGGCAGGAGCAGCACGCCCGGCAGCGGGAAGATCGGCAGGATCCGAGGCAGATCCGCGAAGTCGGGTTCGAAGACGGGGCGGCTCATGCGAACAGGAGCGAGGAGAGGCGCCGGCGCGCCTCCAGGGTCAGCGGGTCGGCCGGGCCCCAGGCCTCGAACAACTTGACGAGCTGCTTGCGCGCGGCCTCCTCGTTCCAGGTCCGGTTGCGCCGAACGATCTCCAGAAGTTCGTCGGCCGCGGATTCGCGCTCGCCGGCGGCGTGCAGCGCCATGGCCAGGTCGAAACGGATCTGGTGGTCGCCCGGGCTCGCCGCCAGGCGTTCCCGCAGCTCGGGGATCGGCCCGGCCTGCGCGCCCGCCTCGGCCAGCTCGATCGCCGCCGCCACCGACTCCAGCGCCGGCTTGCCCTTCAGCTCCGCCGACAGGGAATCGAACATGGTCCGCGCCCCGGCCGCATCCCCGGAGTCCAGATGACAGCGGATCATGCCGGCCAGCGCGTCCTCGTTCTCCGGCTCGTGCTGGAGAACCTGCCCGAACAGGGCGGAGGCGGCGCCGAACTGCTTCGCCTCGAGGGCGGCTTTGGCCTGCTCCAGGGCCTGCTCGACCGGCGAGGGGCCGGGCGCGCCGCCGGCTTGGCGCACCAGGCGCTCGACGAAGCTCTTGATCTGGCTCTCGCCCTGCGCGCCGACGAAGCCGTCGACCGGCTGGCCCTGATAGAAGGCGTAGACCGCGGGAATCGACTGGATGCGCAATTGCCCGGCCAGCGCCTGGTTCTGATCGACGTTGATCTTGACCAGGCGCAGCGCGCCGCGCGCGCCCTGGACCGCTTTTTCCAGGAGGGGGCCTAGCTGCTTGCACGGGCCGCACCAGGGGGCCCAGAAATCGACGATCACGGGCGCGGCCATGGACGCCTCGATCACGTCGCGGCCGAAGCGCGCGGTGTCGCTGTCCTTGATGATGTCTGCCGGCGCCTTCGCGTCGGTCGCTCCGCCCGAGCCAACGATGGTGTCCATGACAGGGTTCCGCCGCTTCGCGATGTACGTTTCGGGACCGCCCCGATCCCATGGGTCTTGGCTAAAAATGGCTCTTTTGCGCACCGGGTGCAACCCTCACCGCGGCGCCCCGACGGCGCGCCGGCCCCGGCCCTATCCCTCGGCGAGCCCGTCCATGTCGAGCACGAGCGGCGGGTGCCCCTCGGCCTCGAGGAAGCGGATCAGGTCGTCCGGCGCGATGGCCGTGGTCATGTCGTTGACCAGCGGGTGGCAGTTGATCGGGTCGTGCGCGAGCAGGGCCTTGTCCAGCACGACCCGCACCTGGCGGCCCGTGTCGTTGATGACGGCGAACGGCGTTACCGCGCCCGGCAGGACGCCGAGATAGGTCATCAGACGCTCCGCGCTGCCGAAGGAGAAGCGGCCGGCCCGGAGCGCGGCGGCGAGCGCCTTGAGCCCGACGGTGCGGTCCTCCAGGCAGACGACCAGCCACATGGCGCCCTTCTTGTTGCGCAGGAACAGGTTCTTGATGTGCGCCCCGGGCAACTCGCCGCGCAGGGCCTTGGCCTCCTCCACGGTGAAGACCGGCGGGTGGCGCACCGTCCGGGTCCGGATGCCGAGCGCGTCGAGCCGGCGCAACAGATCCTCGGGGCCGGTCGGCGGCGCGGCGGGCGTGTCCTCGGGCATGGTCGTCCTCCTCGCCCGCGCTCATAACCGTCGGCAGGGTCCCAAGGCAAGCCCGACGCGCCCCGCCCTGCCGGCCGGACGCGGCCCCCAGGCCCTGCGGGGCCGAGAGAGTTGCTTGCAAAGGCTGCGCGGACGTATTATCTGCCGGCGTATTGAGGAGGCTCTCTTGCGGGTGTAGCTCAGGGGTAGAGCACAACCTTGCCAAGGTTGGGGTCGTGGGTTCGAATCCCATCGCCCGCTCCAGACGATCATGCGAGAACGACGGCGGCCGCGCGGGGCCGCCGTTTCGCTTTTCGGCGCCCGCGCACCGTCCCTGCCGGTGACGCCACGCACCATCGCAGAACCGGTCGTCTTGACGGTCGGCGGTCGCCGGAGGCGGAGACGGCTGCAATTGCGCAAAATAAATTATTTTCGAAAAATTTTAGACGCAAATAAAAGAACCCCATATTAACCATTAATTCCTGAAAATGCTTTGCCGATTAAAATATTATCACATCTATGCTACAGACACAACTTAAGCAGTAAACGTATTATTTACCGGCTTTGATTATTCTTAGCGACATTGTGCGTGATCCGAGGTGAGGAGCGTGGCAGCGTATTCGAACCTGCCGCCGGCCGCGAAGGCCGGAACGTCGGGGCAGACCCCGCGAGGGGGGGAGCCGGGGCCGCTCGACCTGACGGGGCTTAGCCTTGAGCAGCTCATGGAGCTGCCCGTCGGCGGGGGCTCGAGCAGCGATCCCGATCAAGCCCGCGCACAGCGGGCCGCCGTGCCGCGCGCGGAGGCGCAGCCGGGCGAGCCGGGCCGCGCGGACGACCTGCCGGCCGACCTCACGGCGTTGAGTCTGGCCGACCTCATGAACCTTCGAATGCGGGCGCCGAAGCCCGACGAGGACCAGAGCGAGGACAAGGAACCGGCCGAGCAGGAGCCCGAGGCCGAGGAGCGTCCGCCGGACGCGCCGCAGCCGGAAAAATCGTCCCGGCCGGTGGCGAGCGACGGCGCGCCGCCGAACGCCTCCGCCGGGGACGGCGCGGCGGAGCCGGAGGCTCTCGATTTGGGCGCACTCGTCGAGGAGGCGACCCGCGTACTCGCCTCGTTGGCGATTCTCGAAGGCGCCGACCTCGTGGCCGGCGCCGGGGTCGAGTCCGACATGGATCGCAGCGACAACTTCGGGGCGCCGGGCGCCGGGAGCCGGGGCGAGATCGCGCCGTTCGATTCCGCCAAGACGGCCGACTTCTTCCTGGACCGGGCCGGCGGCGAGGAGGCGGAAGGGGGCGATCCGGCGCCGACGGCCTCGGTCGCGTCGAGCGCGCACGGCCCGGGCGATTCGGAATTCCCGGCCGCGGCGGCCGCCGGCAAAGGGGACAAGGGTCTCGAGCCGAGCGGACCGGACCACGGCAAGGACGGCAAGCACGACGAGGACGGCAAGCACGACGGAGACGACGAAGACGGCAAGGGCGACGACGAGGGCGACAAGGACGGCGGAGACGACGAGGACGGCGACGGCGAGGGAGACTCCGGCAAGGGCGACGACGAGGGCAAGGACGGCGGAGACGACGAGGACGGCGACGGCGAGGGAGACTCCGGCAAGGGCGACGACGAGGGCAAGGACGGCGGAGACGACGAAGACGGCGACGGCGGGGGAGACTCCGGCTCGGGCGACGATGTGCTCGTCGGCGGCGCTGGCGACGACGTGCTCGACGGCGGCGGCGGCAAGGACGACGTCTTCGGCGGGATGGGGGACGACGTACTGCGCGGCGGCGGCGGCTCGGACACGCTCTCCGGCGACGGTGGCGACGACCTCCTGGACGGCGGCGGCGGCAAGGACGTGCTGCTGGGCGGGGACGGCGACGACATCCTGATCTGGGATCCCTCGGACGATGGCGTCCACGGCGGCGCCGGGAGCGACACCCTGCGCGCCGGGCACCGGGACGTGGATCTCGACAAGTTCGACGGCGCGGTGAGCGGCATCGAGCGGATCGACCTGGGCATTGGCGCCGAGGACAACGAGCTCGTCCTGAGCGCGCAGGACCTGCTGGACATATCCGACACCGATGTCCTGGCCGTGCTCGGCGATTCCGACGACCGCGCGGACGCCGGTTCCGGCTGGACCTACGTTGGTCCGGACGGCGACGGCAACGACGTCTACAGCCAGATGGTCGGGCCCGACCTGGCCACCCTCTTTCTCGACGCGGACATCAGCGTCAACCCGGACATCCTGTTCTGAGATCGGCGCCGGGCAACGCCGGCACCGCGAATTTTCGGTTCAGTTCGATCGATCGTTCGTGTTAATGTTCGCTCGTGTCCACCGCCGAACAGACCGAACGGGCGGCCATACCGCTGGTCGAAGCCGCGGCGCGGCTCGGCATTTCCCCCGACGCCTTGCGCATGCGCATCAGGCGCGGCAAGGCGGAAGGCTTCAAGCGCGACGGCCACGTCTTCGTCTATTTGCCGGGGAACGAGGCCCGTCCGCCGAGCGAACACGTGCGAACGGGGGCAACCGGACCAAACGAACAGCGAGCGAACGCGCCCGACGAGCTCCGGGTTGGTCATCGCGAGGCGCGTGTGCCGGGCGCCGGCAAAGGCCAGGGCGATCCGCAAAGCGTCGTCGTCGAGTTCCAGAGGGTCGAACTCAGCCGCCTGCTCAAGGAGAACGAGCGTCTCAACCGGCGCCTCGACCAGCAGCTGGAGGAGGTCCGGCAGCTCCGCCAGATGTTGCAGCGGGAGCAGATCCTGCGCCAGCAGGAACACAACTTGCGCCAACACCTCCAGCACATCCTCGAGCGTCTGACTCAAACCCTGGCGTTGCCCCAGCCGCGGCCGGAGGTCGTCGGCGAGGCGGAGGAGCCGGACAGGGCGCCGCCGGCGGAGCGGGCGGAAGCCGAAACCGAAGCCGAAACGGAAACGGAAACGGAAAACGGAGCCGAAACCGAGGCTGAATTTCAGGCGGAGGCCGAGGCCGGGTCCGGTGAGCCGGCGCGGGTCGTCCTTCGCGCCGGGGCCCGGCAGGACGCGCCGGCGGCGCCGGACACGACCTCGTCGAGCGGCCCCGAGCGGCGCCCCGAGGTGGATAAGGCCGCCGATCTGGCGGAAATGTTGAAGGAAATCGGGCAGTCGCTGCGCGGTCTCGACTCTTCCGCCGCCGCGCCGCTCGAGGCGCAGCCTGGCGCCGGCGTCGAGGAAGGCCTGAGCGAGGTCGGCGACGGCCCGGGCCCCGGCGGCGAGGCCATCGACCCCTGGGACGAGGAGCGACGCAACGCCGCGCGCATGATGAAAAAATTGTTCCGCGGTCGCAACATGCCGCGCGACCCCGAGGCCTGATCCCTAGTCTTGCGGCGTCGCGAACGCATGGCCGGCGGCGCAGACCGGTTGATCGGCCGCAGGCAGCCGACGAGCGACGGCGGGACCGCCACCTGGATGTTTTGAATGTTTCGGGGACAGTATGCTTAATTCTCGGAATTAAGCATACTGTCCCCGAAACATGCCGGCCCCGAGATTCCCCGGGTCAGGAGTCGTTATGTCCGCCGCCGGGCTGCAAGGATTGCCAAACATCGAAGATCGCCATGGCGAGAATAGCAACGATTATGACCCAAAGCGGAACGGAACCTATACTGACGGCGTAGTACCCGAGGAAGACCACGATCATCAGGACCGCGGCGAGCCCGGCGATCAGTCTAGCCATGAAACCTCCCGTTTCCTCGATTCTGGGCGGTCCGCTCTCGGCACCGCTCCGCTACCCGGGAACGACAACGCCTGGCAGAGTTGGGGGAAAAGGCCGTCATTCCTTTACCGCCTCTGCGAGCCAGCGTGCGGTCCGCAGGAGCCGAGCATCGTCTCCCTTCTGCCCCACCAGCTGCACCCCCATCGGCATCCCGCCCTCGCCCTGCAGGAGGGGAAGACTGATCGCGGGCACGCCGCACAGGGTCCAGATGGTGCAAAAGACCGGGCTTCCCGTGGATTCCAGGCCGGTGGGCGCAACCCCCGTCGTGGCGGGCGTGACGATGGCATCGTATTCCTCGAACAAAAGGTCGAGAACGCTGTTTAACACCCTAGCGCCGTCCAGCGCCCGGTTGTAATCGACGGCCCGGACCTCCTGCCCGCGTTCGATCATCTCGCACAGGATGGCGCTCAGCTTGTCCTTTCCGCTTCGGTACTCACGCGCGAAGTTCTTGGCCAGATCGGCTTCCATGATCGTGCGGTGCCACTCGTGCGCGTGCTCGAACAGTTCGGGAAGCGCCGCCTCCTTGGCCGCGTCCTCGGCGAGCGCCTCGATTCTCTGCTCGTCCATTGCCGCGGCGGTTTCGTTGATGTGCGCGACCAGCTCGGAAAACGCCTCCCCCGTCTCCGCGTCGGTCTGATCCCACACCGGCGTCTTGACGAAGGCCAGCTTCGGCACCACCGGCGGGTCCTGCGCCGCCACGTCGAGCAGCTTCGGGCGGGCGCGCGGTCGCGTGTCGGGGTCGTTCGCGTCGAAGAGGATGAGCTGCTCGGCGATCAGCGCGGCATCCTCGATGCTGCGCGCGAACACCCCGATCTGGTCCAGGTGCGGCGATTGCAGCAGAACGCGGTGCCGGGAGATCAATCCGTGGGTCGGCTTGAATCCGTAGACCCCGCAATAGGCGGCCGGACGTATGACCGACCCGTTCGTCTGGGTGCCGACGGCCAGCGGCACCATGTAGGCGGCCACCGCGGCCGCCGAGCCGCTCGACGACCCCCCCGGCGTGCGTTCCGGGTCGTGCGGATTGCGCGTCTTGCCCGGCGCGTAGACGGCGAGCTCGGTGGTCACCGTCTTGCCCATGATGACGGCGCCCGCCGCGCGCAACAGGGAGACCACGGTGCAATCATCCTTCGGCTGGCGGCCGGCGTGCAGCGGCGTGCCGTTTTCCGTCGGCATGTCCCGGGTGTCGAAGATGTCCTTCACCCCGACCGGCACGCCGTGCAGCGGTCCCAAGGCCTTGCCCTCCCGGCACGCCAGGTCGGCCGCGCGCGCCTGCTCCAGCGCATAGTCGGGATCCAGGTACGTCCAGGCCCGGACGGCCTCGTCGACCTCGTTGATGCGATCCAGACAGGCCTGGACCAGTTGCTCGGAGGTGATCTCCCCCGATCGGATCGCTTTCGCCGCGTCGGTGGCGTTCAACTGGGCTGGGTGCATCTCCCCCTCGAATCGAGACGATCATTCGGCGACGCCACGGCGCCGCTGCGGCAACGCGCCGACCATAGTCTGCCAGGCGGCGCCGGAGATCACGACTACCTGACCAGGTAGATTTGCTCAGGCAACCACAGCGCGATTCCCGGGAAATTGTAAAGGATCACCATGGCGAGGATCACGACCGAGAGGAACGGGAAGGACCCCTTGAAGATGTCGATCAGCTGGACATGCGGCGGCGCCACGCCTTTGAGGTAATAGGCCGCCATCGCCATCGGCGGCGTCATGAACGAGGTCTGCAGGTTGAGCGCCACGAGAATGCCGAAGAACAGCGGGTCGATGCCGAACGGATCCAGCAGCGGCAGGAAGATGGGCACGAAGATGATGATGATCTCCGACCACTCCAACGGCCAGCCGAGGAGGAAGATGATGATCTGAGCCAGGATGAGAAACGTGACCGGGGACAGTTCGAGTCCCAGCACGAAGTCTGAAATCAGTTCATGGCCGCCGAGGTAGGAAAACACCGAGGAAAAGGTCCAGGAGCCGACGAACAGCCAGCACACCATGGCCGAGGTGCGGACCGTGAGATAAACCGACTCCTTCAACATCTGCCATTTGAGCGTACCGTAGCTCGCGGCCAGGACCAGACCGCCGAAAGCGCCCACCGCGGCCGCCTCGGTCGGCGAGGCCAATCCGAACAGGATGGCGCCGAGGACGGCCATAATTAATACGGCAAGCGGAATGAAGGAGGTCACCAGCATCCAGAGCAACTGCGGCAGCGGAATTTCCGTCTGCTCCTTGGGCGGCTTGGGCGCCAAGCTGGGGTTGAGCCAAGCCCTACCGACCACGTAAACCATGTAGAGCCCGGCGAGCATCATGCCCGGGAACATGGCGGCGGCATACGCCTGGACCACCGAGATGGCGGTCGTGGCGGCATAGACGATGAGCATGATGGAAGGCGGAATCAGGATCCCCAGGCAGCCGCCGGCGCAGATCACACCAGCGGCGAACTTGGTGTCGTAACCGGCCTTCAGGAGCGCCGGGAAGGCGAGCAGTCCCATGAGGGTCACCACCGCGCCGATGATCCCGACGGCGGTGGCGAACAGGGTGCAGGTCACGAGCGCCGCCACCGCCATGGACCCGGGCATGGCACGCGCCGCGATATTGAGGCTGAAAAACAGCCGGTCGACGATGTTGGCGCGTTCGACGATGTAGCCCATGAACAGGAACAGCGGCACCGCGACCAGCACGTCGTTGACCATGACCGAGTAGGTTTGATTTACCAGGAGATCGAAAATGTTGTTGTCGATAAATTCAACACCGGGCTGGTAGTACGCGTAGAAGCCGAATCCGACGCCCATCGCGATCAGCGTGAAACAAATGGGGAAACCGAGCAGGATGGCAAACAGCAACACCCCCAGCATCAGGAGGGCGACTTGGGGGTCGGTCATTTTGCGCTTTCCTCACTCGTGCCATCCAGATGCAGTCCACGCGCGATCTCATGCTCGCGCTCGTGGAGAAGCATCGTTTCGATCTCCTCCACATCGTACAGGCGCTGCGGCCATACGCCGCTCCTCATGCAAATGATGCAGCGCAGCAATTCCGCGAATCCCTGGACCATCACAAAGAATGCGGCCACGGGCAGGATGGTCTTCAACGGAGACACCGGCACGCCCGCAGGGCTGTTGATGCTGATCTCGCCGCGCGGTCCACCCGGCCCATAAGGCAGGAAACTCCAGGACTCTGCGGCGTAATCGATGCCGGAATAGATGAGCGCCGCCATGCCAGGGAAGAGAAACAGGACGATCAGCACAAACTCGATCACCGCCTGTACGCGCGGTGGCCAGAGCCGAAAGATCACGTCCCCGCGCACGTGACCGTCCCGCGAAAGCGTGTAGGCCCCCCCCATCATGAACAGGGCGCCGTACATGATGTAGCTCATGTCGAAGGCCCACGCGGTCGGATTGTTCAGCACGTAGCGGACGAACACCTCGTACGTGTAGGCGAAGGTGAGCACCAGGATGCACCAGGCAAAGGCCTTGCCCACCCACGTGCTGAGGTTGTCGACGAAGAAAAGAAAGCGGTTCATTTTCCGTTCCGTAATCCGCGCCTCAAAGGCCGAGAGACACGGGCGGGGCGGCGCTTGAACGTGCCGCCCCTATCCCCGATTAGATGGCTTCCGTCAAAAAACGGATCGACGCCTAGAAGCCGAGCTCGCCCGGGAAGTAGTGATCGAAGGCGAGCTTGTAGTCGCACTGGTTAAGAAGGATGTAGTAAGCTGCCCGGTGGGCGAATTTCTTCTGCGACGCCAAGACCTTCTTGAAGAACGGGTCCTCGCCCTCCAACTTGTCGATCATCACGTCCCAGGCTTCGAGCTGTTTGTTCATGATCGACTGCGGCGTCCGGTGGATGTTGACGCCGGCCTTGTCCCTGAGCCACAGAAGATCCGCCGAGTAACGGTCCATCGCGGTGAAGAAGTTGCTCGAGGACGCCGCCTCGGCCGCGTACCTCAGGATCGCCTGATGCTCCTTGGGCAAGGCGTTGTACTTGCGCTTGTTGAAGATGATCTCGAAGAACTCGGCCGCCTGGTGGTAGCTGCCCATCATGTAGTGCTTGCTCACGTCCTGTGCGCCGAAGCTTCTGTCGGACGTCGGGTTATTGAACTCGAAGGCCTCGATCACCCCGCGCTCGAGCGCCGGGACGATCTCGCCGCCGGGAAGCTGGGTGACCTTGAGGCCCATTTCCTGCATCAGGTCGGCGGCCAGGCCCACGGTGCGGTACTTCAGGCCCACCAGGTCGTCGGCGCTCTTGATCTCCTTCTGGAACCAACCGAGCGGCTGGGTCGGCATCGGCATCGCGAAAAAGCCGACCGTGTTGATCCCCAGCTTCTCGATCAGCTCGTTATAGAGCTCCTGTCCGCCACCGCGGTAAATCCAGGCCAGCCCGAGGTGCGCGTCCTGGCCGAACACGGGCCCGGTGCCGAACAGCGAGGCAACCTTGCTCTTGCCGTACCAGTACACGGTCACCCCGTGTCCGCCGTCGAGCACGCCCTTGTGGACCGCGTCCTGAACGCGGAACGCCTTGACCACCGCGCCGGAGACCAGATAGTTGATCTTCAGGCGGCCGCCCGCCATCGCGTTGACCTTGTCGACGTACTCCATGGCCATGTCGTTGAAGACGTCCTTTGCGCCCCAGGCGCCCTGCATCTTCAGGGTCACGGTCTGGGCCCGGGAAACCTGCGGCGCGGCGATCATGGCGGCGCCGCCGGCGACCGCCCCTGCCGCCCCGGTCAGGAACCTGCGGCGCGACGAGGCGGCCTCATTTTTCACCTTGGATGCGTTGGTTTTTTGCTTTTCTGTCATCGAGTTGATCCTCCCTTTCGGTTTTGAGAGCCAGCGACCGGTCGATGTTTTCGCCGTCTCCCTGTGCGCCGGCGGACTTCGACGACACCTCCGTCGTTGATGGTGTCGCCAGCGTATCGGGCCGCCAATATACAAGGCAATTCCGGCTTTTGGTAGCGCACAGTTAATGCCGGATCGCACCGCCGCCGCGGCGGCCAGGTCCAAGGCGGCGTCCGGCGCGTGCGCCTAGGGCAGATCCGGGTCGATGAGAATCGCCCGAAGGCGATTTGTCGACCCGGATCTGCTCCAACTGTAATGGATAGAGCGGATTCACGTGATCGATTGGAGTCGCGAAGTGGTTCCAATCATTCACGATCCGCTCTAGGCCACGCGGTCCCGCGGCGCGCGCCCGGCGAAGAAGGCGTCGAGGTTGTCGAGCGCCCGGAACCCCATGGCGTCGCGCGTCTCCCTGGTCGCGCTGCCGACGTGCGGCAGCAGAAAGACGTTCTCGATCTCCAGGAAACCGGCGTGAATGTTCGGCTCGTTCTTGAACACGTCGAGCCCGGCCGCGGCCAGCTTGCCGCTGCGCAGGGCGGCGATCAGCGCGGCCTCGTCGACGATCGCGCCGCGCGCCGTGTTGACCACGATCGCGCCGTCGGGCAGGAGCGCGATGCGCGCCGCGTCGAGCAGGTCGGCCGTTTCCGGCGTCGCCGGGCAGTGCAGCGACAGGACGTCGCACTGGGGCAGCAGGTTTTCCAGCGTCTCGTGGTAAATCGCGTCGTGCTCCTGCTCGGGCGCCAGGCGGTGCCGGTTGTGGTAGTGCACCTCCATGTCGAAGCCGCGCGCCCGCCGCGCCGCGACCTGCCCCACCCGGCCCATGCCGACGACGCCGAAGCGCTTGCCGGTGATCTGGGAGCCCACCATGAAGTCCGGGCTCCAGGTGTTCCACCGGCGCGCGCGCACCAGGCGCTCGCCTTCGCCCGCCCGCCGGGCGGCGCCGAGCATGAGCAGGATGGCGATCTCGGCGGTGGCGTCGGACAGCACGTCCGGGGTGTTGGTCACCACGATTCCGCGCCGCTTGGCGGCCTCCAGGTCGACGTGGTCCACGCCGACCGAGTAGTTGGCAATGATCCCGACCGAGTCCGGCAGGCGGGCGATCACGTCGGCCGAGAGATGCTCCGTATGACAGGGCAGGATCGCGTCCGCGTCGGCGGCCAGTTCGAGCAGCTCCTCGGCCGAGTAGAGCCGGTCCTGCTGATTGAGCTTCGGCCGGTAGTCGCGGTCGAGCCGCGCCTCCACCGCCTTGGGCAGCTTTCGACCGACGACGACGATGGGCTTCGCGCGCATGGGCCGCTCCCGATGTCCATGCAAGAACAGGGTCAAGAGCGCGGGTTCTAGCACAGCGGCGCGCGGAATCGTAGCGCCGCCGCGCGCGGCGCGGGCGGACAGGACCGGGCCGTGTCCCCGGTGGCGGGACCTAGGCCCCGGCGCCCGGCCTGTACGTCACGAGCTCGATGACCCGGTCGGGCCTGTTGCCGTACTTCTTGATCCGCTTGACGAAGTGGCCGACCTGCGGCGCGTAGTACCAGATGTGGGTGCGGGTCGTCTTGCCCGCCTGGTTCAGGCGCCGGCAGATGATCTTGAACGCGTCGAAGGTGCCGGCCGGCACGGTGACGGCCCTGGCCCGGTTGACCTTGCAGGACCAGTTCTCCTTATAGGTGCTGGTCTCGTTCGTGGCCTTGTCGAGTCGGTTGTAGTCCGCCGTGACCTGGGCGGTCTTCTTCGGCTCGAGCGGCCACAGCTCGGCCGGCCTGAGCGCGTTGAGCATGGTCCCCGCGCTCGACGGTCCGTTCCATTTGAGCCGGGGCAGGGCGAAGTTGCGGTAGGTCGTGAAGCGGAAGTCCTTCTCGGTCACCCAATCGACGGTCTCTGCATTGACGCCGACCACGCGCCGGACGAGCGGCGTGGCCGTGCCGTCGCTGTAGACGAAGGTGTCGCCGGTCCGATAGCTGGGAAGCGGGGCCGGCGGGAGGTCGACGAATTTGGGGCGCGCGCCCTCGCCGAACTTGGCCGGCAGGGCACAGGCCGACACGGCGAAGACGATGGCAATCGCGGCCAATCCGCGCATTGCCGAAAGCGATCCTAGGCTGCAGTTGGTCATGGCGACGGCTCTCACAATGGTTGGTTGAGGTTCTGGGGGGTTCGGCTAAGGCCTACGGGTTTTTACCGGCGGGCGGCCCGCCTCGGCTCCAGCCGAACGACCGAGGCGGACAGGGCGTGCCGGGCGCCGGTGCGTGTGCGGAAAAAGCGCGCGGTCGGGCCGCCGGCGGAAAGGACGGCGGCCGGCGACCCCGCCTCGAGCAGGCGCCCGCCTTCCAAATACCAGACCGCATCCGCCACGCGCACCCGTTCGAGGTCATGGGTGGCCATCAGCGTCGTGCAGCGGCGCAGCTCGAGCATGCGGTCGAGCGCGGCGCGCCCGGCCGGGTCCAGGCCGCGGTCCGGGTCGTCGAGCAGCAGCACCGCGGGACCGCCGAGCATCGCGCGCGCCAGGGCCAGGCGCTGGCGCAGGCCGTGGGGGATGTCGGCGCTCTGTTCGGTCACCCGCGTCGCCAGGCCGTCGGGCAGCCGCGCGAGGTCCTCGTCCAGGCCGCACAGCCGGCAGGTTTCCGCGAGGTCCTCCGCCGTCACGCCGCCGGCCCGGTAGGTCAGATTGCGCCGGATGGAGCCCTTGAGCAAAGGCAGGTCGCCGGAGGCCATGCCGAGGCGGCGGGCGTAGCTCTCGGCGTCGAAAGACAGGACGTCGACGCCATCGAACAGGATTCGCCCGCCGTCCAGGCGCAAGAGACGCCCCGCCGCCGCTAGGAGGGAGGATTTGCCCGCCCCGCTGGGGCCGACGACGGCGACCAGCGACCTGGGCTCGGCCACGGCGGTCACGCCCGCCAGCGCGCCCTCGACCGTCACGTCCTCGAAGGCAAGCCTTCCGGCGACGGGCTCTGCGGGCCGCCTTCTTCCGGCCCTGCGCCGGCGCGGCGGGCCGGCCAGCACCTGGCGCAGCTTGCCGGCCGCCACCTGGTAGTTCTTCCAGTATTCGAACACCCGGCCGAGGGCGCGCACCTGGGGCGCCAGGGCGCCGAGGACCGCCAGGGCGGCGAGCATCGTGCCGTGCGCGCTTTCTCCGCCCGCAAGCCGCATCCCGCCGACGACGAGGACGACGAGCGTGGCGCAGCCGAGCGCGGCCTCCGGCACCACGCGGACCATGCCGGCCAGGCGGGCGCGCGCGACGGCGGCGCGGGCCAGGGCCCGGCTGTGCCGGGCCAGCAGACGCCGCTCCCGGCGCGCCCGCCCGGACAGTTGCACGACCGCCAGCGCCCGGAGCCGGTCGGCGACCTGCGAGGCGAGCCCGGCGCGCCGGCGCCGGGCGTGGCGGATGCGGCCCCGCAAGGGCCGGCCCAGGGCCAGCGCGGCGGCGACGGCGGCCAGCGTAACGCCCGCGACGGCCAGGCCGATCAGCGGGTCGATGACGGCGAGCGCGATCAACCCGCCGGCGGCGGCGAGCGAGGCCACGATGAGGCGGGCGAGGCCGTCGCTGATCCATTGCCGGACCGCGGTCAGGTCGGTGACGAAGCGCAGCATCGTGGAGCCCAGCCCGCGCCGCGTCATGGTCAGCACCGGGCCGGCGGTCACGGCGTCGAACAGGCGCAGCCGGATGCGCGTCACGTAGTCCTCGCCGAGACGCACGGCGTCCGCACGCTCGACGACGCGCAGGACGGCGTTCAGGGCAATGGCCGCCGCCAGCAGGCCCATCACCGAAGCGAAGCGCCAATCGAGCGGCGCCGGCGACCCGGCAGCCGCCTGCGCGAACGCGCCGCGCACCAGCAGGGCGATGCCGATGGCGGTCGCCGCCTGCGCGAGCCCGTTGGCGACGAGGCGCGCGAACAGGCGGCGGCGGCGTTCGTGCAGGAGGCGCGGCAGCTTCATACCGCGACCAGGGCCGGGCGCGCCACCAGCCCCGCAACCAGCCCCTCACCGTCGGGCGCGGCCCGTCGCGCGCGCTCGCGCCGTCGGGCGAACACCGGCTCCCAAACGAGCCGGCCCACCGACGGCTCGCCCAGCTCGGTCGTCTCCAGGACCGGAATGTCCGCCCAACTCTCCACTTCGCGCATGGCGAGCGGGGAGCGCGTCACCAGGCCGGTGAGCGCGGCCAGCGGCAGAGATTGCCCCGTCAGCCATTGGGCCCCGGCGACCGCGCCGACCGAATCGGCGGCGACGAAGACGATC
Organism: Kiloniellaceae bacterium; assembly: GCA_046758005.1. Lineage (GTDB taxonomy): Bacteria > Pseudomonadota > Alphaproteobacteria > Kiloniellales > J153 > JBHHZJ01. Next base: position 15,767 of record JBHHZJ010000044.1, read on the forward strand.
GCGTCGATGCTTCTCTGAAACCGTGTGGAGCCGAGCAGCGCCGCCGTCTCCTTCTGGAACAGCCCGTCGGCCAGTTCCACCACCGCGATGTCCGCGCCGCCCGCGCTCAGGTGGCCCAGGAGGGTGGCGTAGATCTCTTCCACCTCGCGCGGGCTGATCATGTAGGTGGAGGCATAGCCGGCGTCGGTGAAATCGAGCACGTCGCGGGCCCCGGCGTCGGCCATCTGCCAGCGGTCGCCACCGGCCCCGGTGCCGGTGATCTTCGCCGCGCCCACGCGGTATCCGGCGCGCTCCAGGCCCTTGATCAGGTGTGCGGCCGCCGTCGTCTTGCCCGCATTCATCGACGTGCCGACCACGGCGAGCGTGGGCACACGGTGCGGCGTCGCACGCCGCGGCAGCGCGAAGTCGCGCAGGTTCAAGCGCTGTCCCCGGCGGTCGCCGATCAGGCCGAGCGGCGTGATCCGGGTCGCGCGCCGCGCCCGGTCGTGGCTCGCGCGCACCGTGCCCGCGACGCCGCCGGCCGCGGCCAGGTGGCAGGGCGAGAGGTCGTCGCCGACCAGGACCTCGAACTGGTCCGTGGCGTAGCGGTTGCCGTAGCAGACGACGATCTCGTCGCCCGCGAACATCTGCGCCCGGCGACCGTCGGGCAGTTCGAGCTTGGTATGGTGACCGAGGCGGTCGACCCGGGCGAGCACGAGGTCGCCCGCGTTCGGCTTGATGTCGCCGTCGATCAGAATGGCCATCGTGTCGCGGGGGACGCGGTGCGTGGTATAGGCTTTCTTAACATTTCGCACCCGCTCCCGGTCGAGGGCGCTCAGGGATTGCATGCTCGTCATGGCTTCGACTCTTCTCCCCTCGCCGTGGGACTGCGCTCCGGCGGCTCACCCCCGTCGAGCTGCCGTCGGGCCTTCGATCGATGGCGCCTTGCGAGCGCATGTGACATATACACGCTCCAACCTGAACGGCGCCTGAAGTCCCGGCCCGGCGCCCGCCGCGGCGCAATCCTCGACCGGCACCGAGCATAGAACACGGATGGTTACCGGTTTCTTCCCCGGCGTCGCGACGGCGGGCGGCCCGGCCCGGCCGGCCGCGGCTTGCGCCGGGCCATGCGAACCCGGGCGCGGCGCGCCATGGGCCTTGCAAAACCGGGCCCGGGGCCGGATTTATACTCGAGGTCGAGCGGACCGGGGTCGTGTGGCATCGAGCCGCCGCCACCGCCGCCGCGGCGGCGTTTGCCGCCGGAGCATTTGAGACAAGATGGACCGAAGCGCTTTCTCCCAGCTTTGGCACGGGCCAGGGCCCGGATTCGGCCCGATTTCGAGTGCGACCCTCGGCCGCGCCGGCTGATCCCGACATGCGCACGCCCACGGAAGGTCACGAAACCAAGCCCGACCGCGGGAGACTCCTGCGCCGGACCGTCGATGGCGGCGGCCAACACGCCTACTACCTGTACCGTCCGGCCAAGCCTGCGGGGCGGCCGAAGATCCTGGTCCTGATTCACGGCGTTTCGCGCAACGCGCGCGAACACATGAAGGTGTTCCAGCCCTACGCGGAGCGGGACGGGGTGACGCTGGTGGCGCCGCTGTTCGACGAGGACCACTTCCGCGGCTACCAGCGCCTGGGGCTGAACCCGCGGGCCGAGCGCGGCAATCGCGCCGACCTGTCGCTGCACCGGATCCTCGAGGAGATCGGCGCTCCCGCCGGCATGCCGGCGGGGCGGTTCCACCTCTTCGGCCATTCCGGAGGGGCGCAGTTCGCGCATCGCTACGCCATGGCCTACCCGGAGCACGTGATCCGCTACGCCATCAGCGCGGCGGGCTGGTACACGATGCCCGACCTGGCGGTCGCCTATCCGCACGGGATGCGGGTCGGCAAAAAGGCGCCGGGGCTGCGCCTCGACATCGAGCGGTTCCTGCGCATTCCGGCCTGCGTCCTGGTCGGGGCGAACGACGTCGAGCGCGACGCGACCTTCAAGAAATCCGCCTTCCTCGACGCGACTCAGGGCCGGACGCGGATCGAACGGGCCGAGCGCTGGGTCGGCGCCATGACCACGGCGGCGCGCTGGCGCGGGCTCGACACGCCGTTCGCGCTGCACGTTCTGCCCCGCGCCGGGCACGACTTCACGGAGCTGGCCAAACAGGGCGCGCTCGCCGAGGTGGTGTTCCGCTGTCTGTTCGATTAGAGCGGTTTCAGATTGAATGGAAGCACCCCCCTCACCCTTCGCCCTCTCCCCCCGCGAGCGGGGGGAGAGGGTTGCGCAGGGTCGGCGCGGCGGCCGCCGCGCCTTACCCGGAGCTGGGTGAGGGGGGCTGATTCCGCATTGCCCGAATTTGCGCTAGCGACTAGGCGGGGCGCGCGTCGGGGTCGAGCGGGAAGATCGGCCGGCGCACGTTCCTGAACCTCAGCAGCGAATTGTCCGAGGTCGTGACGCCGACGCCGTCGCACGCGATCGTCGCCTTGGCCAGCGGGGCGAAGCCGGCGCGGTAGTGGATGCGCGACTTCAGGACCAGATACCGGCAGTGCCGCGGGTCGATGCCGACGCTGGTCAAGATGCCGAGGTCCCAGGGCTCGTGGTGCTTGGAGACGACGACGATGCGCACGCCGTCAACCTCGAGTACCGCGGTCGGTCCGGTGTTCACCTCGACGCCCGTATACATCGGTCCGCGCACGATCCAGCGCCCGTCGCTCAACGTGCGCACCCGTGCGGTCACGCGCAGCGGCGCGCCCTTGAGGCCGATCGCGGGCATGTCGGTCTTGCCGCCGAGGTCGAGCGTCACTTCGGCGCCGACCCCGGCTGCACTCATGGCCGCGACCGCCGCCGGGTCCCAGACCGCGGCCACCGCCGCGTCGCGCAGCCCCTGGTCCAGCACCTCCTTGATCACGGCCATGGTGTCCTGGGTGCCGCCCGAGCCCGTGTTGTCCGCGTGGTCGAGCAGGATGACGGGGCCATCCTCGATCGTCTTGGCGCGCGCGACTGCCGCGTCGAGCGGCTCGCCCCGATAGACGAAGTCGTCGCGCGCCGCCCACGCGGCGGCCAGCAGCCGGTCGCGCGCGGCCTTCGCCCGCGCGGCCTCGCCGTCGGCCACCACGACGGCGGAGACCCCGGCCTCCGGAATGTCCGCCAGCGGGAAACCGCCGAACACCGTGGCCGCGAGCGCGCCGGCGCGCTCCTCCACGCGGGTCATCTCCTGCAACGGCCCCATCGGCGCGTCGTCGGCCCCCATGCGCAGGGTCTGCGCCAACAGCGGCACGCTGCCCCAAGCCATGACCGGCGCCGATTCGCCGGCCAGCGCGCGCAGCAGGATGCGGCCGACCCGCGCGCCCACGTCGTACATATCGACGTGCGGATAGGTCTTGTAGCCGATGAGCGCGGTGCAATTCGCCACCATGCGCGCGGTCAGATTGCAGTGCATGTCGCAGGTGACCGCGATCGGCAGGCCGGGGGCGATCGCGCGCATGCGCTCGAGCAGGCCGCCTTCTCCATCCGGTTCGCCCTCGGCCACCATGGCGCCGTGCAGGTCGAGCATGGCGCCGTCGAACCGGCCCCGGCTCAGCGCCTCCAGGATGCGGCCGGTGATGTGGGCGTAGGCGTCCGCCCGGACCGGGCCGCTCGGCATCGCCTCGGCCGCGATGGGCGTGACGACCTCCGCGCCCGCCGCGCGCGCAAGGTCGAGGTAGGCGGCGAGCGGCTGGTTGGTCCCGGCGCAGGCCGAGGCGACCGCTTCGCCCTCGAAGAGGGCCCAGTCGCGGAAACGCCGCAGGTCCGTGGCAATCGGCGAGAACGTGTTGGTCTCGTGCTTCATCGTGGCGAGCAGCAGGCGCATGATCTCCGCGCCCCGCTACTCCGCCGCGTCCGCCTTGCCGCGCGCGCCCTGGCGCGCTTCGGCCTCGATGCGCTCGCCCTCCTCCGGCGTGACCGCACCCTTGAGCGCGGTGATGAGCGTGTAATGCGCCGGCTCGCGGTGACGGGCGAAGTTGAACACGTGCTCCTTGTAGGAACGCCCGAGCTCGAGGTCGCAGGCGGCGGTGAGCAGCTCGTCGCCTTCGGTGACCGCCCGGGCCACGGTCTGCCCGCTCGGCGCGACGATCTGCGAGCCCGCGATCTGGTGCACGCCTTCCTCGATTCCGCTCTTGGCGACGCCGACCACCCAGGTTCCGTTCTGGTAGGCGCCGGCCTGCATCGACAGCGTGTTGTGATGCCAGCCGAGCGCGTCGTGCTCCGGCGTCGGCGGATGGTGCACCGGCGTGTTGTAGCCGAGCAGGACCATCTCCACGCCCTGCAGGCCCATGACCCGGTAGGTTTCGGGCCAGCGGCGGTCGTTGCAGATGCACATGCCGAGCGAACCGCCGAAGGCGCGGAACACGCGGAACCCGAGGTCGCCGGGCTCGAAATAGCGTTTCTCCAGGTGCTGGAAGGCGCGCCAGGGCTCGTGCTCGGCATGGCCGGGCAGGTGGATCTTGCGGTACTTGCCGACGATCCGGCCGGTCTTGTCGACCAGGACCGCGGTGTTGAAGCGGCGCTTGCGAGCCGGCTGCGATACCAGCTCCGCGTAGCCCAGGCAGAAGCCGAGGCCCAGGCGCCGGGCCTCGGCGAACAGCGGCCGCGTCTCGGGGCCGGGCATCTGCGCTTCGAAGTAGGAGTCGAGCTCCGTTTCGTCCTCGATCCACCAGCGCGGGAAGAAGGTGGTCAGCGTCAGCTCCGGGAACACCACCAGGTCCGCGCCGCGGCGCGCCGCCTCGCGCAGGTGCGCGATCAGCCGCTCGACCACCTGGGCGCGGGTTTCGTCCTTGGCGATCGGGCCCATCTGGGCCGCGGCGACGTTGACGATCCGTGGCATCGTGCGTCTCCTCCCTTCACTCATCCGACGACGCCAAGGCGAGCAGCATCTGCAACAGCACGTTGCCGCCCGCCTCGATGTCTTTGGGCTTGGTGTATTCCTCGACGTTATGGCTGATGCCGCCGACCGAGGGCGTGAAGATCATCGCCGTCGGGCAGACGCGCGCCAGCATCTGGGCGTCGTGCCCGGCGCCGGAGGGCATGCGCTTGACGCGGTGGCCGAGCGCGCCGGCCACGCCCTCGATCAAGGCGATCGTGTCGGGGTCGAACGACACCGGCTCGAAGCGCGCGAGGCGCCGGTGCGCGGCCTCGACGCCTTCGGCGCGCGCGGTTTCGGCGACGAAGGCGTGCACGCGCCGCTCGGCCTCGCGCAGGGCTTCCTCGTCCGTGTTGCGCAGGTCGACGCTGAGGCGCGCCCGGTTCGGGATCACGTTGACCAGGTTGGGCGAGAACTCGATGGCGCCCACGGTCGCCACCTGGTCGCCGCCCAGCTCGCCGGCCAGGCGGCGCACGAACGCGACCAACGCGCCGGCGACGTAGCCGGCGTCGCGCCGCAGGCGCATGGGCGTGGTCCCGGCGTGGTTGGCGACGCCGCTCAGCGTGAACTCGGTCCAGGAGATGCCCTGCACGCCCTCGACCGCGCCGATGGTGATTCCCTCGCTTTCGAGCAGCGGGCCCTGCTCGACGTGCAGTTCGACGAACGCGTGCACCCGCGGGGCGCCGCACGGGGCCTGGCCGGCGTAGCCGATGCGGTCGAGCTCGGCCCCGACGGTGGCCCCGTCGATGCCCTCGGTCGCGCGCGCCCGCTCGACGCTCATGGCGCCGATGTAGACGAGGCTGCCCATCATGTCCGGCTGGAAGCGCGACCCTTCCTCGTTGGTGAAGAACGCCACCGCGATCGGCCGCTCGGTCTCGACGCCGGCGTGGTTCAGGGTCTCGACCACCTCGAGCCCGGCGAGCACGCCGAGGTTGCCGTCGTAGCGCCCGCCCGTGCGCACGGTGTCGATGTGCGAGCCGGTCATGACCGGCGCGCCGTCCGAGCGCCCGGGCCGCACGCCGACCACGTTGCCGATCCGATCCACGCTCACCGCCAGCCCAAGCTCGCGCATCCACGCGAGCACGAGGTCGCGCCCGGCCTTGTCTTCCCGGCTGAGCGCCAGCCGGCAGACGCCGCCGCCCTCGATCGCGCCCACCTCGGCGAGGCGGGCGATGCGGCCGAGCAGCCGGTCGCGGTCGATGCGCAGGTTGGAGCCGCCCGCCATGGCGCTCACCGCCGCCCACGCACCGCGGCGGCCGGGCGGCCGACGAGGCGTTGGTACAGCTCCGGGTCCGTATCGCCCTCGGTCAGGAACAGGAGCACGCGCGAGCGCGGGCCCAGATGCAGCGCCTCGGCAAGCGCGGGGCGGCCGCGCGCGCCCAGGAAGCCGGCGAGCCCGGCCACCGCCGACTCGCCGGCGACCAGCGGGGGATCGCCGGCGGTTCCCTCGGCCAGCAACCGCATGCACGCCGGCGCGGTCTCGTCGGGCACGGTGAGGAAGTCGTCCGCTCCCGGGCCGAGGATGTCCCAGGCCAGCAGCGAGGGCTCGCCGGCGGCCAGGCCGGCCATGACGGTGTCGCAGTCGCCCTCGATCGCGGCGGCGCGGCCCCGGCGCGCGCTGGCGAAAAGGCACGCCGCCTTGTCCGGCTCGACAACCACGAGCCGCGGCCGCCGGGCGCCCAGTGTCTCCCAATTGTACCCGCACACCGCAGCGGCCAGGCCGCCGACGCCGGCCTGGACGAAGACGTGGCTGGGCGGCGGCGCGCCCCACTGCGCCAGCGCCTCGGCGGCCATGACGGTATAGCCCGCCATGACGTCGCGCGGCGGGTCCATGTCGCCATCGCCTTCACAATAGGTGTCCGAGACCGCGAACCAGCCGTTCTTCGCCGCGTCTTCGGCGGCCCTGCGGACGGAATCGTCGTAGGTGCCCTCGACCCGACGCACCTCCGCCCCGAAGCGGGCGATGGCCGCCTCGCGGCCCCGGCTGACGTTCTCGTGGATGTAGATCACGCAGTCGAGGCCGAACATCCGCGCGCCCCAGGCCACGGAGCGGCCGTGGTTGCCGTCGGTTGCGCAGCATACTGTCATTTCGCGCGCGATGTCGGCGAAGCGCCCGGCCAGAAGCGCATCGGTCGGCGGCTGCGCGCCGGTTTCCGCCTCGATCCGTTCCTTGAGCCGGCGGAGCACCGCGTAGGCGCCGCCCAGGGCCTTGAAGCTACCCAGGCCGAAGCGGCCGCCCTCGTCCTTCGCCGCCACGCGCGCGACGCCGGCCGCGGCGGCAAGGCCGGGCAGCTCGACCAGCGCCGTAGGCGCGTAGCCGGGCCAGGCCGAGATTTCACGGCGCGCGGCCTCGGCGCTCTCGCGGCTCAGGACGGCCCGCTGCGCCGCGCCGTACGCGCGGCCGCGTTCGCTTCGCGGGTTGGCGAGATGGCCGGGCACGTGCTCCGCGGTCACGCCGAGCCCGGCGGGACGCGGCGGTTGAATGGTCATCTTCCTAGCCTTGCGTCGCGCCGGGAGGCCGGTCAAGGGCCAATGGCCGCGCCCGGCCGGGCCCGCGGGAGCCGTGGCGTGGCAGCGTTCGCCAGATGGTTGATTGACCGGGCGCGCGCATCCGGGCTCTAATACGGCGGAAAACTTGGCGGTACCGTTGGCCCTGGGTTGAAAGGCGCCGGGTCTGGGGGAATGCCAAACCAATAAGCCCACAAACGCAGGAGGCATGAGCATGACAAGATTATCCCGACGAAAGCTGCTGTTCGCGGCCGCCGTGGCGGTCCCGATAGGGCTGCTGATCGCACCTGTCCCGGCGGCGATGGCCAAAGTGCTGCGGGTCATTCCGCACGCGGATCTCAAGAACATCGACCCGATCTGGACCACGGCCTACATCACGCGCAACCACGGCTACATGGTTTACGACACGCTCTTTGCGATGGACGAGGACCTGAAGCCGCAGCCGCAGATGGTCGACACGTGGTCGGTGAGCGACGACACGCTCACCTGGACCTTCGTGCTGCGCGACGGCCTGAAATGGCACGACGGCACGGCGGTGACCGCGGAGGACTGCGTCGCCTCGCTCAAGCGCTGGGGCAAGCGCGACGGCATGGGCCAGGCCCTCATGGACGTGGTCGCGAGCCTGACGGCCGCGGACGACAAGACCATCGTCATGAAGCTGAAGGAACCCTATGGTCTGGTCCTCGAGTCGATCGGCAAGATCAGCTCGAACGTGCCCTTCATGATGCCCAAGCGGCTGGCCGAGACGGACCCCTTCGAGCAGGTGCCCGAAATCATCGGCTCGGGCCCGTTCAAGTTCTCGAAGGACGAGTGGGTCCCGGGCTCGAAGGTCGTCTACATCAAGAACGAGGACTACGTACCGCGCTCCGAGCCCGCCAGCGGCGCCGCCGGCGGCAAGGTCGCCAAGGTCGACCGGGTGGAGTGGATCTACATCCCCGACCCGCAGACGGGGATGAACGCGCTCATTAACGGCGAGGTGGACTACTTCGAGAACCCGCCGCCGGACCTCGCGCCGATCCTCGCGCAGGCCCCGGGCGTGATCGTCGAGGTGAACGACCCGCTCGGCAACCAGGGCATGCTGCGGATGAATCATCTGCTTCCGCCCTTCGACAACCAGAAGATCCGGCAGGCCGTCTTGAAGTCGATCGACCAGGAGGTCTACCTGCGGGCGGCGGTCGGCGATCCGGAATACTTCAAGGTCTGCTACTCCTACTACGCCTGCGGTTCCCCGCTCGAAACGGATTACGGGACGGAACTGATCCGCAACCCGAGCCTTGCGGAGGCGAAGAAGATGCTCACCGAGGCCGGCTACGACGGCACCAAGGTGGTGCTCATGCAGCCGACCGACATCGCGATTCTGTCCGCGTTCAGCCTGGTGACCGCCCAGCGGCTGCGGAAGATCGGCATGAACGTCGAGGTCCAGGCCATGGACTGGTCGACGCTCACGTCCCGGCGCGCGAAGAAGGAACCGGTCGACAAGGGCGGCTGGAACATCTTCCACACCTGGTGGATCGGCGGCGACATCCTCAATCCGGTGCTGGCCACCGGCTTGTCGGGCGGCGGCGTCGAGCGCGCCTGGTTCGGCTGGCCGGACGACCCGAAGATCGAGGAAATGCGCCGCCAGTTCGCCCGCGAGACCGATCCGGCCAAGCAGAAGGCGCTGGCCGACGCGATCCAGGCCCGCGGGATCGAGATCGGGACGCACGGCAACGTGGGTACGTTCTTCGTTCCGGTCGCCTACCGTGACAACGTCAAGGGCCTGATCCGCTCGCCGGTCCAGTTCTTCTGGAACATCGACGTCGAGAGGTAGGCCTGCGACGACGATAGACCGCCGAAGGGCGGCGTTACCCGGACGTCGAAGGCCGCGTCATGTTTGCCTTCATCGTCAAACGAATGGTCGCCACCATCCCCGTCATGGGGGTGGTGGCGCTGTTCATCTTTCTGATGTTGCGCCTGAGCCCCGGCGACCCGGCCGCGGTGATCGCCGGCGATTACGCCTCGCCCGCCGACATCGAGCGCATCCGCGCCCAGCTCGGCCTGAACGAGCCGATCGTGGTGCAGTTCGGCACCTGGATCTGGAGCCTGGCCCGGGCCGACCTCGGGATTTCGATCTTCTCGAACCTGCCGGTGACGAAGCTCATCGGCCAGCGTCTCGAGCCGACGCTGATGCTCTCGCTCACCACCTTGATATTCGCCGTGGTCGTCGCCGTGCCCATGGGCGTGGTCGCGGCCTGGAAGGCGGGCACCTGGGTGGACCGTGCGATCATGATCTTCGCGGTCGCGGGCTTCTCGGTGCCGGTGTTCGTCCTGGGCTACATGCTGATCTTCGAGTTCTCGCTTGCGCTCAAATGGCTGCCCGTGCAGGGCTACAAGAGCCCGTTCGACGACTTCTGGCTCTTCCTGCGCCACATCACCCTGCCGACGGTGACCTTGAGCGTCATCTACATCGCGCTGATCGCGCGCATCACGCGCGCCAGCGTGCTCGAGGTCCTGGAGGAGGACTACATCCGCACCGCACGCGCCAAGGGGCAGTCCGAGCGCAAGGTCCTGATCGCCCACGCGCTGCGCAACGCGGCGGTGCCGATCGTCACCGTTATCGGCCTGGGCATCGCGCTGCTGATCGGCGGCGTCGTGGTCACCGAGAGCGTCTACAACATCCCGGGCCTCGGCCGGCTCGTGGTCGACGCGATCCTGAAGCGCGACTATCCGATCATCCAGGGCCTCATCCTGATGTTCAGCTTCGTCTACATCCTGATTAATCTCGTCATCGACATCGTCTACACGCTGATCGATCCGAGGATCCGCTATTGAGCTTCTCCTACGACAGGGCGGCGGGCATCGGGCTGCGCGGGCAGATCGCGGGCATCCGGCGCAACCTCCTGCGCCGCTACCCGACCATGGTGTTCGGCGGCGCCCTGCTCGCCTTCATGGTCGCCAGCGCCGTCTTCGCGCCGTTCCTGTTCACCAGCGACCCGATCGCGCTCAACCCGATCGATCGGCTCCAGCCGTCGAGCGCGGCACACTGGTTCGGCACCGACATGTTCGGACGCGATATCTACAGCCGCACCGTCTACGGCACGCGCATCTCGCTCGTCGTGGGGCTTTCCGCAGCGGCCTTGAGCGTGGCGATCGGGCTCGTGACCGGCCTGGTCTCCGGTTACATCCGCATCCTCGACGCGATCCTGATGCGGGTGATGGACGGCCTCATGGCGATCCCGGGAATCCTGCTCGCGATCGCGCTCATCTCGCTGTCGGGGGCGAGCCTGACCACCGTCACGGTGGCGATCACGATCCCGGAAATTCCGCGCGTCGTGCGGCTGGTGCGCGCGATCGTCCTGTCGGTGCGCGAGGAGCCCTACGTGGAGGCGGCGGTGGCGGCCGGAACGCGCCTGCCGCTCATCCTGATTCGCCACGTCCTGCCGAACACGGTGCCGCCGCTCATCGTGCAGGCGACCTACGTATGCGCGTCCGCCATGCTGACCGAGGCCATCCTCGGCTTCCTCGGCGCCGGCACGCCGCCGGAGATCCCGAGCTGGGGCAACATCATGGCCGAGGGGCGCACCTACTTCCAGCTCGCGCCCTGGATCATCTTCTATCCGGGCATCGCGCTGGCGCTGACCGTTCTCGCCGTGAACGTACTCGGCGACGGCTTGCGCGACACGCTCGACCCGCGCATCGCCAAGAAAATGTGAGCGCGATGAACGAAGCGGCCGCACCCGTCCTCGACATCAGGGACCTCACGGTCCGCCTGCCGGCGCGCGCCGACCGGGAGAACGCGATCGAGGACGTCTCGTTCACCGTCCTGGCGCACGAGATTCTGTGCGTCGTCGGCGAGTCCGGGTCGGGCAAGTCGGTGACCGCGCACACGGTCATGGGCCTGCTGCCGCGCAAGCAGCTGACGCCGACCGCGGGCAAGGTGCTGCTCCAGGGCGACGACCTCTTGGCCAAGACGTCGGCCGAGATGCGCGCCCTGCGCGGCGCGCGCATGTCCATGATCTTCCAGGAGCCGATGACCGCGCTCAATCCGGTGATGACGGTCGGCGACCAGATCGAGGAGGTGCTGCGCATCCACACCGGAATGAGCGCGCGGGAGCGCGTGGCCCGCGCGATCGAGGTCATGGACGCCGTCAAGCTGCCGGAGCCCGAGCGCCTCGTGCATTCCTACCCGCACCAGCTTTCCGGCGGCCAACGCCAGCGGATCATGATCGCCGCGGCGCTCGCGCTCGAGCCCGCGCTGCTCATCGCCGACGAGCCGACGACCGCGCTCGACGTGACGACGCAGGCGCAGATCCTGCGGCTCATCAAGGAGATTCAGCGCACGCACGGGATGGCGGTCATGTTCATTACCCACGACTTCGGCGTGGTCGCGGAGATCGCGGACCGGGTCGTCGTGATGCAAAACGGCCGCGTCGTCGAGCAGGGCGAGGCCAAGGCGGCGCTGAAGAACCCGCAGCACCCCTACACGCGGATGCTGATCTCGTCCGTGCCCAGCATGACCCCGCCGGCGCGCGCGGCGCGGGCCGAGGCGCCCGTCGTTCTGGAGACCCGGGGACTCTCCAAGACCTACCGGGGCGGCGGCTTCTTTCAGAAGGCGCGGGAGGTGCGCGCGGCGCACAACGTGGAGATTTTCGTGCGCCGGGGCGAGACGCTGGGCATCGTCGGCGAGTCGGGGTCGGGCAAGTCGACGGTCGCGCGCTGCATCGTGCGCCTGATCGACCCGAGCAGCGGCAACGTCCTCATCGACGGGCACGACATCGCCGGGCTGCCGGCCCGGCAACTGCGCCGCCACCGCCGGCTGGTCCAGATCGTCTTCCAGGACCCCTACCGCTCGCTCAATCCGAGGCGCAGGGTGGGCGCCTCGATCATCGAGGGGCCGATGAACTTCGGCCTGCGCCGCGACGAGGCGGTGGCGCGGGCGCGCGACCTCATGAGCCTGGTCGGGCTCGATCCCGGCGCGCTCGAGCGCTATCCGCACCAGTTCTCGGGCGGCCAGCGCCAGCGCATCTGCATCGCCCGCGCGCTGGCCATGGAGCCGGAGGTGCTGATCGCGGACGAGGCGGTCTCCGCGCTCGACGTCTCCGTCCAGGCGCAGGTGCTCGAGCTGCTCGACGACGTGCGCAAGCGCTTCAACCTCGCGATCCTGTTCATCACCCACGACCTGCGCGTCGCGGCGCAGATCTGCGACCGGATCGCGGTCATGTACAAGGGCGAGATGGTCGAGCACGGCGTCGCGGGCGAGGTTTTCCGCGCGCCGCAGCACCCCTACACCCAGGCGCTCTTCAACGCCGCCCCCGGCCGCGACTTCGAGTTCGGCCGCTTCGAGGCGGCGTGAGGCGCGCCTGCTCATATGGGTCGGCTTGGTTGCGAATTGACCGGCGCTCCCGACGTCCGTGAGTAG
>JBHHZJ010000045.1:0-27472 GCA_046758005.1 Kiloniellaceae bacterium
CAAATCTTGTTACCCCACGTCACTACTTTCCGACATCGCCGCAGGCGCGGGGAAATATTCACAGGCTCTGAGGTAAGGCCGGGGCGGATGACCGAGATGGGCACGCCTTCGGGGCCGGCTGCCCGGGTGGACATCTTCACCGACGGCGCGTGCTCCGGCAATCCGGGCCCGGGCGGCTGGGGCGCCGTGCTCCGCTACAAAGGCGTGGAGAAGGAGCTGTCCGGCGCCGAGGCGATGACCACCAACAACCGCATGGAGATGATGGCCGCGATCGCCGCCCTGGAGGCGCTCAAGCGCCCGTCACGGGTGCGCCTGCACACCGACAGCGTGTACCTCAAGGAGGGAATCACCAACTGGATCCACGCCTGGAAGGCGCGCGGCTGGAAGACCGCCGGCAAGAAGCCGGTCAAGAACATCGACCTGTGGCGGCGGCTCGAAGCGGCGCTGGCCCGGCACGAGGTGCGCTGGGTGTGGGTCAAGGGCCACGCCGGGCACCCGGAGAACGAGCGGGCCGACCGGCTGGCGCGCCAAGCGATCGCGGCGGTGCGCTGACAACCTCGCGACAAAGGCACGAAGACGCGAAGACGGCACCAAGATCGAAAGAATCAGTTCGTGCCCCTCGTGACTTCGTGGCGATCGTACTTGATCGTACTTATAGCGCCTCGAGGATCTTATCGGCGCTGGAGACCTCGAAGGCGCCGGGCGCCTCGCGATTCAGCATCTTCACCACGCCGTCCTCGACGATCATGGCGTAGCGGTCCGAGCGCACACCGAAGCCGCGCGGCGTCAGGTCGAGCTCGAGGCCCATGGCCTTGGTCAGCTCCGCGCTGCCGTCGGCCAGCATCAGGATTTTGTCGCCGACCCCCTGATTCTTGCCCCAGGCGTCCATGACGAAGGCGTCGTTGACCGACAGGCAGGCGATGGTGTCGACGCCTTTGGCCTTGATCCGGTCCGCTTTTTCCACGAAGCCGGGCAGGTGCTTGGCCGAGCAGGTCGGCGTGAACGCGCCGGGCAAGGCGAAAAGCACGACCTTCCTGCCCTTGAAGACGTCGTCCGTGGTAATCGGCGCCGGTCCGTCCTTGGTCATGTGATAGAGCGTGACGCTCGGGATCCTGTCCCCAACCTTGATCGTCATGACCCTCCCCTTTCAGCGAATGAAACAACGCGGCGGACGGCCCCGCCCGCCGTCGACGGCCTCAAGATAGCGCGGCGCCACGGCGGATCAACCGCCGGCGGCGCGGTCCAAGGCCTTCAACACCGCCTCGACCGAAAGAAGCTCGGGCAGCGTCAGACCTTCGGGCGCGCCCGGGCCGTAGACGGCGTTGAAGGGGATGCCGTAGCGGCCGAAGCTTTCCAGATAGCGCGAGATCGCCTCGCTCGGCAGGGTCCAGTCGCCGCGCATGGTCACGACGCCGGGATCGTCCAGGCGCGCGCGCACCGTGTCCTTGTCGAGCACCAGCGTCTTGTTGACCTGGCAGGTGAGGCACCAGTCGGCCGTGACGTCGACGAAGACCAGCTTGCCGTCACCGACCAGGTCCGCGATCCGGGTCGGATCGAGCGGCCGCCACGGCCCGGCGCCGGCCTCGGTCGGCCCCGTCCCCGCCGGTGTCCCCTCGCGCGCCGCGAAGCCCGCCGGCAGCGCGAGCGCCGCCAAGGCGAGGACCCCTGCGACCACGGGCGTGGCCAACCGCCACCTGGCCCCCGTGCGGCCGAACCACAGGGCCAGGGCCAGGCCGAGCAGCAAGCCGCCGACGCCGAGCGCGGCGGTCGGGCCGACCTGGGCCGCGAGCACGCTGAGCAGCCACGCCGCGGTGCCGGCGAGCGCCAGGCCGAGAACGCGCTTGAGCCTCACCATCCACGCGCCGGGGCGCGGCAGGCGCCCGGCGAGCGCCGGTGCGGCAGCGATCAGGAGATAGGGCAGCGCGAGACCCAGCCCGAGCACGGTGAAGATGACGTAGATCTCCGCCGGACCGCGGGCCAGGGCGAATCCCACGGCCGTGCCCAGGAACGGCGCCGAGCAGGGCGTGGCCAGCAAGGTGGCGAAGGCGCCGGTCAGGAAGTGGCCGCTCAGGCCGTGCCCGACCGCGCCGGGCGCGGCACCGGCGCCGGCGCCGGCCAGCCGCTGCGCCCAGCCGGGCAGAGAAATCTCGAAGAAGCCGAACAGGTTGCAGGCGAACAACGTCACTACAACCGCCATGGCGGTCAGAAACATCGGCTGCTGGAACTGAATGCCCCAGCCGACCCCCATGCCCAGCATCTTGAGCGCGGCCGCCCCCGTGGCCAGGACGAGGAAGGAGGCGACGATTCCGGCGGCGGAGGCCAGGAAGCTGGCGCGCACTTCGCCGCGCGCCCGCCCGCCGTGCTTGACCACCGACAGCAGCTTGATCGACAGCACCGGCAGGACGCACGGCATAAGATTGAGGATCAGGCCGCCGAGCAGCGCCAGACCGAGGATCGCGGCCAGCGTGGCGCCGGCCGCGCGCGGCGGCCCCACGCCGCCCGCAGCCTCGGCGAAGCGGGCGATCACCTCGTGCTCGACGCCGCGCCGGCCGTCGATCACCGTCAGCCTCAGGCGCTTGCCTTCCAGGACGCCTTCGCCCGTGGCGGTCGCGGCCAGGCGCAGGACCGCCGTCTTGCCGCCGTTGCCGAGCGCCAGGTCCGGCTTGGCGAAGCTGAACCCGGGCGGCCCCTCGACCAGCACGTCCGGCGCGGTGAAGGGGATGTCGGATCGCGCCGTGACCTGCAGCACCGGCGCCTCGACCGTGCCGGTGAGCACCGCCCGCTCGAGCGACAGCCCGCCGGCCGGCCCCGCCCGGGGGACCTGCGTGCGGAAGCTGTCGATCAGGAAGGCGTGGCGCGACGTCGCGGCCGGACCGGCCGGAAGGGCAAGGCGGAGGTCCGCGTTCTGCGGGATGCAGATCTCCTCGCAGATCAGATAGTCGACCTTGCCACGCAGCAGGACCGCCTCGCCGGGACGCTCGAGGCGTGCCTCGATCGGCAGCACGACCTCGTCGGAGTAGCCGAAGGTCTCGAGCCCGAACAGCGAGAAGCGGTGCGGCACGGGCCATTCGAGGCTGGCCGCGGCCAAGTTGTCCGACCCGCTCCAGTCCACCGACGGCGGGTACCCGGCGTCGCCGGGCGAGCGCCAGTAGATCTTCCAGCCCGGGCGGAGTTTGAACTGCAGGCCGAGGCTCAGGGCCTCGGCCTCACCGGCGGCATCCTGACCGGCGATCAGGCGGAGCCGTGCCTGGTCGTGCTCGACCCAGGGGCCGGCCGCCGCCAGGGCGCGGCCCCCGGGGCCCGCCACGATGAGCGGGGCGGCCAGGACCAGGCTGGCCAAAGCCTTGAAGACCTGATCTTTCCCGAGCACGCGCGGCACCTTTCTTGGGTCCGTACCTTAACGCCAAGTCCAATAATATATAGTATCCTTGCCTCGTCGCGCCCGTGTCACAATATCGTGCTTGGATGAGACCAGGAGCGGGACCCCGGGGCGGCGGGACGGTGTCCGAAGACGAGACAGGTGGCAAGGACCGATGAGCGAGTCGCGTGATCAAGAACTTCAGGACGGGTACCTGACCGGCCACCTCCTGATCGCCATGCCGACCATGCGGGACATGCGCTTCGCCCGCACCGTGATTTACATGTGCGCGCACAACGCCGAGGGCGCGATGGGCCTGGTGATCAACCGTCTGGCGGGCTCGGTCACCTTTCCCGACCTGCTGCGCCAACTCGGTATCGACGCGCCCGAGGTGCGCCGGGAAATCCGGGTCCATTTCGGCGGGCCCGTGGAGTCCGGGCGCGGCTTCGTGCTCCACTCCGGCGACTACCGCCACGACAGCACGCTGCAGGTGGCCGACGAGGTGGCGCTGACCGCGACCGTGGACATCCTGCACGACATCGCCAGCGGCCGCGGCCCGCGGCGCAGCCTGCTGGCCCTGGGCTACGCCGGCTGGGGGCCCGGGCAGCTCGATTCCGAGATCCAGGCCAACGGCTGGCTGCACGTCGCGCCCGACGAGGACCTGGTGTTCGACGACGATCTGGAGACCAAGTGGGAGCGGGCGATCGCCAAGCTGGGCGTCGACTTGTCGCTGCTCTCCGGCGACGCCGGCCACGCCTGAGCCGGCCCTGCCGCGGCGCCGCACGCGGGTGGCCCGCCCTCACCCCTCCTTCCGGCCGATCACGTCGCTGCGCAGGATCGCGAACAGCAGATGGTCCTGCCAGCGCCCGTTGATGCGCAGGAATTCCCGGGCGTAGCCCTCTTCGCGAAAGCCGGACTTCAGCAACAGGGCTTTGCTGGCTTGGTTGTCCGGCAGGCACGCGGCTTCGACCCTGTGCAGGCCGAGGTGGCCGAAGCCGAAGCGCAGAAGCGCGGCCAGCGCCTCGCTCATGTAGCCCTGGCGCCGGTAAGGCGCGCCGATCCAGTAGCCGAGGCTGGCCGATTGGGCCACGCCGCGGCGCAGGTTGGACAGGGTGGTCCCGCCGAGCAGGACGTCGTCGGCGCGGCGGAACACCAGGAAGCTGTAACCGGTCCCCTGGCGCATCTCGGCCCTGTAGACCCTCAGGCGCCGACGGAAGGCGCCGCGGGTCAGCGCGTCGTAGGCCCAGGTGGGCTCCCAGGGTGCCAGGAATTCCCGGCTCTCGGCGCGCAGCGCGGCCCAGGCGCGCCAGTCGCGTTGCACCGGCGGGCGCAGGTAGACCCGCTCGTGCTCCAGCCGGAGCCCCAGGGCCTTGCCGCCGCGAAAGGGCTGGAAGAGCATCGCCTCCCTCAGCCGAGGCGGGCGGCCACCCGGTCGAAGGCCTCGACTCGGCCGATCGGGCCCAGGCTGGCCAGTGTCGGCCGCCCGGCCGCCAGGCGCCGCGCCAGCCGGCGCACCGCGCCGGCGTCGACCGCCTCGATCCTGCCGACGATCTCGGACACGGGAAGCGGGCGCCCGTAGGTCAGGATCTGCTGCGCAAGATCCTCGCAACGCGAGCCCGTGCTCTCCAGGCTCATCAGGATCGAGGCCTTGAGCTGGACGCGGGCGCGGGCCACCTCGTCCTCGGTCACGTCCCTCGACAGCTTGGCGAGCTCGTCGCAGACGACCGGGATGAGCTCGCGCACCTCGTGCTCCCCGGTTCCTGCGTAAATGCCGAACAGTCCGCCGTCGCGGTAGGCCGAGACGAAGGAATAGATCGAGTACACCAAGCCGCGCTTTTCCCGAACCTCCTGGAACAGGCGCGAGGACATGCCGCCGCCGAACAGCGTGGAAAGCACCAAGGCGGCGTAGTGGTCCGGGTCCAGGTAACCTATGGAATGGAATCCCAACAGCACGTGCACCTGCTCCAACTCGCGGCGCTCGCGGTAGTCGCCGCCCCGGTAGCTGGCCGGCTCCGCCTCGGCCTTGGCCCGCCGCGGAAGGGAGTCGAACGCCTCGCCGACCAGTGCCACGAAGCGGCCGTGCTCGATCTTTCCGGCCGCCGCCAGCACCATGGTCTCGGCTCCGTAATGGCGCGCCATGTAACCCTTGAGCGTGTCCCGGTCGATCCGGCGCACGATCTTCGCCGTCCCCAGCACGGGCCGGCCGAGCCCCTGGCCCGGGTAGGCGGTCTCCTGGAAGCGGTCGAAGATGTTGTCGTCGGGCGTGTCGAAGGCCTGGCTGATCTCCTGCAGAACGACGGCGCGCTCGCGCTTCAGCTCCTCCGCGTCGAAGGTCGGGTGCTGCAGGATGTCGGCGATGATGTCGACGGCGAGCGGCGCGTCGTCGGCCAGGACCTTGGCGTAGTAGGCCGTGCTCTCGCGTCCGGTGTAGGCGTTGAGACGACCGCCCACGGCCTCGATTTCCCGGGCGATGTCGTAGGCCGAGCGCCGCTCGGTGCCCTTGAAGGCCATGTGTTCCAGCAGGTGCGCGGCCCCGTTGTCCTCGGCCCGCTCGTGGCGCGTGCCGACGCCGACCCAGGCGCCGAGCGAGACCGTCTCGACGGTCGACACGTGGTCGGTGGCCACCGTCAAGCCGTTGGCCAGCTTGGTCACCTCGACCGTCATGCGGTCCCCGCAACCGGCACCGGGGCGCGGCCGGCGTGGCGGCGCACGAAATCCTGCACGCGCACCAGATCGTTGGGCAGGACGGTGAGCCGCTCCGCCCGCTCGAACAGGTCCGCCAGGCGCGGCGGCAGCGCCGGGCGCACGCCGGTCGCGCGCCGCACCGCGTCGGGGAACTTGGCTGGGTGCGCCGTGGCGAGCGCCACCACCGGCACCCGCGAATCGGCCAGCGCCCCGGCGCCGGCCTTGGCGCGCGCCGCGGCGATGCCGACCGCGGTGTGCGGATCGACGAGTTCGCCCGTCGCCTCGTAGACGCGGGCGATCTCGGCCAGCGTCCCCTCGTCGTCCAGGCGCGCGCCGTCGAACAGGTCGAGCGTCCGGGCCCAGCGCGCCGCGCCGGGGTCGAGCTTGCCGGTCCTGCGGAACGCGGTCATCGCCGCGGCCACCGCCGCGCCGTCGCCGTCGTACAGATCGAAGAGCAGGCGCTCGAAGTTGCTCGACACCTGGATGTCCATGCTCGGCGACAGGCTCGGGCGCACCTCGGCGATGGCCATGGTCCCGGTCTCGAAGAAGCGGGTCAGGATGTCGTTGCGGTTGGAGCCGACGAGCAGCCTCGCCACCGGCAGGCCCATGCGCGCGGCGGCGTAGCCGGCGTAGACGTTGCCGAAGTTGCCCGTCGGCACGGAAAACGCGACCGCGCGCTCCGGCGCGCCGAGCGCCACCGCGGCGGCGAAGTAATAGGCGATCTGCCCCATCACGCGCGCCCAGTTGATCGAGTTGACCGCCGACAGGTTCATCTCGTCGCGGAAGGCCGCGTCGTTGAACATGGCCTTCACCAGGTCCTGGCAGTCGTCGAACGTGCCCTCGACGGCGATGTTGAAGACGTTGTCCTCGGCGACCGTGGTCATCTGGCGCCGCTGCACCTCCGAGACCCTGCCCCTGGGGTGCAGGATGAAGACGTCGAGGTGGGCGCGGCCGCGGCAGGCCTCGATCGCGGCCGAGCCGGTATCCCCGGAGGTGGCGCCGACGATGGTTACCCGCGCGCCCCGGCGCGCGAGCACGCGGTCGAACAGGCGGCCGACCACCTGCAACGCGTAGTCCTTGAAGGCGAGCGTGGGCCCGTGGAACAGCTCGAGCAGCCAGGTCCGCCGGTCGAGCTGCTTGAGCGGCGCCACCGCGGCGTGCCCGAAGCCGGCG
This sequence comes from Kiloniellaceae bacterium, assembly GCA_046758005.1. GTDB lineage: Bacteria > Pseudomonadota > Alphaproteobacteria > Kiloniellales > J153 > JBHHZJ01. Next base: position 7,217 of record JBHHZJ010000045.1, read on the forward strand.
TAGGCCGCGGCGAGCAGCGCGCGCAGCTCGCTCTCGCCCAGCGCCTCCCCGACGAAGGGGCGCACGACCCGCAACGCCAGCTCCGGATACGGCAGGCCGGCGAGCCCCCGGATCTCCGCCGCGGAGAAGGCCGGCCAGCGCTCAGGCACGTACAGCCCGCCGTCGCGAGCCAGGCCGGCCAGCAGGACCTCGTCGAACCCGAGGACCGGGGCCGCGCCGCGTGTGCTGACGTATTTCATGCCGCCGCCGCTCTCCGAAAAAGGCCCGCTAATCTAGACGGGGGGACCGGGCCGAACAAGGGAACCCGATCGGGTGAGGGGTCGAACACGGCGGGCGCATATAAATCACGTATTTTCCCTCGCCACCCGCGCGGGACGATGGGGCTGGACGCTGTGCCCGAGCGCACAGGTTCCAACAAATACGGTTTCCATATGTGAAACGCGCTTGCCGTATGTACGGTTATGCCGTGCACTTCTGGCATGAAAATTCGGAGCGTCCGCCACAAGGGCCTGAGACGTTTCATCGAGAAAAACGACCGGCGCGGATTACCCGCCGGGAAAGTCGACAGGATCAGGAATATCGTGACGGCCCTGATCACGGCGAAAAGTCTCGATGACCTTCCGGCATTGTCGGGCTGGCGGCTTCACCCCTCGCCAGCGACCGAAGAGGGGCGTGGAGCATCACCGTCACCGGCAACTGGCGGATCACCTTCGAACTCGAAGGAGACGAGATCGGCAACCTGAACCTGGAGGATTATCACTGATGCAGATCGGCATGATGCCCGCCCATCCGGGCGCGTTCGTCCGCGCGGAAGTCCTTGAACCGCTCGGACTGAACGTGAGCAAGGCCGCCGAGGTTCTGGACGTGCGGCGCGCAACCCTGTCGGACTTTCTGAACGGCAACGCGGCCCTCTCGCCGGAGATGGCGCTGCGGCTTGAAAAGGCCTTCGACGTGAAGATGGATTTCCTGCTGCGCATGCAGGCCCTCTACGACGCAGCCCAGATGCGCCAGCGGGCCGGGACGGTCAACGTCCGTCGCTACGAGCCGGCTTAGGGTGATGAAGTTGCTTTGAGATGGTAGCCGCCGAGGAGTTTCGGCTTCCTGCCGGAACAAGGTTACCCCAGATACCGCGCCGTCAGGTGGGCCTCGAAGACCTTGGGGTCGAGCGGCTTGCCGGTGGCGTGCTCGATCAGGTCGTCGGTGGTGTAGAAGCAGCCCTTTTGGTGGACGTGCGCGCGCAGCCAGCCCATGAGCGGGGCGAAGTCGCCTTGGCCCAGCGCCTGCGGGATCTCGGGCACCGCGGCCTTGGCGGCGGCGAAGAGCTGCGCCGCGGCCATGGCGCCCAGCGTGTAGGTCGGGAAGTAGGCCCAGGCGCCGTCGTACCAGTGGATGTCCTGCAGGCAGCCGAGCCGGTCGTCGGGCGGCCGAATGCCGAGCAGCGCCTCCATGCCGTCGTTCCACGCCGCGGGCAGGTCCTCGGGCCCGAGCTCGCCGGCGATCATGCGCTTTTCCAGGCGGGTGCGCAGGATGACGTGGGCCGGGTAGGTCACCTCGTCGGCGTCCACCCGGATGAAGCCGGGCTCGACCCGGTTGTACAGGCGCCGCAGGTTGTCCGGCTCCCAGGCCGGGCCGGCGCCGCCGAAGGCCTCGCGCGCGAGCGGCGCCAGGAAGCCGAGGAACTCGGCGCCGCGGCAGGCCTGCATCTCGACCAGCAGGGACTGGCTCTCGTGGATCGCCATGCCGCAGGCCTCGCCGACCGGCTGCAGCCGCCAGCGGCGCGGCAGGCCGCGGTCGTACATGGCGTGCCCGGTTTCGTGCAGGACGCCCATGATCGCCTTGGTGAAGTCGGCCTCGTCGTAGCGCGTGGTGATGCGTACGTCCTCGGGCACGCCGCCGCAGAAGGGGTGGAGGCTGACGTCGAGCCGCCCGTGCGCGAAATCGAAGCCGACCGCCTGCATCAGGCGGCGCGCCAGCGCCTCCTGCCTGGCGACCGGAAACGGGCCGGGCGGGGGCAGCGGCGCGGGGCCGGCGGCCTGGCGCGCGAGCACCTTGGCGAGGAAGTCGGGCAGGAACGCCGCCAGATCGTCGAAGATCGCGTCGATGCGCGCCGACGTCCCGCCCGGTTCGTACTGGTCCAAGAGCGCGTCGTAGGGCGCGCAGTCCAGGACCTCCGCCTTGGCCGCAGCCGATTCCCGCACCAGCGCCAGGAGTTCCTTCAGTTCGGGCAGAACGGCGGCGAAGTCGCCGGCGGGGCGCGCCGTGCGCCAGGCCATTTCGCAGCGGTGCTCGGCCTTGGTCAGTGCCTCGACCAGTTGCGGATTGAGCGCCGTCTCGTGCAGCCGGATGCGGCGCATCTCGCGCAGATTGGCGCGCTGCCAGGGATCGAGGTCCGGTGCCTCGTCCGCGGTCGCCGCGAGGAGATCGGCCAGCGCCGGGTCGCTCAGCAGCTCGTGGCAGGTGACTTGAATCGCGGCCAGCTGCTCGCTGCGCGCCTCGGCGCCGCCGGGCGGCATCATGGTCGCCATGTCCCACCGCAGCACGCCGGCGGCGTCGCGCAGGGCGCTCAGGCGGCGGAACCGCCGCTCCAGCGCCTCGTACGCGCTCACCTTTCCTCCCGCTCCGCCTGCACGGGACTCTGGTGCAGGACGTATATCACCAGCAGCGCGACCGCCAGCGCGTACCAGGTCATGGCGTATTGCAGGTGGTCGTTGCGCAGCTCGACCCGCATCTGCCCGCCGATGGGCAACCCGCCCGGGTTCGGGGCCGGCCCGGCCTCGACATAGAGCTCGGTCACGACGCCGGACAAGCCGGCGCGGGCGGCCATCGCCGGCAGATCCATCCAGAGCCAAAGGTTCCGCTCCGGCTGGTTGTCCGGGCGGAAGAGGTCGAGTCCCTTCCAGCCGCCGCGGCGCGGCAGGCCGACCAGCGTCACGCGCCCCGCGACCTGGCCCTCGGTCCGCGTGGCCGGCGCCTTGCGCTCCGGCGGCACCCAGCCGCGGTCGACCAGGACGACGCGGCCGTCCTCCAGCTCCATCGGGGTCACGACGTGGAAGCCGACGCGGCCCTCGCGCGCGCGCGCGCCAAGGTACAGTTCCTTGCCGTGCAGGAACCGCCCGACCAGGCGCACCGGGCGGTATTCGAGCGCCGCTGGATCGGCGATCTCCGCCGGGAGCGCCGCCGGCGGCGCCCGCATGCGGGCGTCAAGCTCGGCGATCAGGGCCTCCTTCCAGTGCAGGCGCTGCACCTGCCACGTGCCGAGCGCGACGAGCCCGGCCAAGGCCGCCAGGGTGACGAGCGTCGGCCACAGGCGCGGCCGGAAACGCCGCCGTCCGAGGGCGATCATGGCGGCAGCCTAATCGTACCTAATCGTACTTGACCGTGCCCGACTCGCTCGCCTTGTGGCGGTACTGCAGCGCGATCAGGATCCCCTTCATGGGGCGCAGCATGGCGAGTGCCCCGCCGAGGATGACGGCCGGCCAGATCGCCAGGTGCACCCACATCGGCGGCTCGACCTTGGCCTCGAACAAAAGCGCCAACGGGACCACCAGGAATCCCAGGATGAAGATGATGAAGACCGCCGGCCCGTCGCCGCTGTCCGCCTTGCGCAGGTCGAGGCCGCACGCCGTGCAACGCTCGGCCACGGTTAGAAAACCGCTGTACATCTTGCCCTGGCCGCAGCGCGGGCACTTGCACGCGAAGCCGGTGCCGAACGGCGACAGGCGCGGATAATAGGCGTCTTCGGACATCTCTCGAGGTCGGGCCCTCCCGGACGCCCCACCCCCCAATTAGGAGCCCCAGAAATAGACACAGCTGAACAGGAACAGCCAGACCACGTCGACGAAGTGCCAGTACCAGGCCGCGGCCTCGAAGCCGAAGTGGTGGTCGGGTTTGAAGTGCCCCCGCCAGGCCCGGAACAGGCACACGGTCAGGAAGCAGGTGCCGATGATCACGTGGAAGCCGTGGAAGCCCGTGGCCATGAAGAAGGTCGACGGATAAATCCCTTCCCGGAAACCGAAGGCGGCGTGGCTGTACTCGTAGGCCTGCAGCGAGGTGAACGTGATGCCGAGCAGGATGGTCAGGATCAGTCCCCGGATCGTGCCCTGTTGGTTGCCCTCGCGCAGCTCGTGATGCGCCCAGGTGACCGTGCAGCCCGAAAGCAGCAGGATCAGCGTGTTGAGGAACGGCACCTCGAACGGTTCGAACGGCCTGATTCCGACCGGCGGCCAACGGAAGCCGGTCGCCTCGGTGGGGTACAGCGAGGCGTTGAAGAACGCCCAGAAGAAGGCGGCGAAGAACATCACCTCCGAGGCGATGAAGAGCGCCATCCCATAGCGCAGGCCGATCTGCACGATCGGCGTGTGGTACCCCTCGAACGTCGCCTCGCGCACCACGTCGCGCCACCACAGGGCCATGGTGAGCAGGATCAGGACGGCGCCGACCGGGATCAACCAGGGCGTCACGTCATGCATGAACAGCACCCCGCCCACCGCCAGCGTGCCGGCGGCGACGGCGCCGACCACGGGCCACGGGCTGGGGTCGACCAGGTGATAAGGGTGCTTCTGCACGTGGCCGTGAATGTGGGCTTCCGTCATCGTCTTCCTCTTAACGCATGGCTCGTCGCGTCGCGCCGCGCCTCAGTTGACGGCGGGGCCCGCCCGCCGGGCGGCGGCCGGTCGCGCGTTCTCGGTCACCCGATCGGGCGCGGTCGCGGCGTCGTCCGCATCGCCCGGGTGACGAAAGAAGGTGTAGGACAGCGTGATGGTCTTCACCTCGTCCAGGTTCCGGTCGTCCAGGATCGCCGGATCGACGAAGAAGCTGACCGCCATCTCGGCCTCCTCGCCGGGGTCCAGCCGCTGCTCGTCGAAACAGAAGCACTGGACCTTGGTGAAGTAAGGCCCGGCCTTGAGCGGCGTCACGTTGAAGGTCGCGGTCCCGGTCACGGGGCGCCCGGCCAGGTTGCGCGCGCGGAAGAAGGCCAGCGCCTGCTCGCCGACGCGCACCGAGACCTGGCGCTGCGCCGGCTGAAAGCTCCAGGGCAGGCGCGGATCCACGTCGGCGTTGAAGCGCACGTTGATGACGCGATCGGCGGCCGCGCCCGGCGCGGTCCGGGCGACCTGGGTCGTGCCGCCCAAGCCGGTCACCTGGCAGAACAGGCGGTAGAGCGGCACCGAGGCGAAGGACAGCCCGACCATGCCGGCCGCGACCCCGGCCAGAAGGACGGCCGTGCGGGCGTTGCGCGCGGGTCTCGGCTCGGCCATGGCTCAGCCGCCCCCCATGCGCACGACGGAGACCAGGTAGACCAGAACGACGAAGGCGAGCAGCGCCGCGAGCAGGGCCAGGTTTTTCGACCGCTGTTTGCGGTGCACCTCGCTGCGCGGCGCGCGCTTGGCCACCACACTCACCCCAGGAGTCCCGCGAGGTCGCGCAGGGCCAGTCCCGGCGCCCTATCGGCCATGAGGGCCGCGAACAGCACGAAGAGATAGAGGATCGAAAAGCCGAACAGGCGCCGAGCGGCGCGCTCGCCCCGCTCGCGCCGGACCTGCGACGCCAGGCGGATGAAGCCGGCGCCCAGCAGCGCCACAGCCGCGGCGTAGAGCGGCCCGGCCGTGCCCAGCGCCGCCGGCGCGAGGCTGAGCGGCACGAGCAGCAGCGAATAGACCAGGATCTGGCGCCGCGTTTCGCGCTGCCCCGCCACGACCGGCAGCATGGGCACGCCCGCCTTGGCGTAATCGCCTTGGCGGTACAGCGACAGGGCCCAGAAGTGCGGCGGCGTCCACACGAAAATGATGAGGAACAGCACGATCGATTCGAGATCGACCGTCCCGGTCACCGCGGCCCAGCCGATCATCGGCGGAAAGGCCCCTGCGGCGCCGCCGATCACGATGTTCTGCGGCGTGCGCCGCTTCAGCCACACCGTGTAAACGAACACGTAGAAGCCGATGGCGAGCGCGAGCAGGCCGGCCGCGACCCAGTTGACGGCCAGGACCATGAACATCACCGACAGCAAGGCCAGGGTCACGCCGAAGGCGAGCGCCTCCTCGGGCTCGATCCGGCCCATGGGGATCGGCCGCCGCCGGGTACGCTCCATGACCGCGTCGATGTCGCGGTCGTACCACATGTTGATCGCCCCCGCCGCGCCCGCGCCGACCGCGATGCACAGGACCGCAACCGCCGCCAGCACCGGGTGCAGCGTGCCGGGCGCGGCCACCAGACCGGCCAGCCCGGTGAAGACGACGAGCGACATCACGCGCGGCTTGAGCAGCGCCAGGTAATCGGCCACCCGGGCGGCCTCTCCGCCGACGGCGGCACGCCCCGCGTTGGTCAGGTCAAGCGACGTGTCGGTCACGGGCCTCTCTCGCTCGGCACCCGCCGCACCCCCCGCCGCACGGGGACGGGCCGGCGCAGGCTACCGGATCTGCGGCAATTCCTCGAAGGTGTGGAACGGGGGCGGCGAGGGCACCGTCCACTCGAGGGTCGTCGCCCCTTCGCCCCACGGGTTCGCCTCGGCCCGGCGCCCGGCGGCAAAGGTATAGAGCACCACGCCGAGAAAGAAGGCGGTGGACAGCAGGCTCAGATAGGAGCCGAGCGACGAGACCAGGTTCCAGCCCGCGAACGCGTCCGGATAGTCGATGTAGCGCCGCGGCATGCCGGCCAAGCCGAGAAAGTGCTGCGGGAAGAACGTCAGGTTCACGCCGATGAACGTGGTCCAGAAGTGCACCTTGCCCGCCCACTCGGGATACTGTCGCCCCGACATCTTGCCGAACCAGTAGTAGAACCCGGCGAAGATGGCGAAGACCGCGCCCAGGCTCAGCACGTAGTGAAAGTGGGCGACCACGTAATAGGTGTCGTGCAACGAGGTGTCCACACCCGCATTGGCCAGGACCACGCCGGTCACGCCGCCGATCGTGAACAGGAAGATGAACCCGATCGCCCACAGCATCGGCGTCGTGAAGCGCAGGCTCCCGCCCCACATGGTCGCGATCCAGGAGAAGATCTTGATGCCGGTCGGCACCGCGATGACCATGGTCGCGGCCGTGAAGTAGGCGCGCGTGTCCACGTCCAGGCCAACCGTGTACATGTGGTGCGCCCACACGATAAAGCCGACGAAGCCGATGGCGACCATGGCGTAGGCCATGCCCAGGTAGCCGAACACCGGCTTACGGCTGAAGGTCGAGACGACCATGCTGATGATGCCGAAGCCCGGCAGGATCATGATGTAGACCTCGGGGTGGCCGAAGAACCAGAACAGGTGCTGGAACAGGATCGGGTCCCCGCCGCCGGCCGGGTCGAAGAACGTGGTGCCGAAGTTGCGGTCGGTCAGCAGCATCGTGATCGCGCCGCCGAGGACCGGGATCGCCAGGAGCAGCAGGAACGCGGTCACCAGGATCGACCACACGAACAGCGGCATCTTGTGCAGCGTCATGCCCGGCGCGCGCATGTTGAAGATCGTGGTGATGAAGTTGATCGCGCCCAGGACGGAAGAGGCCCCGGCCAGGTGGAGCGCGAAGATCGCCATGTCGACCGAGGGTCCCGGATGCCCCAGCGAGGAGGACAGCGGCGGATAGATCACCCAGCTCGTGCCCGCGCCAGGGCCCACGAACGCCGAGCCGAGCAGCAGCCCGAACGACGGAATCAGCAGCCAGAACGAGATGTTGTTCATGCGCGGGAAGGCCATGTCGGGCGAGCCGATCATGAGCGGCACGAACCAGTTGCCGAACCCGCCGATGAGCGCCGGCATGACCACGAAGAACACCATGATCAGGCCGTGAGCCGTGATCACCACGTTCCACAACTGCCCGTCCGGCGTGCCGTCGGTGAGCAAGTACTGGACGCCCGGATCCTGCAGTTCGAGGCGCATGATCAGCGAGAACACGCCGCCGATGATTCCGCCGATCACGGCGAAACTGAGATAGAGCGTGCCGATGTCCTTGTGGTTGGTCGAGCATAACCAGCGGACGAAGAAGCCGGGCTTGTGATCGTGATGCTCGTGCGCGTGAGCGCCGGTGTGGGCCTCAGCCATGGTACCTCTTTCCTCCTCCCAGCTATGGCGCGCGCGGGCCCTGCGCGAGACGGGCCCCGGCATCGGATTCATCGACCCGCGCAAATTCTTCCTTGGCCTTCTCGACCCAGCTGTCGAACTCCCGCTTGGAGACCGCCTTGATCGCGATCGGCATGTAGGCGTGCCCGGTGCCGCAGATCTCCGAGCACTGGCCGTAGTAGGTGCCCTCGCGGGTGATCTCGACCCAGGTCTCGTTGATGCGCCCGGGTACGGCGTCCAACTTGATGCCGAAGGCCGGCACCGCGAAGCTGTGCAGGACGTCGCTCGCCGTCACCAATATGCGGATTTTGGTGTTGACCGGCAGGACCACGTAGTTGTCCGTCTCCAGCAGCCGCAACTGTCCCGGCTCCAGGTCCTCCTCCGCGACGAGGGTGGCGTCGAAGGTAAAGTTGCCGTTGTCCGGGTACTCGTAGCTCCAGTACCACTGCCGACCGATCGCCTTGAGCGTCATGTCGGCATTCTCCACCCGGTCCGCGTAATAGAGCAGCTTGAAGGACGGGATCGCGACGATGACCAGAATGATCACCGGGATCGTGGTCCACAGCACCTCGAGGACCGTGTTGTGCGTCGTCTTGGACGGCGTCGGGTTCCGCTTCTCCGAGAAGCGGACCATCACGTACAGAAGCAGGATCAGGACGAAGGCCGTTATGACGGTGATGATCACCAACAACAGATCGTGAAATTCGGATACTCGCTCCATCGTCGGCGAAGCCGCCGGCTGAAAGCCCAACTGCCAGTCGCGCGGCTCCTCGGCGCGCGCGCCGTCGGCAAGGCCCGCGACGAGCAGCGCGAACCCGGGCAAAAGGCCGAGCCGCCTCAAGACACCCATTCTCTTTCCCCCTCCGGCGGCACCGCCCCGCGCGCCAGGACGAGACGGCCCGCGCACGTTTGTACCGCCTGGTGGGCGGTCCCGCAGTCATACTCAATCCCGCGTGCGCAAGCTATACCAAGCGGCCCACGGCCTCACAAGCCTGTCCGTCTCTTCCCGCCGCGGTATCGCGGCCACCGATTTGTTGCCGTGTGGGCGGTCGGAAATCAAGGATGGAGATGACTCGCGCGTGCCCCCTCACCCCCCGCTGGAACGGCCGCTGCCCCGCGGCCCGCTCAGCCCCCGGAACGGTCCACATCGTGCCGGATCGACCGGCGCAGGCGCCAAACGCCGTAGGCGACGAGCCCGACCACGACCGGGATGGCGAGCCCGGCGACGAGATCGGCCTCGAGCGGCGCGCCGGCGGCCTTCGCCGCCTTGGCGGCGTAGCCCACGAGGCCGACCAAGTAATAGCTGATCGCCGCGACCGAGAGGCCCTCGACCGTCTGCTGCAGGCGCAGCTGCAGGCGCGCGCGCCGGTTCATCGAGCGCAGCAGCGCGCTGTTCTGCGCCTCGAGCTGGATGTCCACCCGGGTGCGCAGCAACTCGCCGGTCCGCGAGATCCGGTCGGTAATGCGCGCCAGGCGGTCGGCGACGGCTTCGCACGTGCGCATGGCCGGCGCGAGCCGCCGATCGAGAAATTCGTGGATGGTCTGCAGACCCTCGATGCGCGCCTCGCGCAGTTCCTCGACCCGGCGCCGCACGAGCGCGTAATAGGCGCGGGCGGCGCCGAAGCGGTAGACGGCGGAGGCCGCCACTCCCTCGATCTGCGCCGAGAGTTCCGTCAGATTCTCGAGCAGCCGGCGCTCGTCCTCCAGGCTGCTGATCGCCTGGATTTGCCCCACGATTCCGGTCAGCCGATCGCGCGCCTCGGTCAGCTCGGCGCCGAAACGACGGGCCACCGGCAGCGCGAGCAGCGCCATCATGCGGTAGGTCTCGATCTCCAGCAGGCGCTGGACCAAGCGCCCGGCTTGGCGCGGGCGTAGGTCGCGGTCATGCACCAGGATGCGGCCGAAACCGTCGTCGTGGATCGTGAAGTCCATCCACACGCTGGCGGCCCCGCCCGAAACCAGGCTCCCCGCGATGTTGTCGCTGCCGAAGAGCTGGGCCAGCGCCTCCAAGGTGCGCGGGGGCGTCGCGCGCGGGACCATGGCCAAGTGAATCCCGACCAAGAGGTCGCCGGGCAGGGCGCGCAGCCAATCCTTGGGCACCTGCGCGATCGCGGGCGCGTCGAACGGCGGGCTCGAAGCCTCCGGCTCCGCTGCGTCGGGCCGTTGGAAAAACGTGTAGGTCGAGAATTCCGTGTGCCGCTCCCACTTGAACCGGAGCGGGCCGAGGTCGACCATGAAGTGCGTCGCCTCGGGGCCCGGCGCCGCAGCGCCGAAACGCGCGCACAGACGGGCCACGTGCGAGCGCTCCGCCTCCGCCGCGCCTTCGCCGGACAGCATGGCCAGGTGGGTCACGCGCTGCGGCGCCTCGATCCTGGCAAAAGGCCGGGCGTGCAGTTCCTGGGTCAGCGCATGGCGCAACGGATGATCGCGCAGTTCGCTCGGCATGGCGTGATCCTCTGGTTCGGGCACGCCGGGCACCATCGCCGCCCGGCGGGGCTGCGCGCAACAGGCTTTTCACCGATTTGATGCATTCCGTAGCTCGAGGACCCATATCAGGGACCGGAAGCCGAAACGCCAAATCCCACGGAGCGCCTTCATGTCGCACATCGCCGCCACCGACGACCTGTTCTTCAACCGCGCCGGGCTCGACCGACGCCGCACCCAGTCGATCGTCGACGACGCCTTGAGCGGCGCCGACGACGGCGAGCTATTCCTCGAATACTGCCAGTCGGAGAGCCTGTCCCTCGACGACGGCCGCCTGAAGAGCGCGAGCTTCGATACCTCCCAAGGCTTCGGCCTGCGCAGCGTGGCCGGCGAGGCGGCGGGCTACGCCCACGCCAGCGAGCTGTCCGAGGAGGCGATCCGGCGCGCGGCCGATACGGTCAAGGCCGTGCATGCGGGCCACGGCGGGGTCATGGCCGCGCCGCCGATCCGGACCAACCGGCTCCTATATCGCGATATCAACCCGTTGGGCGAGGGCCCGTTCGAGGACAAGGTCCGCCTGCTGGCCGAGATCGACGCCTATGCGCGTGCCCGCGACCCGCGCGTGCGCCAGGTTTCGGCGTCGCTGGCCGGGGAATGGCAGGCGGTCCAGATCCTGCGCGCGGGCGGGGAGCGCAGCGCCGACATCCGCCCGCTCGTGCGCCTCAGCGTCTCGGTCGTGGTCGGCGAGGGCGCGCGCATGGAAAGCGGCAGCTACGGCGGCGGCGGGCGGATCGCCTACGACATGCTGCTCGACCCGGCGTACTGGCGGCGCGCGGTCGACGAGGCCCTGCGCCAGGCGCTGGTCAACCTCGGCTCGGTCTCCGCGCCCGCCGGCGAGATGCCGGTCGTGCTCGGCCCGGGGTGGCCCGGGGTGCTGCTGCACGAGGCGATCGGCCACGGGCTGGAGGGCGACTTCAACCGCAAGAAGACCTCCGCCTTCGCCGGCCTGATGGGCCAGCGCGTGGCCGCGCCCGGGGTCACCGTGGTCGACGACGGCACGCTGCCGGACCGGCGCGGCTCGCTCACCGTCGACGACGAGGGCACGCCCGGCCAGTGCACGACGCTGATCGAGGACGGCGTCCTGATCGGCTACATGCAGGACCGGCAGAACGCCCGGCTGATGGGCATGCGCCCCACGGGCAACGGCCGGCGCCAGAGCTACGCCCACATCCCCATGCCGCGCATGACCAACACCTACATGCTGGCCGGCGACAAGGACCCGCGGGAGATCGTGGCCTCGGTCAAGAAGGGTCTCTACGCGGTCAACTTCGGCGGCGGCCAGGTGGACATCACCTCGGGCAAGTTCGTCTTCACCTGCACCGAGGCGTATCTCATCGAGGACGGCAAGCAGGGCCCGGCGGTCAAGGGCGCGACGCTCATTGGCAACGGCCCGGACGTGCTGACCAAGGTCGCCATGGTCGGCAACGACATGGCCCTCGACGAGGGCATCGGCACCTGCGGCAAGGAGGGCCAGGGCGTGCCCGTGGGCGTCGGCCAGCCCACGCTCCTGGTCGAGCGCCTGACCGTGGGCGGCACCGCGGCGTGAGGGCGCGTGCTCATGAAGCCCGGCTTCGTCGGGCTTTGACGAACGCCGCCGATCTCCGCGAGGAGCCATCACCAGGCTCGCCGATTCGGCGATTAGTCTGATCAGACTTGGCGGTGAAATCTACCTTGGTGAAAAAACAAGCAGCGAAAGGAAAGCTTTCCGCGACGCACGATTAGCGTTGCTAAATCGGGATAGTGCCGTGCGGGCTGTCGCAACGGCCAATACTGCATCGGACGTGTTCACACGAAAGAGAGGGTCGTAGTCAGCCAAGTGACGCTTCTCATGCAGATCCACCGCCGCGTTCGCCAAGGCAATCAAATCGGATCCGAAGCCGCCTTTGGGGGCGTACTTGGAGTACTTCATCGGCGGGGTGGTCTTCTTAACGTCTTCACAGAGTTTCCTGAGCGATCTGTGATCGATACTGCGGTACACGAGTTCGTATCGTGGGTTTGCGCGTTGCGTCCGACCCACGATGTCGTCTGCAGCCTGCGTTACGACCGCGTGAAATACTGCATAGTACGCGTTCGATATCGCGCGCCTGAGATCAGCCTGCCTGGGTGCCCCACCGCCGGGCGGGGCTATGAGTCGGTCGGCTTGGTCAAGGAGGTGGTCGGGATTAAGGACCGCCATCCTGTACCAGCTCAGCTTCAGTCGCGTATTCGATAATCGGAGTGCGATCTTCCCGCATTTGACTGAGGCGTTCCTGCAATCGAACGAGAGCAGACAGTGAGGCTCCCGTCGCGAGCTTTTTGGTCGCTCCAGGGGCAATTACGACAATAATCTTCAGGGCGTCTTGACCCTGCGAGTCTGTGGTGGGCTCATATTCGACGCGCACAACGTTCTCAGCGCCCAACTCGGCCACTAAAGCCTGTTGAATGAGCCTCCCGAATGCGTCTTCCGGTTTGACCCGGGACCGGTAGAAGCCGGGCTTCCACTTTGCCCGTCGGCCTTCGCTCCGACCGATCTCGACAACGACGCGCTTGTGTCCTAGGTACCAGAGATCGCGATCTACGTCTCCAAACCGTGGGGTCGTTGCTAGGTCGGAGACGAAGTCCTCCGGTCGCAGTTCAAAGATGGAAACGGCTTCCGAGACCGGCACCTCTGCGAAAGGTCCTCCTCTGGTCGGCTCCCTGCCTTCGTACGCCAGCCAAATCTTCGCCATATTGGAACCTTTATCGCGATTTTCTCACTTTGCCTCACCATACCGAAACAAGGTGCGGCGTGCGACCCGGCACACGATGAAATATCATAGCGCATCCCACGCAATCCGCCGGCCCGATCGTACTCTACCCGATCTTGAATCGCGCCGGGTCGTCCTCCCAGGGGTTGAAGACGGAGGCGCCGCTTTCGGCCACGCCCCTGACGTTGGGAGTCGCTAGGTGCAAGTCGTGCTCGATCGCCGTGGCGGCAAGCAGCGTGTCGATGACCGGAGGACTTCGCCCTATTTTGAGTTTGACCGTACCGCTGATCCGGCCCCAGCGTCGGACGACATGGTCGCTCAGGGCCAGGACCCGGCCTGCAAACCGCACCTCGAGCGCGGCCACGGCCGCCTCAAGCCGGGGGCGATTCGGGGCCTCCGATGGCAGGTTGGCGATGCCCTTGTCGTACTCGGCGAGGGTCAAGACGCTGATGTAGAAGCGCTCCTCCGGTTGGGCCTCGGCCCAGGCGACGACCCGGGCGTTCCCGGCCGGGCGGGCGAGCTCGGAGACGATGTTGGTGTCGAGCAGCCAGCCCGTCACAGGGCGAGCTCGCGGCCGCGGTCGGCCTCGCGCTCGACCGCAACCTCGCCGAGCGCGGTGCCCCGGAGGAATTCGACCAGGGAAGATTTCGCCCCTCTCCGAGGGAGCAGCTTCTCCAGCTCCTCGACAGCGATGATCACGACCGCGTCCACGCCGCGACAGGTGACGCGCTGCGGCCCTTGGCTCCGGGCCAGACGCACCACCTCGCTGAAGCGCGCCTTCGCGTCCTCCAGCTTCCAGGCCGGATACACGCCAACACCGTGCTCCGGGACCGACTTTTCAAACGGCGGCCAAGGGTCTGCCTCCTCCCCGAACCCTCTATGTTTCGATGGCATGGGAACTCCATATCTGACTAGCTAGTCAGATGTTAGTCCGTTTCGTCCTCCCGGGCAACGCCGGATTCGCCGCGGCGCGAGCTATCCCGCCGCCGCCACCGCCTCGATCTCGACCAGCCAGTCGGGGTGCGCCAGCGCGCCGACCACGACCAGCGTCGAGGCCGGTGCAACCCCTGGGATCATGCGTTCTCGGACCTCGCGGTAAAGCCCGATGTCTTCCGCCCGGGTGAGATAGGAATTCACTTTCACCAGGTCGCCCGCGCCCATGCCCGCGGCGCTCAGAATCGCCAGGACGTTGCGCCAGGCGGCCTCCATCTGCGCCGCCGCGCCCTCGGCCAGGCTGCCGTCCGGCGCGACCCCGACCTGGCCGGAGACGAACAACCAACGCGCCGCGCCGGGGGCCTCGACGGCCTGGCTGTACCGGGAGAACGGCGGGGCGATACCGCCCGGGTTGTGTGTCTTAAGCATTCGCAGTCACTCCCTGTCGTCAACCGCCTCCGGCGCCGGTCCGTTAACCGCTGGATGCGGCCAAAACCGCGGCCCGGCGGCCCAACCGGAGGGGTCCCGAAAGCGGATCCGCGTTAACGATCTTTTAACCCGTATGGGCTTAAATGCCCTCACCTAACCCTTCCCCTAGACAAGTACCCTGTACCCCAAAGAGCCGCGGTCCCCCAGCCGCGGCTCTCCTCTTTGGGGCGGACCGAACGAAATTTCCCCGTTGGCCGGGCACGTCTTCAGTACGCGATGTCGGCGAACAGCTTGTCGATGTCGCGGCCCCAGGGGCCGTTGTAGGCTTCGAGCAGGCCCTCGGCCGGGGTCGGCCCGCCGGCCACGATCTCCTGGAGCGAATCGAGGAAGTGGGCCTCGTCGCGGCCCGCGTCGTCCAGGCGCGCCCGGCGCTTCAGGCCCGCCTCGGCGATCGCCAGGGTCTCGCGCGCCACCTCGATCAGCGGGCGGCCGCGGAACGGCGTCTTGAGCCCCAGGCGCGGGACGTCGGCGCGCAGCGCCTCGTGCTCCTCGCGGGTCCAGTCCTTGACCAGGTCCCAGGCGGCCTCCAGCGCCGCGCCGTCGTAGACCAACCCGACCCACAGCGCCGGGAGCCCGCAGATGGTGGCCCACGGGCCGCCGTCGGCCCCGCGCATCTCCAGGAACCGCTTCAGGCGCACCTCCGGGAACAGCGTGGACAGATGGTCGGCCCAGTCGCTGGTGGTGGGGATCTCTCCGGGCAGGGCCGGCAGCTTGCCGTCCAGGAAGTCGCGGAACGACTGGCCGCTGGCGTCGAGGTATCGCCCGTCGCGGTAGACGAAATACATCGGCACGTCGAGGGCGTAGTCGACGTAGCGCTCGAAGCCCATGCCGTCCTCGAAGACGAAGGGCAGGATGCCGCAGCGGTCCGGGTCGGCGTCGGTCCAGGTGTGGCTGCGATAGCTGAGAAAGCCGTTCGGCCTGCCCTCCGAAAAGGGCGAGTTGGCGAACAGCGCGGTCGCCACCGGCTGCAGCGCCAGGCCGACGCGGAACTTCCTGACCATGTCGGCTTCCGACTCGAAGTCCAGGTTGACCTGCACCGTGCAGGTCCGCAGCATCATGTCGAGGCCGAGCCTGCCCCTGGTCGGCATGTAGGCGCGCATGATCTCGTAGCGGCCCTTCGGCATCCAGGGGATGTCCTCGCGCGCCCACTTGGGCTCGAATCCGATCCCGATCAGCTCGATATCGAGCGGCTCGGCCACCTCCTTGGTCTGGGCCAGGTGCGTTTGCACCTCCTCGCAGGTCTCGTGAAGGGTCGGAAGCGGAGCGCCCGAAAGCTCGAGCTGGCCGCCCGGCTCGAGCGTGATGGCGCAGCTCTCCATGCTGAGCGCGATGGGGGTCTCGCCCTCGAACACCGGCTCCCAGCCGAAGCGCGCGGCCAGCCCCTCCAGGATGGCGCGAATCCCGCGCGGACCCCCGTAGGGCAAGCGCCGCAGGTCGTCACGCCGGTAGCCGAACTTCTCGTGCTCGGTGCCGATGCGCCACGCCGCAGGCGGCTTGCAGCCGGCCTCCAGATAGGCGACCAGGTCGGCTTTGCCGGCGATCGGCTCACCCTTGGCTTGGGGCGGGGCGGACATGGCGCGTCTCGAGCCTGCCTGAGAGGTATCGGCGATTTCCGGTTCGAATTCGGGCGCTAGGACTGTCCCGGCCCGCGGCCCGGCGGGCGAAGCCGGCCGTCGCCGAGCACCGCCTGCCAGCAGGCCAGCACGGCCAATGCCGCCGTATCGGCGCGAAGCAGGCGCGGCCCCAAACCGACCGGCGTAACAAAGGGCAGATCCATGAGGGCGTCAAGCTCGCTTTGCGCAAGCCCCCCCTCCGGTCCGGTCATGACCGCCCACGCTCCGGCGCCCCCGTCGCCGCCGGTCCGCGCCTCGCTCAAGGCCTCGGCGATGGGCCGCGCCGCGCCGGATTCGGCGCACAGCAGCAGCCGCCGCGCGCGCGGCCAGCCCGCGACCAGCGCGCCGAAGTCGAGCGGCTCGCGCACCTCGGGGACACTGAGCCGGCCGCACTGCTCGGCCGCCTCCCGGGCGTTGGCCGACAGGCGCTCGCAATTGACCCGCGTCACCGCGGTGTACCGGGTCATGACCGGCTGCAGCACCGAACAGCCGAGCTCGGTCGCCTTCTCGGCCAGAAAATCGATGCGCGCGCGCTTGATCGGCGCGAAGACCAGCCACAGGTCGGGCTCCGGCTCGGGCGCGCGCCGGCGCGCCTCGACCGCGAGCGAGCACCAGCCCCTGCCGAGCGCGTCGATGCGCGCCAGCCACTCGCCGTCGCGCGCGTTGAACACGGCCACGCGCGCGCCGCGCGCCAGGCGCAGGACGCTGCGCAGGTAATGCGCCCGGGCGTGGTCGAGGCCCAGCTCGCGGCCCTCGCTCAGGTCCGCGTCCACGTAGAGCCGGGTCTCGACGCGCGTTTCGGTCATTATCCCGCTCGTTCCTGGCCCCACGGCCCGGATTGCCGCTCGTGCGGGCTTGAGCCCCCCGGGCCTGGCGGCGTAATGATTGAATAATGATTAAATTATGTCGGAGTCGCCCGGAACGATGACAAGCGGCATCGCCGATGCCAGCGACATCGCGCTCGACCATTGGGCGCTGCGCCTGGCCCCGCGGCCGGCCCGGCCCTACCTGCGCCTCGTCCGGATCGACCGGCCGATCGGGACCTGGCTGCTGCTGTTCCCCGGCTGGTGGAGCCTGAGCCTGGCCGCCGTGGCCGCCGGGCGCTGGCCGGACCCGTGGCTCCTGCTGCTGTTCGCGCTCGGCGCGCTCGTCATGCGCGGCGCGGGCTGCACCTACAACGACATCGTCGACCGCGACATCGACGCGCGCGTGGCGCGCACCGCCGCGCGGCCGATCGCAAGCGGCCAGATCCCGGTCCCGCGGGCGGTCGTCTTCCTGGGCGCACAGCTCGTGGTCGGGCTGCTGATCCTGCTCCAGCTCAACGGCTTCGCGGTCGCGCTGGGGGCGGCCTCGCTGGTGCCGATCGCCGCCTATCCGTTCATGAAGCGCATCACCTACTGGCCCCAGGCGTGGCTCGGGCTGACGTTCAACTGGGGCGCGCTGTTGGGCTGGGCGGCCGAGGCCGGCGGCCTCGGCGCGCCCGCGCTGCTGCTCTACGCCGCCGGGATCGCGTGGACGCTGGGTTACGACACCATCTACGCCCACCAGGACAAGGAGGACGACGCCCTGGTCGGCGTCAAGTCCTCGGCGCTCAAGCTGGGCGCGGCGACCAAGCCGTGGCTGGCCGTCTTCTACACGCTCGCGGCGCTCCTGATGCTGGCCACCGGCGCCGCCGCGGGGCTCGCGTGGCCGTTCTACCTGGGCCTCGCCGCCGCCGCGGCGCAGTTCGCCTGGCAGATCGCCACCCTCGACATCGACGACCCGGCCAATTGCCTCGTGCGCTTCAAGTCCAACCGATACACGGGGTGGATCCTGCTCGCCGGCATCCTCGGCGCGGGAGCGGCGGCGTAGGCGCAGGCGGCGGCCGAGAGCCCCGGCGGGTCAGCCGTCGAGGATGCGGAAATGGGGGGCCGCCGCGGGGATGGCGGTCTCGCCCATCTCGGCGATCAACGCCCGCCGGCGGGCCCGGTCGCGGATGTTCTGGAGAATGAGCGCGTCCAGGTCCATGTCCGGCCGGTGCCGGTCGCGCACGAGCGCCAGCGCCTCTTCCTGGTGCAGCGCGCCGTGCGCCCGGCCGCGCGCCGCCACCGCCGCCAGGGCCACCGGGCCGCCGCCGTTGGCCAGGCAGCCGCGCGTCGAGAGGTAGACGCAGGCTTCGGCGATCCGCTCCGCCGGTCCGGCCTCGAGCGCGAGCTCGATGCGCTCCAGGCGCCCGTAGGCGTAGTTCTCGCCGCCCAGCTCGGTCTCGTGCATGCGCGCGAGCTGCGCCTCGCTCAGCCAGGTGACGAAGACCTCGACGCACGCGCCGGGCGCGTGCCGCAGGTTGGCGGCGATCGCGCCGTACTGCGTGACGTGCGCCGAATAGACCACGTCGTAATCGCACAGCCAGCCCCGGCTCACCGGGATCTCGGCCGCGTCGCCGAACTTGCGCCGCAGTTGTGCCGGGGCGCGGTTCGAGCCGTGCGCGATCACCGGCGCGCGCCCGGCGAACAGGCCGCCGTGCGCCGCGGCCTGCGCAAACGGCCGCGCCGCGCCGCCGCGGAAAAGGTAGGATGCATCGGGCGCCTCGAAGGGATAGGACTTGGCGAGCCGGAGCAGCTCGGCCTCGGCGCTCGGCAGCGGCCAGGGCACGGGACGGCCTACACCGGAACCCGGGCGGTCAATCGGTGCACGGGGGCGGCTGGTCCGGGTCGATGCATTCGATGCGGTAGCGGACGTTGCAATGGTCAACGCTCTGCCATGCGTGCTTGGCCCATTCCCGCTTGGCCGACTCGTAGTCGCGGAAGGGGCCGAACCATTCCTCGCTGCCGCCGACCGACTCGCGGAACCCGGTGTCCGTATATTCGCCGCCCACGACCCAGAACAATCCCATTGCAGATGCCTTTCCGTTCAGCATCAGTTATGAATTCGATCGCGAATCGACCCGAAATAATAACCCTATGTAGCATGTCTTATAAAATCATAAAGAGTCGCCGGCCGGGAATACAGTCGAGAATGCGACGCGCAGCGCCGTGGAACCGTCACGCCGCCGTGGCGGCACCGGCCCGCGACCCGGCACGACCGCCCGGCCGCCGCTCCCGCGCGCGGCCCGGATAGCGGGCGCCCCATGCCCTACGACTCGCTGCGCGACTTCATGGCCCGCCTCGAATCGGCGGGGCGGCTCGTGCGCGTTCGCGAGCCGGTCTCGCCGGTCCTGGAGATGACCGAGATCCAGACCCGCCTGCTCGCCGAGGGCGGCCCGGCGGTCCTGTTCGAGCACGTGGTGCGCCCGGACGGCGACGGGGAGCGCCGATCCTACGACATGCCGGTGCTGGTCAACCTGTTCGGCACGGTGGAGCGGGTCGCCTGGGGCATGGAGCGCGAGCCGCACGCGCTGCGCGAGCTCGGCCACGCCCTCGCCTTCCTGCGCCAGCCGGAGCCGCCCGGCGGCCTGCGCGAGGCCTGGGAGAAGGTGCCCCTGCTCAGGAGCGCGCTCGCCATGCGGCCGAGGACGGTGGGGACCGCGCCGTGCCAGGAGGTCGTGCTGGAAGGCGAAGATATCGACCTGGGCGCCCTGCCGGTGCAGACCTGCTGGCCGGGCGAGCCGGCGCCGCTCATCACCTGGCCGCTCGTGGTCACCAAGGGGCCGAGCGCGGGCGCGAAGGACGCCCGGCGCGAGGACGACTTCAACCTCGGCATCTACCGCATGCAGGTGCTGGGGCGCGACACGACCCTGATGCGCTGGCTCAGGCACCGCGGCGGGGCGCAGCACCACGCCCGCTGGAAGCGGGAGAGGCGCGAGCCGCTGCCCGCCGCCGCGGTGATCGGCGCCGACCCGGGCACCATCATCGCCGCGGTCACCCCGGTGCCCGACACGCTCTCGGAGTACCACTTCGCCGGCCTGCTGCGCGGCAAGCGGGTCGAGCTCGTCGACTGCAAGACCGTGCCGCTCAAGGTCCCGGCCCAGGCCGAGATCGTGCTCGAGGGCCTGGTC
>JBHHZJ010000046.1:0-26901 GCA_046758005.1 Kiloniellaceae bacterium
GAGCGTGGCACGGCTGTCATGGAAAAGCTCATCAACCAGGACAACGTGGCGGCCGTCGGTGGCGGTTATCACAGCTCGGTCGGGATCGCGTCCAAGGAAGTTGCCCATGACAACGGCGTTCCCGTGGTCTTCGCCGAGACGTGGAACGACAAGATCACCGCCAGCAAGCTGCCCGAGATCTTCCGTATCGCGCCGCTCAGCTCCGAGGCATCGGCCGTCTATTACAATTTCGCAGCGACCATACCCGGCGTGAAGAAGGTGGTCATCGTCACCGAAAATACCGACTACGGCATTCCCGCCGCGCAGGAAACAGAGGCGGGACTGACCAAATCGGGCATTTCTTCCGTCACCTTCAGCGTGGATATCGGAACCCAGGACTTCTCGGGCATCATCCAGCGGGTGAAGGCCGAGAACCCGGACATGATCATCACGCTGACCACGGGGGAGGCCTCGCTCAACTTCGCCCAACAGGCCGCCGAAAACGGAGTGGGCCCCGGCGACCTGCCGTTTCTCTGCGACCAGATCTCGCTCGAAAGCAAGCTGTTCTGGACCAACGTGCCCGACGGTAACTACTGCTTCATGAGCCGTGTCGGCCTGCCGCCGGAGCATTACACCGACATATCGAAGTCGTTCCTGAAGCGTTATGTCGAGCGGACCGGCAAGGCGGTCCCGGAGTCCTATGCGTTCGAGGCCTACGACTCCATCATGATCATTGCCCAGGCGATCACGGCAGCGAACAGCACCAAGGGCGCGGACATCATCGCCGCTCTCGAGAAGATCGACTACAACGGCGCGCTGGGGAAAATCACCTTCCCCTATGGGATCAACAACCCGCCCGCCGCCAACGGCAAGGGCGACCAGTGGTGGCATCAGTTCCCCGATCCGGCGATCACTGTCGTGCAATATCAAACGGAAGGTCAGGATTCCACCGAGGCACCGGTGGTTTACCCGGACAGGTACAAGACGGGCGAACCCGTTTTCCCCAAATAGGCGGGTTCGGCTCGACATGCATGCGGGGCGGGGCTGAGGCGGCTTCGCCCCCTGCATCTCGTGTGCCCACGGCCTTGGCGATCACCGGCGGGCGAACCGCCCTGCCGGGTATCGAGCGGTAAAAGCCGATGGAACATTCCGGGATTTTCTGGTCCGCCGTCTTGTGGATGATCTTCTGGGGGGTCGTCGGCGGCATCGTCACGCCGCGCGTTTTCCTGCGTCGGAATCTCGACGTCTCCCAGGCGCCGCTGACGGGCGCCGCGATCGGCGCCGCCACGGGACCTTTCGGGCTCATCCCCCTGTGGCGTTTCGCGCCGAGGGTGCGCACGGGCTGGCTCGTTCTCTCGGGTCTCGGCATCGTCGCGATCATCGTCGCGAGCTTCGCCTTCGCGGACCCCGACAACAATTGCGTCACGAACGGAAGCTTCGTCGCCTCGCAGCTCACCAACGGAATCATCATGGGGACCATTTATGGCCTCATGGCCTTGGGGCTGACGCTCATCTTCTCGATCCTCGGCATCGTCAGCTTCGCCCACGGCGAGTTCTACATGGTGGGCGGAATGGTGGTGTACTACTTCACGACCTCCTGGTTTCCCGGCGCCCACCCGATTCTGGCGGTCGCCGCCGCCTGCCTGATCACCTTTTCGATCGGCGCGGTGTTCGAGCGCATCTTTCTGACGCCCATGTACACGGGGAAGGTCGACCGGCCGGTCGAGTACGCGATTCTGGTGACCTTCGGCCTGGCCTTTACCGTCCAGTACTTCGTCCAGGCGCTGGTCGGCGCCAGCCCGGTGAAGGCCCGGCGCTTCTTCGACTTCCCGAAACTCGCGATCCCGAGCGCCGAGGAGCCCTGGCTGATAAAAACCACCCGGGGAAACCTCACGCTCTTCGATACCGTGTCGATCTCCAACCCGCGGTTTACCGCCGCGGTTCTGTCCCTGATCATACTGGGCCTCCTGTTGCTCTTCCTGTACCGCACCTGGGTCGGCAAGGCGCTCAGGGCGGTCAGTCAGGACCGCCAGGCGGCCGCGGTCGCCGGCATCAACCCCAACACCATGAACATGTTGGCGTTTGCCCTCGGCGGCATGCTGGCGGGGCTGTCCGGCGCGACCCTCGTGCAGGCCTTTTCCTGGCTGCCCCAGGTGGGCATGCTGCCCGCCCTGCGGTCTTTCGTCATCGTCGTGCTCGGCGGCCTGGGTTCGCTGCCCGGGGCCTTTCTGGGCGGGCTGATGATCGGCCTCATCGAAGCGGCGGGCACCGGTTGCATCCCCGATCCCCAGAGGGCCGCCTCCTACATTCCGGCCTACGGCATGGTCGTCTTGACCCTGGTGCTCCTGCTCAAGCCCACGGGGCTGTTCGGGCGGCAGCAATGAGGCAGTCGGTTCCATATATCGCGGGCGCCTTCGCGGTCGTGTTCCTGCTCGCCTTTCCCTACGTCTACGCCGGGGCGGACTACAACTACGTGATGCACCTGTGGATCACGGCGTTTTTCTACGCCATCCTGGCCTCCAGCTGGTCGCTGCTCGCCGGCTACGCCGGGCAGTTTTCATTCGGCCACATGGCCTTCATGGCGATCGGCGCCTATACGACCGGGCTGTTCAACGCCTACCTCTATTTCACCAGCGCGCCGACCAACATCTGCACCGAGTTCAAGCTCGGCGGCCGGTACCTGGTCATTCTCGATCCCATCGGGGTCCATGCCGTTCCCCGGACCTGCCTGGACATCGCGAAAGAGAGCTGGCCGGCGGACGTGCTGGTCACCCAGCCCTCCCTCTGGTTGGGCATCCTGCTCGGCATTCTGGTGGGCGGCATCTTCGGTTTTCTGGTCGGGGCGCTGGTGCTGCGCCTGCGCGCGGCGTACCTGGCGCTGTTCACCGTCGGATTCTCGGAGATCCTGCGCGCCACCATCAGCGCCGAAATCCCGATCACCCGCGGACAGGCGGGATTGGAGCTTCCGCCGCTGTTCCCCGAGGGCATCACGCTGTTCGGCACCGCCTACGGCCCGACCGACAAGCTGCCCTCCTACTACGTCATGCTGTTCCTGTTTCTCGTCTGCATGGCGATCATGGCCTGGTTGGAAAAATCGCGCTTCGGGCTGTTCATTCGCTCGCTGCGCGAGGACGAGGAGGCCGCGGCCGCGCTCGCGGTCCACACCGTGCGCTACAAGATCCTGGTCTTCGTGGTCACGTCGATGATGGCCGCCGCCGCCGGCACGGTTCAGGCGCATTACATCGGCATCATCACCCCCAACATCCTGATCATCCTGCAGATGAGCCTGGTCATCGCGATGGCGGTGATCGGCGGCCTGGAGAGCATCATCGGCGCCGCCGTAGGGGCCATCGTGATTCACTTCGCCCTGGAAATGCTGCGCAGCAGCTTCACCATAGGCGCCGTCACGGTCGACATGACGGTCTGGCGGCTCGTGTTCTTCGGACTGCTCCTGATGCTGACCCTGCGCTTCTGGCGCAACGGACTCATTCACCCGGTCCTGATGTGGTTCACCCGCGCCGAGGTGGCGCGGGAAACGGTCGCCAAACGCCAGGCGGTCGCGACCGGCGCCGGCGACCCGCGAGGCGCGCCATGATCGAGCTCGAGGTCAACGGCATCTACAAGAACTTCGGCGGCCTTGAGGTCCTGAAGGACGTCTCCTTCCGGGTCACCGGCGCGGAGCTGATCGGACTGATCGGGCCGAACGGCGCGGGCAAGACCACGCTGACCAACATCCTCGACGGCGCCATCAAGCCGGCAAGCGGCACCGTCTACCTGAACGGCGCGCGCATCGATCACCTGCCGCCCTACAAGGTGGCGCAAGCCGGACTCGGTCGGACCTTCCAAGTGACCCGCTCGTTCCGGCGAATGACGGTCCTGGAAAACCTCTACGTGCCGGCGCTCGCCATGAATCCGCGCGCCCGCCAGCGGGACTTCGAAACGCGGGCGCTTGAGGTGCTCGAATTCCTGACCATGGACCACCTGCGCAACGAGTTCGCCCGGGCGCTGTCCGGCGGTCAGCAGAAGCTGTTGGAGCTCGGTCGCCTGCTCATGCTCGACCCCGAGATCATCATCCTCGACGAGCCTTTTGCCGGCGTCCATCCCAAGCTGATGGAGGTCATCTACAACTACATCCACCGGGTCAACGACGAGGGCAAGGCGATCATCATCATCAGCCACGACATGGATACCATATTCACTTTGAGCAAGCGCCTCCTGGTGCTCAACTACGGCGACCTCATCGCCGACGGGGACCCTCAGGTGGTGAAACGGGACCCGGCGGTGATCGAGGCCTATCTCGGTCAGGATGATGAAGATTCGGAAACCGACCCCGCCGACGGGGGGCAGCCGCCGTGACGGCCGCAACGCGCGACGTTTCCGCACGAGGACGGGAACATGCTTGAGGTCAAGAACCTGTTCGTCGGTTACTACAGGGACCTGAACATCCTGCAGGATCTGACCATCACCGCCGGGCAGGGGCGGATCACGACCGTCCTGGGCGCCAACGGGGTCGGCAAATCGACCGCGCTCAAGGCCATCTACGGATTTCTGAGACCCAACGCGGGCGAGATCTACCTGAACGGGGAGAGCATCATCGAAACGCCCACGCACAAGCGCATTCAAAAGGGCCTGGCCTACATCCCGCAACAGCCCGGCATCTTTCGCCACATGTCGGTAGAGGAAAACCTGGAGGTGGGCGCCTGGACCTTTCGTCGGGACAGACGGCAGGTCAGGCAAAAGATCGAGGAAAACTACGCCCGCTTCCCGATCCTGCGCGACAAACGCAAGCAGGTGACCGGCGAGCTCTCGGGCGGGCAGCAGCGCATGGTGGAGATCGGGCGCACGCTCATGTCCGAGCCCAAGGTGCTTCTGGTCGACGAGCCGACCGCGGGCCTGTCCAAGATGCTCTCGCGGGAGGTCTATCAGATGCTGAGGGATCTGCGCGACAAGGAGGGGCTGACGATCCTCCTCGTCGACCAGGAAATTCGCCAGGCGCTCAAGATCTCGGACTACGTCTATGTCCTGGAGCTGGGTCGCAACAAGTACGAGGGACCGACCTCGGAGTTCACCAACCTGGAAAAGGCGTTCTGGGTCGGGGGTGAATAGGACTTCCGATGGCCGTCCGTAAGAGGAATTCGCCGCGGGTCGGGTGATCCGGCGAGCCGCCGGGACGGCGCTCGTTGTGCTCCAGCCATCGTCCCGCTCGGCACCGGACGACACGATCGCCGGATTGCAGAACTTGACGCCGACACCTCCCGCAGCGTTGCCGTCCGCGACGCATGGTGACGGGGCCGCGCGGCCCGCATCGCGGCCTGCCGGTCAGGTCCGTCTCAGCAGGTCGCGCAGCGGGTATCCGGGATCGGCCAAGACCTTCGGATCGATCGTTCGGCCCTGTGCGATCAGTTGCCGGCAGGGCCGGATGTCGCGTCCATTATTGACCGTGTTGGCCGCGACGAGCCTGCCGTCCTCCACATAGAACGCGGTGAACTTGCGCTGCCCAACGTCGCCGCGAAGGACGAGCTCGTCCCAACGCTCCGGCAAGCCGACCATCTGCAGATTGAGGTCGTACTGGTCGGACCAGAACCAGGGGATCTCTTGGTACGGCTCCTGCTCCGCGCACATGTTGCGGGCCACGCGCATCGCCTGGTTCTGCGCGTTCTGCCAGGATTCCAGCCGCACCCGGCGCCCGAGCAGGGGATTGGGGTGGTTGGTGACGTCGCCGGCGGCGTAGATCGAAGGGTCCGATGTGCGGCCGAACGCGTCCACCACGATGCCGTCGTCGACCTCGAGCCCCGCCTTGGCGGCGAGGTCGGTCGCCGGGTCCACGCCGATCCCCACGACGACTAGGTCGGCCGGGACCTCCGCGCCGTCGGCGCACAGGACGGCGGTCACCGCCGCGTCGCCGGCAAAGCCCTGGACCTCGACGCCGAGCCGAAACTCGACCTTGGCCGCCTCGTGGTAATGGAGGAAGGCCCGCCCGATCTCCGGGGCGACCACGCGCGCCATGACGTGATCCATGAGTTCGATGACCGTCACTTGGCAGCCGCGCTTCCTCGCCGAGGCCGCGACCTCGAGCCCGATGTATCCGCCCCCCACGATCACCAGGCGCGCGTCGGGTCGCAGCCGGCGTTGAATCTCGAGCGAGTCCTGGAGGGTGCGCAGGTAGCAGACGCCGTCCAGGTCGGCCCCGGGCACCGGCAGCAGCCGCGCTCTGGCGCCGGTGGCGATCAGCAGCCCGTCGTAGGGCAGCGAGGCGCCGTCGGCGAGCGCGACGGCCCGGCCCTGCCGGTCGATGTGAATCGCCCGGA
This sequence comes from Kiloniellaceae bacterium, assembly GCA_046758005.1. Lineage (GTDB taxonomy): Bacteria > Pseudomonadota > Alphaproteobacteria > Kiloniellales > J153 > JBHHZJ01. The sequence goes on from JBHHZJ010000046.1 coordinate 6,288, forward strand.
CTCCCAGCCGCAGGGAGATATCGCGGTCTTGATAGAAGCCTTGGTCGTGAATGAGCGGCTTCTCCGGCGGGTCGTCGCCGGTCAACACACGCTTCGACAGGGGCGGCCGCTCATAAGGGAGATGCGGCTCTTCCGCGACCAGGGTGATGGCCCCGCGGAACCCGACCGCGCGCATCGTCTCGACGGCACGCCCGGCCGCCTGCCCCCCGCCGATGACGACGAAACGCGGCTTCGCGGACAAGTTTCGCCACCCCGACTTTCGCGCGAAGGCCAAGTTCGCTCAATCGACGAGGACCAGCACGTCGTCTCCCTCGATCTTGACGGGATAGGTTCGCAGGTTCTCCTCGGCGGGCGCGCTGCGCACCTCGCCGGTGGGAATGTGAAACACGGCCTGGTGCAGGGGGCACTCGATCGTGTCGCCGTCCTGATAGCCCTCCGACAGAAGGGCGAACTCGTGCGTGCAGACATCGTCGATGGCGTGGATCGCGCCGTCGACCCGATACAGGGCGATCGACAGCTCGTTCACCTTCACGTGCTTGGGTTCGTTGTCCCGGATTTCGCTCGCGGCCGCGACGCGGTGCCAGGTCCCCTTGTCTTCGTTCGCCATGCCCCATCCCCATCTAGCTGCGGATCGTTCCCGGCCCAAGGCGTGGCCGGGCGCCGGGTCCCGCGGTCATGAGATCCAAGTGGTGAACTGCGCGTGGGAGCAAGGCGTCCGCTGCGGGATCGCCTTGGCTGCGTCGGCGTAGCCTACGTAGACCATTCCGACCACCCGATCGTCCGGCTCCGTCCAGCCGACCAGCCGCTTCACCTCGTCGGAGTCGGCCAGGGCGCCGGTCGTCCAGATGCTTCCGACGCCATGGGCATGCAGCGCCAGCATGAAGTTCTGAATCGCGGCGCCGACGGCCAACATCTCCTCGTGCGCGACGACCTTGGGGTGGTCGAGCAGCGGACGGACCCCCGCCACCACCTGGATCGGCGAGGTGTAGGGTTTCTCCTTCGCGCGCTCGACCGGACGATCGAGCCGCGCCGCCGCCGCGCCCAGCGCCTGCGACAGGCGGTGCCGTCCCTTGCCCGAGAACACGGCAAAACGCCATGGCCTCGTCTTGTAGTGGTTCGGCGCCAGGACTGCGGCGTCGAGCGCCGTCCTTACCAGCCCGAGGTCCGGACATTGTTCGGCGAAGCCGTAGACCGAGCGTCGTGTGGTTATGGCCTCAAGGACATCCATGCGTCGCACCCCGAATGAATCGACCGCGTCCTCATTCCCCGGCGCGCCGCCTCTTGTCAAGAGCGACGCTGCGACGCGGAACCGGGCGGGGGTGCAAAGCCGCCTCTGCGTGCGGTAAAGTGCTCGCGTTCGAAACCACGGGTGAGCGGCCGACGCCGCCGGCAGAGGACCGAAGCCTCTGCTCGGACCACGACCGTCGTGCACAACAGGGAGGACCGTCATGAGAAAGGATTTCATTGCATCGCTCGCGGCCGGTTTGGCCGCGCTCGGCCTGCTGGCCGCGACGGCCGGTCCGGCGGCGGCCGTCGAGTTTCCCTGCGGCACGGCGAAGCTGATCGTGCCCTGGAAGCCGGGCGGCGGCACGGACGTGATCTTCCGCATCTTCGCCAACAACATCAACGAAGCCGGCGCCAAGCCCCAGATCCAGGTCGTCAACATCCCCGGCCAGGGCGGCAACAAGGGCGCCAAGGAGGCCCGCAGGTCCAAGCCGAACGGCTGCACGCTGTTCGCCATCCATCAGAGCGCCATCACCAGCTACCTCAACGGCCGGGTGGACTTCACCTGGGACGCCTTCGAGCCGGTCGCGCTCCTGACCAGCACGCCGGACATCGTGGGCGCCGCCGGCAACGCGCCCTACGACAACATGGACGACCTGATCAAGGCGGCCAAGGCCGAGCCGGGGACGCTGCTCACCGGCGCCACCTTCGGCTCGACCAGTCAGTTCATGTGGCTGCTCCTGGAGGACCTCACGGGCGTGAAGTTCAAGTACGTGCCCTTCGACGGCACGCGCGAGCGAATGACGGCGCTGCTGTCCCATACCATCGAGCTCGGCACCATCAACGTCGCCTCGGGGAAGAAGTACATCCAGGGCGGCGATTTGAAGGCCCTGGGCATCGCGGATACCAAACGCAGCGACCAAATACCGGACCTGCCGACCCTGCGGGAACAGGGCATCGACCTCGTCTACGCCTTGAGGCGCGGCATCGTCGTGCCGAAGGGAACGCCCAAGGCCGTCATCGACCACTGGGCCGGGGTCTTCAAGAGGTCGGCCGAGGACCCGGACGTCCTGAGGCAGATGAAGGCCAAGGGCACCGGCGTCGAATTCGTCGGTCCGCAGGGCTACCGGGAGTGGTTCCAGAAGACCTACGCCGACCACGAGAAGGTCGCGATCAAGATCGGCATGTACAAGAAGTAACCGGAGCCGCCGCTTCATACGGGATGGCCCGGGTCGCCAGGCGGCCCGGGCGCCGGACCGGCCCGCAACCGCAAGACCGTCATGCGCCGCATCAACCGGGACGTGGTCATCGCCGTCTTCCTGCTTGCGATGTGCGGCGCGTTCTTCTGGGCCAGCTTCGACATCCGGCAGCCCGACTACGGGACCCTGATGCCGTCCACCTGGCCGCGCGCCATCGTGGCGCTGTTCGTCGTCCTGTCGGCGATCTACCTGGTGCAGTCGCTGCGCCGGCCGGCCGGGGAGGACCGGGCCGAACGGCCTCCCGGGTTGAAGGCTTGGCTCGCGTACTACCGGAATCCGCTCTGGTGTTACGGACTGTTCCTGGCCTTTCTCGTGACCCTGCCGGTCCTCGGCATCCTGATCGGCGGCGTCCTGTTCGTCTTCTGCCTCCTGACCGGACTGGGTGGCGCGCGGCCGCGAAATCTCCTGTCGCACGCCGTCATCGCGCTCGTGTCCGTCGGCGCCATGTGGGCGGTATTCACCTTCGCGCTGGGCGTGATCCTGCCCCAGGGCATGATCTTCACAACGCTGTAGCGCCGGGGGCCGGCCGGTGATCCTGGAAAACGTCGCCGCCGCGCTCGCCGAGCTGGCCACGATCAAGACCATCGTGTTGATGACGGTGGGCGTGACGGCCGGGTTGATCGCCGGCGCCATCCCCGGCTTCACCATCGCCATGGCGGTGGTGCTGACCCTGCCCTTTACCTTCGGCATGGACGCGGTTCAGGGCCTGGCGACCATGATCGGCGTGTTCGTCGGCGGCCTGTCGGGCGGGCTCATGTCGGGAATCCTGACCGGCATCCCCGGCACCCCGTCCTCGGTGGCCACGACCTTCGACGGCTTTCCCATGGCCCGCGGCGGCCAGCCGGGACTGGCGCTCGGCATCGGCGTGTGGTCTTCCTTCTTCGGCGGGACCATCAGCGCCGTCCTGCTGGTGACGCTGGCGCCGCAGCTGGCGCGCATCGGGCTCGAGTTCCAGCCCTGGGACTACTTCGCGCTGGTCCTCTTCGCGCTCACGATCACGGCCAGCCTGGCCGGCGAGAACCTGGTCAAGGGCCTGATCGCCGGCGCGCTGGGGCTGTTGGTCGCGACCATCGGCGAGGACGACATCAACGGCGTGGCGCGGTTCAACTTCGGCAGCGACGCCCTGCTGCAGGGCTTCGACTTCCTGCCCGTGCTGATCGGGCTGTTCGCCTTCAGCCAGCTGCTGACCGACGTGCGCGACCCCGCGGCGGCGCGCAAGTCGCTCGCCGAGACGGCCTCGGTCAGCGTGCGGATCGAGCATCGCCGCGCCGCGCGCGCGGTGCTCCGGCGCTGGATCAACCTGCTGCGCTCGTCGCTCATCGGCGTGTTCACCGGGATCCTGCCGGCCGCGGGCAGCTCGATCTCCAACATCCTGGCCTACGACCAGGCGAAGAAGGCCTCGCGCGAGCCGCACAGGTTCGGCACCGGATTCGCCGACGGCATCGTCGCCCCGGAGTCGGCGAACAACGCGACCGCAGGCGGCGCGCTCATCACGATGATGGCGCTGGGCATTCCGGGCGATATCGTGACCGCGGTGATGCTCGGCGCGCTCCTGATCCACGACGTGATCCCGAGCCCGTCCTTCATCGGCGACTCGCCGGTCCTGGCCTATTCGATCTTCATCGCCTTCTTCCTCGCCCATTTCCTGATGCTGGCCCTGCAGTCGGGTGCCTTGCGCCTTTTCGTGCTGATCACGAGGGTGCGCATGTACGTGCTCGCCTCGATCATCCTGAGCTACTGCGCCATCGGCGTCTTCGCGCTGAACAACGTCGAGTTCGACCTGTGGACCCTGTTGCTGTTCGGGGTCCTGGGCTACCTGATGCGCAATCTGGGATTTCCGCTGGCGCCGATGATCCTGGGCGTGGTGCTCGGAAACATCGCCGAGCTCAACCTGTCGCGGGCGTTCGCCATTTCCACCGACCTGACCATGTTCGTCGCCCGGCCGTGGTCGCTGTTCTTCATCATCCTGGCGTTGTTCTCGATGTTCTTTCCCCGCTATCAAAAGGTCCGCGGCAAGCGGAAATGGACCCTCGTCTATGTGCCCTGCCTTCTGGCCTGCCTGTCGATCCCGATGGCCATGATGGGCGGAGCGGTCCGTCCGGCCATCGCCGCGGCCCTGGTCGTGGCGGCGGGATACCTTCTCTGGACGCGGGCCCGCGCCGGTTGGCGCGTCGAAGCGGTCGAGGATCACGACGTGCATCTCGAGGAAGCTTAGGCTGCGTGCTCATTAAGAGCGTTTGAGGGGCGATGGCCGGAATCGTGGGGCACCGCCGCTTTCATACCGGGCGCCAACCCGCTCGAGCGGCTCGACAAGGAGGTCAAGCGCCGCACCAACGTCGTCGGCATCTTCCCCGCCGATAACGCCGTCGTGCGGCTGGTCGGCGCCATCCTCACGGAGCAGAACGACGAACGGGCCGTCCGCCGGCGCTACACGAGCCTGGAAAGCGTCGCCGAGCTGTGCAAACCTGACAGCCACGACCCGCCGGCTATTGCAGCGCAATGAGCCGGCAACCACCGCCGGCGGAGACGGGCGTTCGTTCCGGCCTCTGATACCACCTCCGGGGACACAACCCCGACCGCTGACGGGGCGCACGGATTTCGGATCTTTGGTGGACAGGAATTCCCGCGAAATCGCCGCGACGCTCGGCCGCGCGGTCGAGCATCATCGCTCCGGACGCTTTGCCGAGGCCGAGCGGCTCTATCGGCGCATCCTCCGGACGCGGCCCGATCACGCCGACGCGCTGCACCTGCTCGGGGTGATCGCCTACCAGGTGGGCAGGTACGCGGCCGCCGCCGAACTGATCGCAAGGGCGATCGCCAAGTGCTCGACCAAGCCCGACTACTTCACGAACCTGGGCAACGCGCTCAAGGCGCTCGGCCGGATCGAGGACGCGATCGCGGCCTACCGGCGCGCCCTCGAGATCGACCCCGCATCCGCCAGCGCCCACAACAACCTGGGCGCCGGCCTGCACGCCCTGGGCAGGTTGGCCGAGTCGGTGGCCGCGTACCGCCGGGCGCTGGCGATCGACCCGGGCTATGCGGAGGCGTACAGCAACCTCGGGATCGCGCTTCAGGACAAGGGCGAGGGTGAGAACGCGATCGCGGCCTACCGGCGCGCCATTGAGATCAACCCCGGTTTCGCCGTCGCGCACAACAACCTTGGGGTCGTCCTCCACGAGAAGGGCCGGGTCGAGGAGGCGGTCGAGGCCTACCGCCGCGCGATCGAGATCGACGCGGACTACGCCGACGCCCATGCCAACCTCGCCAACGCGCTGAGGAACCTGGCCCGGCTGGAGGACGCGACGACCGCGTATCGCCGCGCGGTCGAGCTGAGACCGGACCAGGAGGGCGCGCGAAACAATCTGGGCAACGCGCTCGCGGCCCTCGGCCGGCTGGACGAGGCGGCCGAGGAGATCCGCCGGGCGCTCGAGATCGACCCCGACTTCGCGGAGGCCCACGTCAGCCTCGGCAACGTGCGGCGCGCCCAGGGTCGGCGCGAGGAGGCGACGGCGGCGTACCGCCGGGCGCTCGAGATCGATCCGGGCTCGGCCGACGCCCACCATTGCCTGGCGTCCATGCTGTACAGCGACGCCGATCCGGGCCCGGCGGCGGAGGCCTTGACCAACGCGCTGCGCCTGGATCCGGATCACGCCCGCTCGCACTTCTACCTCGGCGTCATTCGCGATCAGCAAGGGGATACGCGCGCCGCCGAGCGGCATTTCTCCTGGCTGGCCGCTCAGTCGGGCCGTTACGATTTCCTGCTCGACAGCTGGAACTACGCGAAGAGCCGGTGCGGCCCGTCGACCCGCTTTTTCAGCGACAGTTTCGAGACCCTGGGCCACGGCATGGACCAGGCCGGGGTCAAGGGCCTCGTTCTCGAATTCGGGGTCCTGTTCGGCACCTCGCTGCGGTTCATCGCGAACCGCGCCGCGCAGGAGGTCCACGGCTTCGATTCCTTCGAGGGATTGCCGGAGGCGTGGGGCCACAACCCGCCCGGCGCGTACTCCGCCCACGGCCGGCTGCCCGATGTTCCGCCCAACGCGCGCCTTCACGTCGGCCCGTTCGCCGAGACCCTCCCGCGCTTCGTGACCGAATACGACGCTCCGGTGCGCTTCGTGAACGTCGACTGCGACATCTACAGCTCGACCAAGACCATCTTCGAATGGCTGCCGGAGCGGATCGTGCCCGGGACCGTGATCGTGTTCGACGAATATCTGTGCACGGCCCGCTGGCGCGAGGACGAGTTCAAAGCCTTCCAGGAAGCCGTACGCGTATACGCCTGGCGGTACGAGTACATCGCCTTCAACCTGTTCACCAAACAGGCGGCGGCGTTGATCCTGTAGGCCGCCGGCGGGCGGCTCAGCGCGCCGGCGCGGCGCGGACGGACGAACCCGCCCGGAGCGCCCGTTCGGGCGGGAAACACATCGTCACCGTGGTGCCAACGTCGAGCTTGCTGCGCACCTCGATCGTGCCGCCGTGGGCCTCCATGAACGACTTGGCCAGCGCCAGGCCCAGGCCGGTTCCCTCGTGGCTGCGGGAAAAGGCGCTCTCGACCTGTGCGAAGGGCTGCAGGATGCGGGCGATGTCCTCTTTGGCGATCCCGATGCCGGTGTCGGCGACGGACAGCAGCACCGCCCCGTCCGGCGCGTTCGCCATGCCCACGGTGATCCGGCCCGGGCCGGGCGAGAACTTTATGGCGTTCGAGAGCAGATTGATCAGGCTCTGCTTGATCAAGCGCTGGTCGAGCACGACGGTCGGCACCTGTGGATCGGCGTTCACGACCAGCTCCAGGCCCGCCGCCTCGGCCCCGTCGCGCACCAGGCGCACCGATCCATCGATCAGGTCGCGCAGGTCGGTCTCCTGTTCGTTCAACTCGAACTCCCCGGCCTCCACCTTGGAGATGTCCAGGATGTCGTTGATCACCGCGAGGAGGTGATGGCCGCTGTCGAAGATGTCCTCGGCGTAGTGGCGATAGCGCTCGTTGCCGAGCGGGCCGAGCAGCTGGCCCTTGAGGATCTCGGAAAACCCGATGATGGCGTTGAGCGGGGTGCGTAGCTCGTGGCTCATATTCGCCAGGAATGCGGTCTTGGCGCGACTGGCCGATTCCGCCTCGTGCCAGGCCCTGCGCAGCTCGGCGTCGTGGGCCTGGATCCGCTCGAGCATCGCGTTGAAGCCGTCGGTCAACTGGCCGAGTTCGTCCGCCCCCTTCTTGGTCGCGCGCACGGAATAGTCCCGCTCGGTCGAAACCGTGCGCATGGTTTCGACGAGGTGCAGGATCGGCTCGGAGACCACCTTCTGCAGGCGCGCGGCGATGACGAATGCGATCACGATCAGAACCAGCATCGCCAACGCCGCCACCAAGAGGTAGCGCTCGATGATGTCGTACAGCGGCCTCAGGTCCGAGCGGATGACGACCGTCCCGATCATCTCGCCGTCCAGTTCGATCGGCGCGCGCAGGTCGACGTATCCAGCCAGGTACCTGATCTCGTGACCGCGCGCGGACTCGATCGTGGCGCGCCCCCGCGCCGCGCCGGCGCGCTCCGGGCCCGGCGCCAGGTCGGCGGTGCCTGCGGCGCCTTTGGCGCGGTACTCGGCGAAGACGGCGCCGTCGACGGTGTGGATGCGCGCCGCCAGCACGCTCGGTTTGGCGCGAAGGGCCGACAGGGTCTCGCCGGCCGAGCGCGGATCGTCGAAGACAACGGCCGCGGTCACGTTGTTGGCGATGATGTCGGCGACCGCTTTCAGCTCGCCCACGATCAGGCGTTCGTAGGTGATGATCTGGCTCGCGACGAAGAACGAGGACGACAGGACCAGGACGACGCAGCTCGCGGCCAGGATGAGCCCCGTGATCTTCTGCTTGAGCGAGAATGTGCGGAACGGTCGCAAGGGAGGGCGCCTCTTGGCTCAGTTCGGCGTTAATTCCGCGAGATTGAGCAGCTTCGAGCTCAGCTTCAGCCCGGCGCGGCGCGCCGTGCGGACGTTGATCTCGAAGCGCAGCTTGTCCTCGTCGTTCGTCTTCAGGTTGATGATGCCGCCCGCCCGCGCGAAGTTGGGCATGTCCGCCACGGTCAGGATCGGCCTGGCGCCGAGCGTTTCGAGGATGCTGGTCAGCCGGGCTTCCTCGGAGGCGCTGACGAACACCATGTGACAGGGCCGGGCGGCCCCGATCGAACCGACCCGGCGCACGACCACGATCCGTCCGTTGATCGGCTTGCCGGCGATCGACTCGAGGGCCGGGCCGAACGGGTCCTCGCCGAGCACGCACACCTGCAGCGACGTGGAAGCGCCGGCGAATGCGCCCTTCGGCCACTCGGTGAACTTCGCGAAGTTGTAGAGGAACGCGGCCTTGATCAGATACTCGCGCGTCGGCTCCGCGGCGCTGGCCACCGCCACCGCCTCGGTGCGCGCCCCCCCGGCGACGATCAGCAGCGGCAGCAAAAGCGCCGCCGCGAGCGTGCCGAGCAGGCGCCGGAGCGTCGAGGCGCGCCGCCGCGCCGGCGCCGGGCCGGAGGGAGTCGATGGCAAAGTCCGCCGATTCGCAAACGGCATCGCGGTGCAGGGCTCCGAGGCCGTGTACACAATAATGTCACAGAGCAGTATATAGTAAGTAACGAATTAATAGAATAGGAATATATCATGAACGCACAATATCTCGTTTACCGTTAATAAGTAAATTTTTCGATAACAATTCATGAAATGCCGCGGATGTCGCGAAACGGACACCCCGCGCGCCGATCCGGCAACAAAGCCGCCGCTTTTGGCCCCGGCCCACGGCGCCCTTGGGCCGGCCCGCCCAAGAAAAGAGGGGCGGGGTGCGACCCCCCGCCCCTTGTGAAAAACGGCTGAGCGCGCGCCTAGAGCAACTTCGGGCGATCCGGACTCAGCCCCCCTCACCCAGCTCCGGGTAACGCGCGGCGTCCGCCGCGCCGACCCTGCGCAACCCTCTCTCCCGCTTGCGGGGGGAGAGGGAAGAGTGAGGGGGGGTGCTTCCGCTCAATCCGAAACCGCTCTAGCGCACCCGGCCCTCGCGCCAAGCCTGGAGCAGCTGGTCGTAATCCACGGTCTCGCCCTTCGGCTTCTCGTTGGCCAGCTTGGCCTTGGGGGCGCCCGGCTGGCTCAGCCAGTACGCCTCGTCCCGCGGCTTGTTCAGCTTGGGCCCGCATTCGCCCTGGACGCCGCTGCGCTCAATCCGCGCCATGACCTTGTCCTGCTCGCGGGCGAGATTGTCCATCGCCGTATCGACGGTCACCTCGCCGGCCACCGCCTCGCCGATGTTCTGCCACCACAACTGCGCCAGTTTCGGATAGTCCGGCACGTTGGTTCCGGTCGGCGTCCAGGCGACGCGCGCCGGGCTGCGATAGAACTCGACCAGGCCGCCCAGCCTCGGCGCCCGCTCGGTGAAGGATTCGTGGTTGATGTCGCTTTCGCGGATCACCGTGAGGCCCACGTGGGTCTTCTTCAGCGACACGGTCTTCGAGACCGTGAACTGCGCATAGAGCCAAGCCGCCTTGCGCCGGTCGAGCGATGGGCCGTTCAGCAGCGTCCAGGAACCTGCGTCCTGATAGCCCTGCTTCTGTCCCTCCTCCCAATAGGGTCCATGCGGCGAGGGAGCCATGCGCCACTTGGGCGTTCCGTCCTCGTTGACCGTCGGACCCGGCTGGACCATCGAGGCGGTGAAGGCCGTGTACCAGAAAATCTGCTGGGCCACGTTGCCCTTCGCCAGGCTCGGCAGCGACTGGTAGAAGTCCATGCCGAGGGCCCCCGGTGGAGCGTACTTGCGGAGCCATTCCATGTACTTGCGCAGCGCGTACTTGGCCGCGGGCCCATTGGTGGCGCCGCCGCGGCTGACGCTCGCGCCGACCGGCCGGCAGCCCTCCACGCGGATGCCCCATTCGTCCACGGGCAGGCCGTTGGGAATGCCCTTGTCGCCCGCCCCGGCCATGACCAGCCACGCGTCGGTGAAGCGCCAGCCGAGGTCCGGGGCCTTCTTGCCGTAGTCCATGTGGCCGTACACGGCCTTGCCGTCGATTTCCCGGACGACCTCGGTGAAGAACTCGGCGATGTCCTCATAGGCCGACCAGTTGACCGGGACGCCCAGCTCGTAGCCGTAGATCTCCTTGAACTTCTTCCTGAAATCCGGGCGTTGGAACCAGTCGTAGCGGAACCAGTAGAGGTTCGCGAACTGCTGGTCCGGAAGCTGATAGAGCTTGCCGTCCGGTCCGGTTCCGAAGCTCTTGCCGATGAAGTCGTCGACATCCAGAGTCGGCAGGGTCACGTCCTTGCCTTCGCCGGCCATGAAATCGGAAATCGGCATCACGCTCTTATAACGGAAGTGCGTGCCGATCAGATCGGAGTCGTTGATGTAGGCGTCGTAGATGGCCTTGCCCGACTGCAGCTGAGTCTGCAGCTTTTCGATGACATCGCCTTCCTGAATCAGGTCGTGCGTGACCTTGATCCCGGTGATCTCCTCGAACGCCTTGGTCAGCACCTTCGACTCGTACTCGTGCGTCGGGATGGTCTCGGAGACGACCTTGATCTCCATGCCCCGGAAGGGCTCGGCCGCCTTGATGAACCATTCCATCTCCTTCATCTGCTCTGCCTTGGAGAGCGTCGAAGGCTGGAACTCGTTGTCCACCCACTTGCGCGCCGCGTTCATGTCGGCCGCGGCCGGCGGCGCGAACGCCGTGGCCGCGAGGACCAGCGCGGCGGCGGCCGCCGGGACTCCCCAGCGCCGCATTCCCTTCGTCCCGTGTCTGTCTGGCATCTGATTCTCCCCTCTGGGTTCCGTATGTGGCCTCGATATCGCAAATGACGGCACCCAGGGCCGGCGCGGGCGAGGCCGGTCCGCGCCCCAGCCCGGAAAGGTGGGAACCTTCCCGGGGAACGATGCCGCCGTCTCGCTCACCCCCAGCGCATGAGCACGGCCATGAAAAGGACCGAGAGCCCGAGCGCCCACCAAATGTTGGCGTCGGCCAACCCAATCCACGCCAGGTGGATGTAGGCGCTGCCCAGCAGCCCGATGAACAGTCGGTCGCCGCGGGTGGTCGAGATCGGCAGCAGGCCGCGCCGCTCGACCGCCGGCGAGGTGACGTCCCACACGGTCATGCACACAAGGATGAGCGCGATCACGCCGAAGAACACCGCGGTCGGCAGCGTCCATGCCATCCACTCCAGATCCATGCCCGCGCCTCCTATGCCAGTGGGTCCTAAACCCGCCCGAGCGCAAAGCCCTTGGCCATGTAGTTGCGCACGAACCAAATCACCAACGCACCGGGGACGATGGTGAGCATCCCGGCCGCAGCGAGCAGGCCCCAGTCGAGGCCGGTCGCGCTGACCGTGCGCGTCATCGTTGCCGCGATCGGCTTGGCAGCCGTGGTCGTCAGCGTGCGGGCAAACAGCAGTTCGACCCACGAAAACATGAAGCAGAAGAATGCCGTCACGCCTATGCCGGTGCGCACGAGCGGCAGAAAGATGGTGATGAAGAAGCGCGGGAAGCTGTAACCGTCGATGTAGGCCGTCTCGTCGATCTCGCGCGGCACGCCCGACATGAAGCCCTCGAGGATCCACACCGCCAGCGGCACGTTGAACAGCGTGTGCGCGAGCGCTACGGCGATGTGCGTGTCGATCAGCCCGAAGGTCGAATAGAGTTGGAAGAAGGGCAGCAGGAAGACCGCCGCCGGCGCCATGCGGTTGGTCAACAGCCAGAAGAACATGTGCTTGTCGCCGAGGAAGCGGAAGCGCGAGAAGGCGTAGGCGGCCGGCAACGCGACCGAGAGCGAGATCGCCGTGTTCATCGTCACGTAGGTGATCGAGTTTATGTAGCCGGAATACCAGGACGAATCGGTGAAGATCTTGATGTAGTTGGCGAAGGTCGGGTTCGTCGGGTACAGCGCGAACGCGCCCAGGATCTCCGCGTTGGTGCGCAGGGACATGTTGAGCATCCAGTAGATCGGGAGCAGCAGCAGCCCGAAATACAAGATCAGCGCGACGGTGCGTTTGCGGATCCTCATTTCGCCTCTCCCCGTCCGACGCGCTGGAGCGCGGTGTAGAACACGAAGCTGAATACCAGCACGATCAGGAAGTAGATGAGCGAGAAGGCCGCGGCGGGCCCGAGGTCGAACTGCCCGACCGCCAGCTTCACCAGGTAGATCGACAGGAAGGTGGTCGAGTTGCCCGGACCGCCGCCGGTCAGTACGAACGGCTCCGCGTAGATGAGGAAGCTGTCCATGAAGCGCAGCAGCACCGCGATCGTCAGCACGCCGCGCATCTTGGGCAGCTGGATGTAGCGGAAGGTCGACCAGTCCGAGGCCCCGTCGATGCGCGCGGCCTGATAAAAGGCGTCCGGGATCGCGCGCAGGGCGGCATAGCAGAGCAGCGCGACCAGCGGCGTCCAATGCCAAACCTCCATCAGGATCAAGGTGATCCACGCATCGGGCGGCGCCGCGGTGTGGTCGAAGGCGATGCCAAGGCCGTTGACCACGACTCCCAGCAGGCCGATGTCGGGCCGCACGAAGATGATCCAGATGGTCCCGATCACGTTCCAGGGAATGAGCAGAGGCAGGGCGAGCAGCACGAGCGAGACCGAGACGCCCCAGCCGCGCGTCGGCATGGCGAGCGCGATGCCGATGCCGAGCGGGATCTCGATCAGCAACACCAGGCCCGAAAAGATCAACTGGCGCACAAGCGCGTCGTGCAGGCGCGAATCGTGCAGCACCTCCTCGAACCACTCCAGGCCGACGAACACGCGCTGGCCGGGCCCGAAGATGTCCTGGACCGAGTAGTTGACGACGGTCATCAGCGGAATGATCGCGGTAAAGGCCACGATCAGGAACACCGGCAGGACCAGGAACCAGGCCCTGTTGTCCTCCCACTTGTTCACCGCGTCTTCCCCTTTGCGCTCATTCCACCAGCCGGCCGTCGGCGTAGAGCCTGGTCCATTCCGGGGGAAACCGGAGGAACCCGCGCGCGCCCGGCACCTCCTCGCCTGCGGCGAGCTTCACCTTGACCACCCGCGCGCCGAGGCGCGCGGTGACGATCTTGAAGTCGCCCAAATCCTCGACCGCGGCGATGGCCACCGGCACGCCGTCGCCCCCGGCCTGCAAACCGAGCCGCAGAAACTGCGGGCGGATGCCGATCTCGAGCGCTCCGGACGCGCTGCGGCCCTTTTCCGCGAGCCCCGGGCTGAGCGGGATACGCTGGCCCTCGACCACCGCCGACCCGTTGTCCAGCACGCAGGGCAGGAAGTTCATGCCCGGGGTGCCGATGAAGTAGCCAACGAAGGTGTGTTTCGGCGCCTCGAACAGATCCTGCGGCGTGCCCAACTGGACCACCTGCCCGTCGTGCATGACCGCCACCTGGTCGGCGATGGTCAGCGCCTCGTGCTGGTCGTGGGTGACGTAGATGAGCGTCAGCTCGAAGCGCTCGTGGATCTGCTTGAGCTTGCGCCGGAGGTGCCACTTGACCTGCGGGTCGATGACGGTGAGCGGCTCGTCGAACAAGATGGCGGCGACATCGGAGCGCACGAGCCCGCGCCCGAGCGAGATCTTCTGCTTGGCGTCGGCGCCCAGGCCGTGCGCCCGCTTGCGCAGGTCGGCGGTGAGCTCGAGCGTCTCGGCCACCTCCGCGACGCGGGTCCTGACCCGGGCCTCGTCGAGGCCGCGGTTGCGCAGCGGGAAGGCCAGGTTGTCGAACACCGTCATGGTGTCGTAGATCACCGGGAACTGGAACACCTGGGCGATGTTGCGTCGCTGGGTCGACAGCTCGGTCACGTCGCGCTCGTCGAACAGGACCCGGCCCTGGGTCGGGTGGATCAGGCCGGAAATGACGTTGAGCAACGTGGTCTTGCCGCACCCGGAGGGCCCGAGCAGGGCGTACGCGCCGCCGTCCTCCCAGACGTGGTCCATCCGGCGCAGCGCGTAGTCGTCGTCGCCGCGCGGCTGCGTCATGTAGGAGTGGGCGATGCCCTGGAGGTGAATGCGCGCCATCGCCGGCTTTCCTACTGCGCCGCCATGGGCGCCGGGCCGCGCGCCGGTGCGGCGACCAGGCGGCCGTCCTCGGCGAAGGCGAAAAGGTTGCGCGGGTCGAGGAACAGCCGGACTTCCTCGCCCAGCGCCATGGTGTGCACGCCCTCTTCCTGGACCACCCACGAGGTCTCGCCGAGCCCGACGTGGATGAAGGTCTCCGAGCCGCTGATCTCGGCCAGTTCGACCGGCGCGGCGAATTCGATGTCGCCCGGCCCTTGCCGGCGGAGGAAGATGTGGCCGGCGCGCACGCCAAATCGGTAGCGGCCCTCGTGCAACGCACTCAGCTGGTCGTGCAGCGGCGCGCGCAGGCGTCCGCCGAGGACCGCCTCCCCGCCGGCCACGGTTCCCTCGATCAGGTTCATGGGCGGGTCGCTGAAAATCTCCCCGGCCCGCACCGAGGTGGGGTGGTGATAGACCTCGACCGTCGGCCCGGCCTGCAACATGCGCCCCTGGTCGAGCACCACCGTGTTGCCGCCCATCATCAGCGCCTCGAGCGGTTCGGTCGTGGCATAGACCACGATCGAGCGGCGCGTCTTGAAGATCTCGCGCAGATCCTCGCGCAGCCCTTCGCGCAGCTTGTAGTCGAGATTGACCAGCGGCTCGTCGAGCAGGAGCAGGTCGGCCTCCCGGGCCAGGGCGCGCGCCAGCGCGGTGCGTTGCTGCTGGCCGCCGGACAGCTGTGCGGGCAGGCGATCGAGCAGGTCCTCGATGTGCAGGCTCTGCGCCCCCGCCCGCACCTTGCGCTCGATCTCCTCCTTGCTCGCCCCGGCCCGCCTGAGCGGCGCGGCCACGTTGTCGAACACCGTGAACATGGGGTAGTTGATGAACTGCTGGTAGACCATGGCCACGTTGCGCTTGCGCACCGACAACCCGGTCACGTCGCGGCCGTCGACCAGGATTCGGCCGCTGGTCGGCCGGTCGAGCCCCGCCATCAGGCGCAACAGCGAGGTCTTGCCCGCCAGCGTCGGCCCGAGCAGGAGATTGACCGAGCCCGGCTGCAGCTCGAGCGTGATGTCGTCGATGTGGGTCTCGCCGCCGACGATCCGGGTCACGCCTTCGAGCTTCAGCGTCATCGCGTGGCGGCCTTCCTGCCCCGGTCGTCGCGTTCGCCGAAGCGATTGGCGAGCCGCGCCCTGGTGGCCTCGGCGACGTGCAAACCGAGCTTGGACCGGCGCCAAAGGATGTCCTCCGCCGCTCCCGCCCATTCGTGACGGCGCAGGTATTCCACCTCCGCCTCGTAAAGCCCGTCACCCAGGTGCTCGCCCAGGTCGTCGAGCCCGCGCGCGCCGGCGAGCAGGGTCTCGGCGCGCGTGCCGTAGGCGCGCGCGTAGCGGCGCGCCAGATCCGTGGGCAGCCAGGGGTGGGCCGCGCCGAAGGCCGCGAGGAACCCGTCGAAGTCGGCGCCGGGAATGTCCCCGCCGGGCAGGGCCGCGCCCTCGGTCCAGGCCGCCGCGGGCTTGCCGATCAGGGGCAGGAGTTTCGCCAGCGCGTGCTCGGCCAGCTTGCGGTAGGTGGTGATCTTGCCGCCGAACACGGACAGCAGCGGCGCAGCCCCGTGCGGCGCGGAGCCGGGATCGAGGTCGAAGACGTAATCGCGGGTCACGGCCGAGACGTTCTGGCTGGCGTCGTCGTAGAGCGGGCGGACGCCGGAATAAGACCAAACGACCCGTTCGGGCGTGACCGGCGCCGCGAAGTAGCGGTTGACCGCGGCGCAGAGATACTCCGTCTCCTCGGCGGAGATTCGCGCCGCGGCGGGATCGCCCTCGTAGGGCACCTCGGTGGTGCCGATGAGCGAGAAGCGGCGCTCGTAGGGGATGACGAAGACCACGCGCCGGTCCACGTTCTGCAGGATGTATGCCTGACCGCCCTCGGCGATGCGCGGCACCACGATATGGCTGCCCTTGACCAAGCGCAGCCGGCTCTCGCGGTCGATCCCGGCCAGGGTTCCCAGCACCGAGCCGACCCACGGGCCGGCGGCGTTGACCAGCGCGCGCGCCCTGATCGTCCGCGCCGGCCCGCCGGCCGTGGGCTGCAGGACGGCCTGCCACAGGCCGTCCACGCGCCGCGCCGAGGCGCAACGGGTTCGCGGCAGGATCTCGGCGCCGCGCTCGGCGGCGTCGAGCGCGTTGAGCACCACGAGGCGCGAGTCCTCGACCCAGCAATCGGCGTAGCCGAAGCCCTTGACGAACGAGGGCTTGAGCGGCGCGCCCGCCGGATCCCGCCGCAGGTCGACGCCGCCGGACCCGGGCAGCGTGCCGCGCCCGCCCAAGTGATCGTAGAGGAACAGGCCCATGCGGATCATCCACGCCGGGCGCTGCCCTTTGTCGTGCGGCAGCACGAAGCGCAGCGGCCAGATGATGTGGGGCGCGGCGCGCAGAAGGACCTCGCGCTCGATCAGCGCCTCGCGCACCAGGCGGAACTCGTAGGTCTCCAGGTAGCGCAGACCGCCGTGGATCAGCTTGGTGCTCGCCGAGGAGGTGGCGCTGCCCAGGTCGTTCTGCTCGCACAGCACGACGGAAAGGCCGCGCCCGGCCGCGTCGCGGGCGATGCCCGCGCCGTTGATGCCGCCGCCCACGACAAGCAGGTCGACCGGCCCTTCGCCCGGCACGTTGACGTCCTCCCCTGTGCAGCCTCCGAGGCTCTTTTGGCGTGTTGCGCGGCGCGCCGGGCCGGCGACGCTCCGGCGCCGCCGCGTGTTCGATATTTACCGTATTGCAGGCCGTGTGTATTCACAAACGAAAAAAAACGCCCCCGGCGTGTTTGGTAATGAACAGAAACGGTGGCGGCGGTTGACCCCGCGGTGCGCGCGCCGGCTCAGGCTGCGGCGGCGTCCCGGCGCGGCGCGACGTAGACCTTGACGTCGGCGGCGGCGAGCATGTCGCGCATGGCCGGCGGCGGGGGCTGGTCCGTGAACAGGGCGTCGATTTGCGCCACGCCGCCCAGCCGCACCATGGCGTTGCGGCCGAACTTGGTATGGTCGGCGGCCAGGAAGATCTGGCTGGAGTTCTCGATGATCGCCTGCGCGACGCGGACCTCCTGGTAGTCGAAGTCGAGCAGCACGCCCTCCTCGTCGATGCCGCTGATGCCGATGATGCCGAAATCGACCTTGAACTGGCGCACCAGATCCACCGTGGCCGCGCCGACGATGCCTCGGTCGCGCGCCCGCACCACGCCGCCGGCGACGATCACCTCGAAGCCCGGATTGCTGCTCATGATGCTGGCGACGTTCAGGTTGTTGGTGATCACGCGCAGGCCCTCGTGGTCCCTCAGCGCCTTGGCCACCTCTTCGGTCGTGGTCCCGATGTTGATGAACAACGAGGCCTGGTCGGGGATGTGGTCGGCCAGCATGCGCGCGATGCGCCGCTTCTCCTCCAGGCACAGCACCTGGCGGGTCGTGTAGGCCAGGTTTTCCACGCTCGACGGCAGGCCCGCCCCGCCGTGGTAGCGGCGCAGCAGCGCCCGGCGACACAGCTCGTTGATGTCGCGCCGGACGGTCTGGGTCGTCACCTCGAAGCGCTGGGCCAGGTCGTCGATGGAGACGAAGCCGTGGCGGCGCACGAGCTCGAGTATCTGTTCCTGGCGCGGCCGGGTCGCCACCGGTCGTAACCTCCCTGCGGGCGCGGGCGGGCCGACGCACGGTCCCGGTCCCCACCCCCGTTTCGCCCATTATGCCGCCGATGTTCGGAATTGAACACCCCACGCGGCGGGCGCCGCGCGCCGCGGCCGCCGGGCCGGCGACGTCCCTGCCGCAGTGCGGAAACCCGTCCTTAAACATTCGCCGTCATACTGCTTTCGCAGTTGCAAAAAATCGCCGTTGCCGAGATAGTTGCGTTCCGATAAGCTGCACCGCAACATTATTACCGCGATGCAATATAACGCGGCGGAATGCGGCGGACTGGGAAAGGGGCGCCGAGATGGAAGAGAAGCACGGCTACTTCCTCGACGATCTGTCGGTGGGCATGACGAGCGTTTACGGCAAGACCGTGACCGACGCCGACATCGTCATGTTCGCCGGCGTCTCCGGCGACACGAACCCGATCCATCTGGACGCGCATTTCGCCGACCAGACCGCGTTCAAGGGATGCATCGCCCACGGCATGCTCTCCGCCAGCTTCATCTCCACGGTCCTCGGCACCCGGCTGCCGGGCCCGGGCTGCGTCTACCTCAGCCAGACGCTGAAGTTCCGCGCCCCGGTGAAGGCGGGCGATACGGTGACCGCGCGGGTCACGATCAAGAACATCAGCCCCGATACCAAGCGGGTCACCGTGGACACGGTGTGCTCGGTCGGCGACACCGTGGTCATCGATGGCGAAGCGGTCCTCCTGGTCAACCGGCGCGACGAGGTGCTCGACGGATCGCGGCGCGGGTCCCGGATCAACGGCCAGGGCAAGGCCGGGTCCAAGGCTGCGGCCGGCGCCGCCGGATGAGGCCGGCGCCGGACCATCCCCTACCCAGGGGCGTCCCGGCACGCTATCTTCGGCCCCGACTTCGGCCGGCACCGCGTTGGGACGGCACGCAATCGGCATGGCGATCTTCCGGCACACCTCCGACCTGCCGCCCGAGGCGCTGGGCGCGGTCGTGGCCATCGGCAACTTCGACGGCGTCCACCGCGGCCATCAGGCGGTGCTCGCGAGGACCGGCCGGCTCGCCCGCGACCTCGGGACGAGCCGGGCCGTGCTCACGTTCGAGCCCCATCCGCGCCGGTTCTTTCGCCCCGACGGCCCGCCGTTCCAGCTGACCTCCTTCCGGCTCAAGGCACGCCTGCTCGAGGCGCTCGGGGTCGACCACGTCTTCCTCCTGACCTTCAACCGGGCCCTGTCCGAGCTGAGCGCGGAGGCCTTCGTGCGCGACATCCTGGTGCGCGACCTGCGCGTGCGCCGCGTCGTGGTCGGCGACAATTTCGCCTTCGGGCACCGGCGCCAGGGCGACATCGCCTTCCTGCGCCGGATGGGGCGCGCGCTCGGCTTCAAGGTGAGCGTGCTGCAACGGGTCAAGGGGCCGAGCGGCGATCCCTATTCCTCGACCGCGATCCGCGACTACCTGAAGGTCGGCGACCCGACCCGGGCGGCGCTCCTGCTGGGCCGCTATTGGGAGATCGAGGGCCGGGTGCAGCCGGGCGCCAGGCTCGGCCGCAAGCTCGGCTTCCCGACCGCCAACATCGCGCTCGGCGAGATCCTGGAGCCGGCGCACGGCGTCTACGCGGTGCGCGCCGGCATCGACCGCGGCGAGCGGACCGTCTGGCACGCCGGGGTCGCCAGCCTCGGCGTGCGGCCCACGGTCGACGGCAGGACCTTGCTGCTGGAGGTGCACCTCTTCGACACCGACCAGGACCTCTACGGGCAGCACATGCGCGTCGCGCTGGTCGACTACCTGCGCCCGGAATGGAAGTTCGACGGGCTCGAGGCCATGAAGGAGCAGATGGTCGAGGACGACCGCCGGGCGCGCGTCATCCTCGCCGGGGAGACCTGGGAGGCCGGCTGGCCCGCCGGCCCCTTCATGGCGGAGCCGGCCGGCGCCGGAGAGCGCGGCGGCGCGTGACAGCGCGCGAAGGGCGGCCGTTGGTCGTGTCTCGGTTCGACGAAGGTCCGCTCAAGCCAGGAGCGGTCGTTCGAACTACTGACGATATGAGTGGCAGTATTTCATTCGGATGAAGGATAAGTCTCGGCTACAACAATTCTCTCGATTCTAAATGGGTCGACCGTAAATTCCTCCTCCCCAAGGTATTCGCTGTGTTTGCTGGGGCCGGCAATTATCGATGCTGCCGAGCATTGGCAGACCAGCAATACACCACCCATTCCCGTTGCGTTCAGTCGACGTCCGAACATACGTGCGGTCTCGACTGAGCGTGTCCAACAGAACCCAACCTGCTTCTCGCGCCATCGTTCGAGGTTTTCACCTCTATAGAGCTTGATGTTTGGTCCGTCGTACTTAGGCAGAAGTTGCCTCAGTAACTTCACCAATTTCCGATCATCTCCAATCTGAGATCGGATGTGGTGAGCAGCCACCGTCCACGTAGTGTGAAATGCTTCGATAAAGTCTTGGGAAAAAGAATGCTCGTCCAACAGAGCTTCGGCCTCTAGTTTCCACCGCTGCTCGTTGGTTATCTGC
>JBHHZJ010000047.1:0-26457 GCA_046758005.1 Kiloniellaceae bacterium
GGGTGCTTGAGCTTCCTGAGCGCCTTGGCCTCGATCTGGCGGATGCGCTCGCGGGTGACCGAGAACTGCTGACCGACCTCCTCGAGCGTGTGGTCGGTGTTCATGCCGATGCCGAAGCGCATGCGCAGCACCCGCTCCTCGCGCGCGGTCAGGCTGGCCAGCACGCGGGTCGTGGTCTCGCGCAAATTCGCCTGGATCGCGGCGTCGAGCGGGATGACCGCGTTCTTGTCCTCGATGAAGTCGCCGAGGTGGCTGTCCTCCTCGTCGCCGATCGGGGTCTCGAGCGAGATCGGCTCCTTGGCGATCTTGAAGACCTTGCGCACCTTCTCCAAGGGCATGCCGAGGCGCACGGCGACCTCCTCGGGGGTCGGCTCGCGGCCGATCTCGTGCAGCATCTGGCGCGAGGTGCGGACCAGCTTGTTGATGGTCTCGATCATGTGCACCGGGATGCGGATGGTGCGCGCCTGGTCGGCGATCGAGCGCGTGATCGCCTGGCGGATCCACCAGGTGGCGTAGGTCGAGAACTTGTAGCCGCGGCGGTACTCGAACTTGTCGACCGCCTTCATCAGGCCGATGTTGCCCTCCTGGATGAGGTCCAGGAACTGCAGGCCGCGGTTGGTGTACTTCTTGGCGATCGAGATGACCAGGCGCAGGTTCGCCTCGACCATCTCGGTCTTGGCCTTGCTCGCCTCCTTCTCGCCGGTCTGCACGGTCCTGACGATGCGCCGGAACTCGCTGATCGGCAGGCCGGTCTCGGCCGAGATCTCGGCGATCTGCCGGCGGATTTCCTTGACCTCGGCCGCGTGCTTTTCGGCGAAGCTGGCCCAACCCTTGCCCTTCAGGCGCTTGACCCGGGACAGCCAGCGCGGGTCGAGCTCGCGCCCGAAGTAGTGGTCGAGGAAATCCTTGCGCTCGACGCCCTCCCTCTCGGCCCGGCGCAGCAGCCGGCCCTCGAGGCCGACGAGGCGCTTGTTCAGGCCGTAGAGCTGCTCGACCAGCTGTTCGATGCGTGCGTTGTTGAAGTGCACGCCCTCCATGAGCTCGATCAGGCGCGCCTTGACCTTCTCGTAATGGCGTTCGCTCTGCGGGACGACCTTCTGGCCGCGTTGCAGGGCGGCCAGGCGCTTCTCCTGCGCCCGGGACAGCTTCTTGTAGGTCGCCGCGATTTCCTCGAAGGTCTGCAGCACCTCGGGCAGCAGCGCCGCCTCCATGGCCGCGAGCGAGATGCTGGCCTCGTCCTCCTCGTCCTCCTCGTCCTCCTCGACGGTCTCGGCCCGGCCCTCCGGCCCGGCGGCCTCGCCGAGCTCGGCGCTCTTGGCCGGCGACTCCGGCTTGTCCTCCCCGTTGGAGGCGGCGGCCGCCTTAGCGCGGGCCTGTTCGGCCTCGGCCTGCTCGTCCGCCTTGCCGGACTCCTCGCTGGCGATGTCGTCGTCGTTGGGGCCGGCGCCGTAGGTCGCGTCCAGGTCGATGATGTCGCGCAGCAGGATGCGTCCCTCGATCAGGGATTCGCGCCAGAACAGCAGGGCCTTGATGGTCAGCGGGCTCTCGCAGATACCGCCGATCATCTTCTCCCGGCCGGCCTCGATGCGCTTGGCGATGGCGATCTCGCCCTCGCGCGAGAGCAGCTCGACCGAACCCATCTCGCGCAGGTACATGCGCACCGGGTCGTCGGTGCGGCCGATGTCCTCGTCGTTGATGTTGCCGGCGCTGGCGCTGCGATCTTCCTCTTCGGTGTTGTCGTCCGGCTCCTCGCCCTCGATCACCGTGATGCCCATCTCGGAGAGCATCGCCATGGTGTCCTCGATCTGCTCCGAGGACATCTGGTCGGGCGGCAGCACCTGGTTGAGCTCGTCGTAGGTGACGTAGCCGCGCTCCTTGGCCTTTTGCACCATCCGCTTGACGGCGGTGCTCATGCCGTCCATCAGCGGACCGTCCTGGGATTCCTCGCGCGCCTCGGTGGACTCAGCAGCGGTCTCGCTCGCCTTGCTCGCCATTCGATTTCTCGCCCCACAAAGTCAAGCACAAGAATACGGCCTCGCCCTTCCCCCGGGCGGCCCCCCAACCGCGTCCGTGCGTGTCAGTGCGAACCCTGCGGCCCCGCCTCTTCGAGACGGTCCGGTTCGAGCCCGCGGTCCTCGCTTTCCCTGAGCAGCCTTTGCTTGGCCTCGAGCCTGGCCAGGGCTTCCTCCGTCATGGCTTCGGCCAGACAGCGCCCCGCTTCCTCGGTTTCCGAAGCGGCCTGCCGCCAGCGGTAGACCTCAAGCACTTCCTGCACGCCGGTCCGGGCTTCGTCCGGGGCCGCGTCGGGCCGGGCAAACCGGCCGTGTACGTACACCGCGGGGCGCAAGATTCCGCCCAAAACCCCCGAATAGCCCTGCTCCGACAGGTGGCACTTCAATCCTTCGGTGTCAAGGTCTGCATGGCGCGCGGCGAGGTCGACCAGCAGGCCGCACAGCGGGCCCAGTCGGGCCCCGGAAAACTGCAGTTCCGCCAGCGCTTCCGCGTGCTCGGTGATCAGCTCGGGATGGTTGACGAGGGCGGCCAGCAGCACCTGCTCCCGCCGTGGCAGCAGCAGGCCTGGGGCTTGGCGCGCGCCCAGGCCGCCAACGAGGGCCCTGGGCGCCCTCGGGCCCGGGGCGGCCTTGCCGAACCTGCCCGGCCGGCCGGGTGCCCAGCGGCGTTGCGGCGCGCCCGGGCCCGTGGACCCGGGCCGTCCCCAGGCGCCGTAGCCGAACTCGGCGTGGAACCGCCGGTTGAGCGCCTCCCGGTAGGCCTTCCGCACGTCGGCGTCCGGGATCTGCCGCAGCCGGGCGTCGAGGGCCTGAATGAGGCCCGCCTGGCGCTCGGGCGTCGCGAAGCGCCGGCCCTCGGTCGCCATGAGCCAGATCACCTCGGACAGCGGCCGGGCGGCGGCCAGGACGGCGCGCATCGCCGCAGGTCCGCCGGCCCGCACGAGGCTGTCCGGGTCCTCGCCTTTGGGCAGCACGGCGAAGCGCAGGCTGCGCCCGGGGCGCAACTGCGCGAGCGCCCGCTCCGCCGCGCGGTAAGCGGCACGCCGGCCCGCCTCGTCGCCGTCGAGGCAGAGCACCGGCTCCTCGGCCAAGCGCCACAGCTCCGCGATCTGCTCCGCGGTCACGGCGGTGCCCAGCGGCGCCACCGCGGCCGGGAACCCGGCTTGGCTGAGCGCGATCACGTCCGTGTAGCCCTCGGCCACGATCAGCTCCCCGGTATCCAGCGCGGCCTGACGGGCGCGCGCCAGGTTGTAGAGCACCCGGCCCTTGTGGAACAGCGGCGTCTCGGGCGAATTCAGATACTTGGCCGGCGAATCGCCGAGCGCCCGGCCGCCGAAGGCGATCACCCGGCCGCGCCGGTCCGTGATCGGGAAGATGAGGCGGTCGAAGAAGTATTCGCGCACCGGGCCGCCGTCCTCCGGGCACTTGATCAGCCCGGCCTCCACCAGGGACGCGTCGTCGAGGCCCCGCGGGTTGAGCGCGGCGCGGAGCAGGCCGCGCCGGTCGGGGGCGAACCCGAGCCGGAAGGCGGCCGCGGTCTCGGGCGCGACCCCCCGCCCCTCCAGGTAGGCGCGCGCGGCCGCACCCTCGGCCCCGCGCAACCGCTCCTCGAACCAGGACGCCGCCGCTTCGAGGACTTCGAGCAGGTCCGCGTGGCGCCGCGCCGCGGCCCGGGCCTCGGGCGAGGACCGTGGCACCGGCAGCCCCGACTCCCCGGCCAAGCGCTCGACCGCCTCGGGAAACGACAGGCCCTCGGTGCGCATGACGAAGCCGATCACGTCGCCGTGCGCGCCGCAGCCGAAGCAGTGGTAGAAACCCTTGTCCTCGCTGACCGTGAAGGACGGGGTCTTCTCGTTGTGGAACGGGCACAGGCCGACCTGCTCGCGCCCGCGCCTGACCAGCTTGACCCGGCGCGCGACGACCCCGGCCAAGGGCACGCGGGCGCGCAAATCGTCGAGGAATTCGGGGGCGAAGGTCATCGCATCGCGCATTCGGGTTCGGCCAAGCCGGCCCGACTTTAGTCGACCCGACCGGTCCCCCACAGTGAACGCTTATAGAACGGATTCGCCCCGGCGGCAAAAAGCCGTGGACGGCTCTGTGGATCGCGCCGGGAAAACCCTGGGAACGGCCCCGCGGCAAGCGGGGAGAGTCGCCGCCAAGCCCTTGAAGTACGGCGCCCGCAGCCCCGGGGCGGGGCCCTCAGGCGAGCTGTTCCTTGACCAGCGCGCTGGCCCTGCCGAAGTCCATGCGCCCGGCGTAGCGCTCCTTGAGCGTCCCCATGACCCGGCCCATGTCCTTGATCGTGCTGGCCTTCAGCTCGTCGATCACCTCGCTGACCGCGCCGCGCATCTCGTCTTCGTCGAGCTGCTTCGGCAGAAACCGCTCGATGACCTCGATCTCCGCCGTCTCCTTGTCGACCAGGTCCTGGCGGTTGGCCTTTTGGTACATCTCGATCGACTCCTGGCGCTGGCGAATCATCTTCCGGAGCATCTCGAGGATCTCATCCTCGCTGATGCCGTCGGAATTGCCCTTGCCCCGGGCCGCGATGTCGCGGTCCTTGAGCGCGGCCAGGATCAGGCGCAAGGTCGAGACTGCGCATTGTTCCTTGGCCTTCATCGCGTCCTTGAGCGCATCGCTCAGGCGGGTACGGAACATGGCTCCCACTCCAGCGGCTCTCGGAGGGCGCCGAGGGTAGCGGAATTCGGGCCAAATAGCAAAGCTTCCGGAAAGCCGTAATACATTGATATAACATGATAAATCTTGCCGCCATCCCCTTGACCCCGGGGAATCTTTCCCGTAAAGAAGGGCCGCGCCGCCACCCCGGACGCGCGGGACTCGCGCCGCCGCGCGACACCGAAGTCGTCAGCGCGGCCGCGCCGCCGGTGGGCGCGGCGCCGTTGCATAAGGACGGCCCCGTATGACTCCTGCCAGCCCCGCCGCCGCGTCCGCCGCGACCGGACGTCCCGACAACGCGCGCCGCGCCGAGGCGACCGCCGCGCTCGTGCTCCCGGACGGCACGGTGTTCTGGGGCCGGGGCGTGGGCGCGGCCGGCACGGCGGTCGGCGAGGTCTGCTTCAACACCTCGATCACGGGCTACCAGGAGATCATCACCGATCCCTCGTACGCCGGTCAGATCATCACCTTCACCTTTCCGCACATCGGCAACGTCGGGACCAACCCCGAGGACATCGAGACGCCGACCCCGGCGGCGCGCGGTGTGGTGCTGCGCGCGCCGATCACGGAGCCGTCCAACTGGCGCGCGGCGCAGCCGCTCGACGCCTGGCTCAAGACGCACGGCCTGGTCGGCATCGCCGGGGTCGACACCCGCGCGCTGACCCGGCGCATCCGCGATCTGGGCGCGCCCAACGGCTGCCTCGCGCACGCGCCCGGCGGCCTGCCGGATCCCGCCGTCCTGCAGGCCCAGGCGGCCGCCTGGCCGGGCCTGGAGGGCATGGACCTGGCCGGCGAGGTCACCTGCCGCCAGACCTACCGCTGGGACCAGACGCGCTGGGTCCGGGGCCGGGGCTACGGCACGCTGGCCCGGCCCAAGCACCACGTGGTCGCCGTCGACTACGGCGCCAAGCGCAACATCCTGCGCTGCCTGGCCTCGCTCGGCTGCCGGGTGACCGTGGTCCCGGCCACCGCCTCGGCCGAGGACATCCTGCGCCACGATCCGGACGGGATCTTCCTGTCCAACGGGCCCGGCGACCCGGCGGCGACGGGCCGCTACGCGGTGGCCGAGGTCCGGAAGCTGCTCGCCAGCGGCCTGCCGCTCTTCGGCATCTGCCTCGGCCACCAGATCCTCGCCCTGGCGCTGGGGGCGAGCACCAAGAAGATGCACCTCGGCCACCGCGGCGCCAACCACCCGGTCAAGGACCTGGCCACCGGCAAGGTCGAGATCACCTCGCAGAACCACGGCTTCGTGGTCGTGCCCGAGTCGCTGCCCGACGGCGTCGAGGTCAGCCACGTCTCGCTGTTCGACGGCACCAACGAGGGCCTGCGGGTCAGGGACCGACCGGTGTTCTCGGTGCAGTACCACCCCGAGGCCTCGCCCGGCCCGCGCGACAGCCACTACCTCTTCGAGCGCTTCGTGGCGATGATCGAGGCTAAAGGCGGGCAATGAGATGGTCGTAGTCGCTGTGCGAGCCGATCCAGAACCAGACCAGTGTGTCATCCTCCAACATGCCAAGCGCCCGCCACCCGCGACTTACACGGATCGAGAATACGGGTTCGCGCGCCTTGACCCGCTTGAAGTGGAGCGACGGATGCAGGTAATTGGCCTGCCAAAGCTCGAAGGCTTTCCGTGCGCGGCCCTGAATTTCCAAAGGGAGCTTGTCGAAGCAGTCCCAGAATTCCGGCGTCGCGCGAGCGCGCATCACCTTTTGTCGAAATTCAAAGGTGTCGTTTTGCCTTGCCGGTATTCCTCGCGCGTCTCTTTTGCCAGTTTCTCCAGGGCTTCCTGGGAGCGAGCGAACGCCTCGGCCCAGCGCCGCTCGTCCTCCATTTCTTCGAGGATTATGGCAGCCAGGGCATCCTGCTCCGCCTCTGGCAGTTTGGCGGCACGGTCGAGGACCTCTTTCAAGAGCTTGGTCATACGCGCAATAATATCAGGGTCGCGGGTCCGCTTCGTTAACTTTTTCTTCTCCTTGCGCCACCCGGCCCGCGCGACAGCCACTACCTGTTCGAGCGCTTCGTGGCGATGATCGAGGCGCACAAACCCGCGCATTGAACCGCCCATGCCCAAGCGCACCGACATCGAATCGATCCTGATCATCGGCGCCGGGCCGATCGTGATCGGCCAGGCGTGCGAATTCGACTATTCCGGCACCCAGGCGTGCAAGGCGCTCAAGGCCGAGGGCTACCGGGTCGTGCTGGTCAATTCCAACCCGGCGACCATCATGACCGACCCGGGCCTGGCGGACGCCACCTACGTCGAGCCGATCACGCCCGAGGTGGTCGCCAAGGTGATCGAGCGCGAGCGTCCCGACGCCCTGCTGCCCACCATGGGCGGACAGACCGCGCTCAACATCGGGCTGGCGGTCGCCCGCTCCGGAATCCTGGACGAGCTCGGCGTCGAGATGATCGGCGCCAAGGCCGAGGTGATCCGCAAGGCCGAGGAACGCCAGCTCTTCCGCGAGGCGATGGAACGAATCGGCGTCGCCACGCCCCTGGCGCGGATCGTCCACAGCTATCAGGAAGCGCTGGACGCGCTCGACGACGTCGGCCTGCCGGCGATCATCCGACCGTCCTACACCCTGGGCGGCACCGGCGGGGGCATCGCCTACAACCGCGACGAATACGAGGACGTGGTCCTGGGCGGGCTGCGCGCCTCGCCGGCGCGCGAGGTGCTGATCGAGCGGTCGGTGCTCGGCTGGAAAGAGTTCGAGATGGAGGTCGTGCGCGACCGCGCCGACAACTGCATCATCGTCTGCTCGATCGAGAATGTGGATCCGATGGGCATCCACACGGGCGACTCGGTAACCATCGCCCCGGCGCTCACGCTCACCGACAAGGAGTACCAGATCCTTCGCGACGCCTCGATCGCGGTGCTGCGCGAGATCGGGGTCGACACCGGAGGCTCCAACGTGCAGTTCGCGATCAACCCGGACGACGGCCAGGTGGTCATCATCGAGATGAACCCGCGCGTGTCGCGGTCCTCGGCGCTGGCCTCGAAGGCGACCGGATTCCCGATCGCCAAGGTCGCGGCCAAGCTCGCGGTGGGTTACACGCTGGACGAGCTGGACAACGATATCACCAAGATCACGCCGGCGTCCTTCGAGCCGACCATCGACTATGTCGTCACCAAGGTGCCGCGCTTCACGTTCGAGAAATTTCCCGGCACCGAGCCGATCCTGACCACCTCGATGAAGTCGGTCGGCGAGGGCATGGCGATCGGGCGCTGCTTCGCCGAGTCCTTGCAAAAGGCGCTGCGCTCGATGGAGACCGGGCTGACCGGCCTCAACGAGATCGAGTTCCCGCGCGCAATCGGGCCCGACGGCGAAGTCGACGCGGACGCCATCAAGACCGAGCTGGCGGTGCCGCGGCCGGAGCGGCTGTTGCACATCGCCCAGGCGCTGCGCTTCGGCCTGAGCGTGGAGGCGATCCACGCTGCGACCAGGTTCGACCCCTGGTTCCTGCGCCAGATCGCCGATCTCGTCGCGGTCGAGGACCGGCTGCGCAAGGGCGGCCTGCCCGACGACTGCGGCGGCCTGATGCGGCTCAAGAATCTCGGCTTCTCCGACGCCCGCCTCGCCGAGCTGACCGACACCACGGAGGACGCGGTGGCGGCGCGGCGGCGCGCCCTGGCGGTCGTCCCGGTGTTCAAGCGGATCGACACCTGCGCCGGCGAGTTTCCCTCGGTCACGCCGTACATGTACTCGACCTACGAGGGCGACGGCATGCAGCCGCCGGAATGCGAGGCGGCGCCCAGCGACCGCGACAAGGTGATCATCCTGGGCGGCGGGCCGAACCGCATCGGCCAGGGCATCGAGTTCGACTACTGCTGCGTCCACGCCGCCTACGCGCTCAAGGAGGCCGGCATCGAGACCGTCATGGTCAACTGCAACCCGGAGACGGTCTCGACCGACTACGACACCTCGGACCGGCTTTATTTCGAGCCGCTGACGACCGAGGACGTGATCGAGATCGCGCGCGCCGAGGCGGGGATGGGTCGCCTTCTCGGCGTGATCGTACAGTTCGGCGGCCAGACCCCGCTCAAGCTGGCCCAGGCCCTCGAGACGGCGCGGATCCCGATCCTCGGCACCTCGCCGGACGCCATCGACCTGGCCGAGGACCGCAGCCGGTTCCAGTCGTTGCTGGCGGAGCTCGGTCTCAAGCAGCCCAAGAACGGCACCGCCACCTCGGCCGAGGAGGCGCGCGCGGTGGCCGAGCGGATCGGCCTGCCGGTCCTGATCCGGCCCTCCTACGTTCTGGGCGGCCGGGCCATGGAGATCGTCCACGAGTGGGCCGAGCTGGACCGCTACATCGGCTCCGCCGTGAAGGTATCCGGGGCCAACCCCGTGCTCATCGACCGCTACCTGCGCGAGGCCGTCGAGGTCGACGTCGACGCGGTGGCCGACGGCGAGGACGTCTACATCGCCGGCGTCATGGAACACATCGAGGAAGCCGGCATCCACTCCGGCGATTCGGCGTGTGCGTTGCCGCCGCACACGCTGCGCGCGGACGCGATCGAGGAGATCGGCCGGCAGACGGAGCGGCTCGCCCGGGCGCTCGACGTCGTCGGCCTCATGAACGTGCAGTTCGCGGTGCAGAACGGCGACATCTACGTCCTGGAGGTCAACCCGAGGGCCAGCCGGACCGTGCCCTTCGTGGCCAAGGCGACCGGCGTGCCCATTGCCAAGATCGCGGCGCGGGTCATGGCGGGGGCGCGGCTCAGGGACTTCGACCTGAGGCGGTCGCGCGGCGACCACATCGCGGTCAAGGAGACCGTGTTCCCCTTCGCGCGCTTCCCCAGCGTGGACGTTGTCCTCGGCCCGGAAATGCGCTCGACCGGCGAGGTGATGGGGCTGGACAAGGATTTTCCGCGGGCCTTCCTCAAGTCGCAGATGGGAACCGGGACGGTGCTGCCGCAGGAGGGGTCGGTCTTCATCTCGGTGAAGGAACCGGACAGAAAGGCCATCATGCCGCTCGGTTGGGCGCTGTTGGACATGGGATTCTCGCTCATCGCCACGCGCGGAACGGCCCTGGATCTCAGGGACCGCGGCCTGCCGGTCGACGTCATCAAGAAGGTGCGCGAAGGCCGGCCCCACGTCGTCGACGCCATGAAATCGGACAAGATTCAGCTCGTCATCAACACGACCGAAAGCGCCAAGGCCATTGCCGACAGCTTCGAGCTGAGACGCACGGCGCTCATCAATGCCATCCCCTATTACACGACTGTCGCCGGGGCGAAGGCGGCGGTGCAGGCGATCGCGGCGCTCAAGGCCGGACAGCTTGAAGTCACTCCCCTGCAAGCCTATTTTAAAGGCTCTTTTTAGGCTTCGCGCTTATCCTGAACGCGAGGTTTTCGCTTCTTCCCCATTGCGAGCAAGGGTTTGGCGTCGGTTGATCACTCATGAGTGAAAAGATTCCCATGACAGCCGAAGGCTTGGCGCGCCTGGAAGAAGAGCTGCGACATCTGAAGAACGAGGCGCGGCCCGAGGTGATCCGCGCGATCGCCGAGGCGCGCGCTCACGGCGATCTGTCCGAAAACGCCGAATACCACGCCGCCCGCGACCGTCAGAGCTTCATCGAGGGCCGGGTCGGCGAGATCGAGGACAAGATCGCCCGCGCCGAGGTGATCGACGTTTCGAAGCTTTCCGGCAAGACGGTCATGTTCGGGGCCACGGTGACGCTCATCGACGAGGACACGGAGGAGAAGCTGACCTATCAGCTCGTCGGCGAGGACGAGGCCGATATAAAGCAGGGCCGCCTGGGGATCACCGCCCCGTTGGCGCGCGCGCTCATCGGCAAGACGGTCGGCGACGTCGTCGAGGTCAACACGCCGAAGGGCGAGAAGGCCTACGAAATCCGTACCGTGAAGTTCATCTGACGGGCGCCCGGACGCGCCCCGACGCGGCTGACGAGGCGCGGCGCTCATCGTCCGTCTGCGGGCCGCCCGCCTCGATCGGCACGCCGGCCAGATCCTTGGACGTGCGAATCACCTGGATCGTCTGCACGGTGACCACGTGTGGCGCGGAGGTCAGCTGGGTGGTCAGCTCGTTCTCGTGCGCGGTGTTGCGGGCCACGATCCTGAGCACGAAGTCGCTGGGACCGCGGGCCATGTGGCACTCGCGCACCTCGGGCCACTTGGCGATCATGCGCTCGAAGGCGGTGAGCACGCTCTCGGACTGGCTGTCGAGGCCGACCAGCGCAAAGAACATGACCTCGAAGCCGAGCGCCTCGCCATTGAGTTCGGCATGATAGCCGCGGACGAAGCCGGCCTCCTCGAGCGCCCGGACCCGGCGCAGGCACGGCGGCGCGGAAATGCCCGCCCGGCGGGCCAGCTCGACGTTGGTGATGCGCCCGTCGTCCTGGAGATCCTTCAGGATGTGCAAATCGATCCGATCGAGCTTGACCCGACGCATGACAGGTCCCCCGGGGAAACGTTTCAGCGCGGGAAGGTCCTCCTGCGCAACTATATTACCGGCGCTTTCCGGCCCCGCCAAGCCTTGCGACGTGCCTCCTTTCCGGTCCTTGTCAGGCTGCGCGACAAACGCGATAGTCCCGCCCCATGAACGACGCGACGGCCGCCCTGGCGCGCACCTGCTGGGTGATGAGCGACGGCAAGGCCGGGATGGAGGTTCAGGGCCTCGGCCTGGCCGAGGCGCTCGGCTTCGACCCGGCGGTCAAGCGCATCGCGGTGCGCCGCCCCTGGCGTTGGCTGCCGCCGCCGCTGGTCCCTAGTCCGCTCGACCGCCTCGGCCCGGGCGCCGACGCCCTCGAGGCGCCGTGGCCGGACGTGCTGATCGCCTGCGGGCGGCAGACGGTCGCCCTTTCGCTTGCCATCAGGCGCGCCAGCGCCGAGCGCACCTTCACGGTGCAGATCCAGAATCCCGTCGTCGATCCGGCAAGGTTCGACGCCGTCGTCACCCCGCGGCACGACCGGCTGAGCGCGCCCAACGTAATCGAAACGACCGGCGGGCTGAACCGGATCACACCGGCGCGCCTGGCCGAGGCGGCGGCGCGCTTCGCACCCCAATTCAACGGCCTGCCGCGGCCGCGCGTGGCCGTCCTGCTCGGTGGCGACAACAAGGTCTACCGGATGACCCGGGAAGTCGTCGCGCGCCTGGGCCGGCAGCTCGCCGAGCTCTCGCGCCGCGAAGGTGCGGGCCTGCTGGTCACGCCGTCGCGGCGCACCAGCGCGAAGGCCATGGCCATCCTGCGCCGGACGCTAACGGGCATCCCCGCATACGTGTGGGACGGGCGCGGCGACAATCCTTACCTGGCCTTGCTCGCCCTGGCCGACGCCCTCGTCGTGACCGCCGATTCGGTCAACATGGTCTCGGAGGCCGCGACCACGGGCAAGCCGGTCTTCATCGTCGAGTTGAAGGGCGGCTCGGAGAAGTTCCGGCGCTTCCACCGGGCCTTGCGCGACGGCGGCGTCACCCGGCCCTTCGTGGGCCATTTGGAGACGTGGAGCTACGCGCCCCTGCGCGACACGGAACGCGTCGCCGCCGAGATCCGTCGGCGCCTGGCGGAACGCGCCGCCGGGCCGGGCGCGCCCCGGTCGCACGCCCTGAGCGGCGTCGGTTGATCTTTCGGCCCCGAGCCGATAAGTAGGACGGACACCCACGCAAAGGGAAAGGTTCGGTGCGGGAGGGTGCCCTTCAGCACACGCGGGAGGTGTCGCGCCTCGATCTCCAGCGCTTCGCCGCAACGCCGCTTTCGCATGATCCTTTCGACCACGTGATCGTGCCCGGCTTCGTGCGCGCGGAGGCCTGCGCGGCCATCGACGCCGCATTCCCGAGGATCGACGTGGGCGGCAGCTTCCCGGCCGCGGCGTTCGACTGCGGCACGGCCTTCGCCAACTTCCTCGAAGATCTGCAAGGGCCCGAAGTGACGCGCGCGTTCGAGGCCAAGTTCGGCATCGACCTTACGGGCCGGCCGACCATGGTGACGCTGCGCGGGCAGTCGCGGGCCAAGGACGGTCGCATTCACGCCGATACCAGCTCCAAGCTGATCACCGCGCTCATTTACATGAACGCGGACTGGGAGGCCGAAGGGGGGCGGTTGCGTCTGTTGCGCGGTCCGGACGACATCGACGACTACGTCGCCGAGGTGCCGCCCGAGCGCGGGACGCTGCTCGCGTTCCGGTGCGTGCCTCACGCCTACCACGGCCACAAGCCCTTCGTCGGCATGCGGCGGTCCATCCAGCTCAACTGGGTGACCGGCGAGGCCGTGCTGCGGCGCGAGCTGGCGCGCCATGGCCTGTCGGCGTGGACCAAGCGCCTGTTCCGCTTCGGCGCGGCGGGTTAGGGCCGCACCAGGCACAGCCGGGATCGCGCCGCCATGGCACTGCGCATAGAGACCTTCTCGAACGTCAAGGGCGGCAACGCCTTCTTCAAGGC
Source organism: Kiloniellaceae bacterium (assembly GCA_046758005.1). Taxonomy (GTDB): domain Bacteria; phylum Pseudomonadota; class Alphaproteobacteria; order Kiloniellales; family J153; genus JBHHZJ01. Next base: position 13,082 of record JBHHZJ010000047.1, read on the forward strand.
CATCGGCCATCCGCTGACCGCACGCCGGATGCCGGACCTCCTGGCCCGGCTCGGCGCGAGGCCGGTGGCCGTCTACGACCCGCTCGGATACGCGGCGACGCTTGCCGAGATCTACGACCTGGGCGGGCTGGAGATCGCGGGCGTCTTCGTCCAGGACCTTTCGGATCTCGGCAAGACCCGGCTCGGCCACCCGGCGCAACCGGTCACCGACCTCAAGGCCTGCGCGGCGCGCACGGTCCTCGTAACCGCCTTCGACGCGCGGCGTCCGATCGAACACATCCGGCACCTGTTGCCTGCCGGCGCCGACGTGGTCAGCCTGGACGCCGTGCGCCTGCCCGACGACATGCTGACGGTGCCGCGCGACTACGTGAACGGCCTCAACTTCGCAACCAACTTCGTCTTCTTCCGCGACGCCGCCGGTCAGCATACGCGCCTGATCACGGCCAATTACTGGTCCGGCTACGGTGCCGCGGAGCCCCAGATCTGGTGCTGCCTCATGGACGGCGAAGGCGCCGCGCTGGCCGAGTGGCGCGAGCCGCTGCCGGGCGCGAACGGGACCATCGTCATCGACAGCGCCGAGGTCCGCCGCCGCTTCGGCCTCGGCGAGTTCACGGGCCAGCTCTTTATTCACGTGTTGCGCGTCGCCGGCCACGACGTGGTGAAGTACGCGCTCGACACCTACGGCGAGGAGGCCGGCGTGCTGTCGTGCACGCACGACGCCAACGCCTGGCCGGCCGACCTGTACGCCGGCCTGCCCGCGCCCGGCGACGGCGAGCGCGTGATCCTATGGGTGCAGAACAGCCACCCGGCGCCCATCCCCGCCGGCGGCGTCGGGCTCAACGTCATGGGCCGGGGCGAGGTCGCCTGGCTGCAGCGCGAGGTGGCGGCGTTCGGCACCTACGCGATGGACACGCGCGAGCTGCTTCCCGACGCGCGCTGGCCGCAGCAGGTCGAAATCCGGGCCGGCAAGCACTTCGTCCGCCCGCGTTACGAGGTCTTCGCCGCGAACGGGCGCAGCCGCATCGCCCACGCCAACGTGGAGCGCGTCGACCTGAAGCCGGACCCGAGGATTGCGGAGCTGTCCAACCTCATGGGCAAGGGCTACATCCTTCCCGCCCCCGTGCTGCCGCCCGGGCGGTTCCGCTCGATCGTGCTGCCGACGCCCATGGCGACCTGCCAGGAGCACCTGCCGGTCAAGGTCCTGGTCTACGATTCCCAGGGACGCGAGGTCGGGGCGGCGCCGCTCGGCCGGCTGCCGCGCGACCACGCCACCGCCCTCGATGCCGGCGCCATTCTCGCCGGCGGCGGCGCCTCCGGCGAGGGCGCGAACGGCCGGGAGGAGCGCCAGTGGGGCCACATGGAACTGGTCTACGACTTCGCCGAGGGGGGCGAGGCCGACGGCTGGCTGCACGGCCTGTTCCGCTACGAGGACACGGTCTCCGGCCACGCCGCCGAGACCAGCTTCGGCGCCCACATGTTCAACACGGTGCTGACCTACCGGGGCGAGCCGCAGTCCTACGTCGGCCGGGCGCCGGGCCTGAGCACGCGGCTGTTCCTGCGCCTGGGCCAGCGGCCTTACGATACGCTCTGTCACCTCATCTACCCGGCCTCGACCCCCTGGCATGCGAGGAGCAGCACCCGTTTGAACCTCCACGACGCGGCGGGGGCCGAAATCGCCAGCCGGGAGGTGGCGATCCCATGCGGCGGCTCGCTGCTTTGGAGGGTCTCCGGGATGTTCGGCACGGACGACCTCGACCGCGCCGGGGATGGGGCCTACGTACTGGTCCGCGATGTCACTTGCCGGCTGTTCGGCTACCACGGCCTGGTCAACGGCGAAACCGCCTTCAGCTTCGACCACATGTTCGGCTTCTAGCCGTTAGCCCGGATGCGGTGCCGCCCGCGCAGCTTGCGCGCGGCCGGGCCCGACGTTATGTCTAACGTCAAGTGCGCGTTTCGACGGGTTCCGCCATGGCCGAGAAGCACCACAGCAAGGTCTTGATCCTGGGTTCCGGCCCGGCCGGCTACACGGCCGCGATCTATGCCGCGCGGGCCAACCTTCGGCCCCTGCTGGTCCAGGGCCTGCAGCCGGGCGGCCAGCTTTCGATCACCACCGACGTGGAGAACTACCCCGGATTCGCCGATGCCATCCAGGGCCCCTGGCTGATGGAGCAGATGCAGGCCCAGGCCGAGCACGTCGGGACCGAAATCGTCATGGACACGATCGTCGCGGTCGACCTGGCGCCCCGGCCGTTTCGCTGCACCGGCGACTCGGGCGCGGTCTATACCGGCGACACCCTGATCATCGCCACCGGGGCGAGCGCGCGCTGGCTCGGGCTGGACAGCGAGACGAGGTTCCGCGGTTTCGGCGTCTCGGCCTGCGCCACATGCGATGGATTCTTCTTCCGCGACAAGGAGGTCGCGGTGGTCGGCGGCGGCAACACCGCGGTCGAGGAGGCGGCCTTCCTGACCAACTTCGCGCGCAAGGTGACGCTGATTCACCGCCGCGACGCGCTGCGCGCGGAGAAGATCCTGCAGGACCGGCTGTTCAAGAACCCCAAGATCGAGGTGCTCTGGGACCACGTGGTCGAGGAGGTCCTGGGCACCGAGCAGCCGCCCGGCGTGACCGGCGTGCGGGTCAGGAACGTCAAGACGGGCGCGGTCGGCGATCTGACGATCGACGGACTGTTCATCGCCATCGGCCACGACCCGGCCACGCAGTTGTTCGTCGGCCAGGTCGAGATGGACGGCGAGGGCTACATCCTCACCAGACCCGATTCCACGGCAACCAACGTGCCCGGCGTCTACGCCGCCGGCGACGTGCGCGACAAGGTCTACCGGCAGGCGGTGACCGCCGCGGGCATGGGCTGCATGGCCGCGCTGGAGGCCGAGAAGTTCCTCGCCGCGATGGAGGTCGCGGAGGCCCAGGCCGCTCAGTAGGGGCCGCCGGGCGATGCGCGCGATAGGCAAGGACACGGCATTGCGGGACCCGTCGCTGACCGCGCAGAAGCACGGCCTGGGCGCCACCATCATGGATTGGGACAAGCTGCGCATCTTCCACGCGGTGGCCGAGGCGGGCAGCTTTACCCACGCCGGCGAGATGCTCAGCCTCAGCCAGTCGGCGGTCAGCCGGCAGATCAGCGCGCTCGAGGCCAGCCTGAAGGTCCCGCTGTTCCACCGCCACGCGCGCGGCCTGATCCTGACCGAGCAGGGCGAGCTGCTGTACCGCACGGCGCACGAGGTCTTCGGCAAGCTGGCCATGACCGCGGCCCGGCTGGCCGAAAGTAAGGATCGCCCCAAGGGGCCGCTCAGGATCACCACGACCGTGGCCTTCGGCTCGACCTGGCTGGCGCCGCGCATGCGCGAGTTCATGGAGGTCTACCCAGAGATCGGCGTCAGTCTTCTGTTGACCGACCAGGAGCTCGACCTGTCCATGCGCGAGGCCGACGTGGCCGTGCGCCTGTCGCCGCCGCGCCAGGGCGACCTCATCCAGCGCCACCTCGTGACGGTGCACATGCACGCCTACGCCGCTCCCAGCTACATCAAGCGGTACGGCATGCCGCAGTCGATCGACGACCTGGACCGCCACCGCATCATCGTCTACGGCGAGGACGTGCGCCCGCCCGTGCCGGACGTGAACTGGCTGCTGACCGTGGGCACGACCTCGGGCCGGGCGCGTCGGCCGGCGCTCGCGGTGAACAACGTCTACGCCATCCTGCGCGCGGTGCAGTCCGGGGCTGGGCTGGGCGCCCTGCCCGAGTTCATGGGCGACGGGCTGACCGACCTGGTCCAGGTCCTGCCCGAGTTGGAGGGGCCGCAGTTGGACGCCTATTTCGTCTATCCGGAGGAGCTGCGCTCGTCGAAACGCATCCACGTGTTCCGCGATTTCCTCCTGCGCAAGGTCGCGGAGTCGAGCTTTTAGCGCCGATTTTCGGCAACTCTGACGACGCCCGCGGCCGGGGAAGACGGCGGCCGGCCCGAAAGGGCGTGTCCGGAATACCGCAGGCGGGAAAAATAGCCATGCAGTTAACGCATGGCTTCCCTGTCGTTTTGGGGCTAGAAAAAGTGCGAATCCGGTTTATTTTATTTCTTGTGCTGCATTGCAGCATACCCGGTCCGCTTCGAGGCGCCTGTCTCGAACTGGACCCACGTCTCCCAGACGTGAAGCCTCCCTGTTAAACTTGCCGGGAAGTCAATCGCTTCCCGGCTTTTTGTTTGCTCCCATGTTGGCGCGCCGCCGCCCAGGGCCAACCCGGCGCGCCGATATCGACGATCGCCCGTGTCACTTTGTGCGGTCATCGGTATTACGTGCACGCGGGCGGGCGCGCCGGCCCCTACATGAACAGGCGCTCGTTCTCGAGGCCGGCGTAGAGCTCGGCGACGAACTCGCCGTAGCCGTTGAAGAGTTGCGTCGCGATCCGGATGTCCGGCCCCAGCACCCGCTCGGTGGCCTGGCTCCAGCGCGGGTGCGGCACCTCCGGGTTCACGTTGGCCCAGAAGCCGTACTCCTGGGGCTGGATCTCCTCCCAGTACGAGATCGGACGCCGGTCCGTGAACTCCAAGCGCACGATGCCCTTGATCGACTTGAAGCCGTACTTCCACGGCACGACCAGGCGCAAGGGCGCGCCGTTCTGCTTCGGGATCGGCTTGCCGTACAGGCCGGTGGCGATGAAGGCGAGCTCGTTGGTCGCCTCGGCGATGGTCAGACCCTCGACGTAAGGCCAGGGGTACCACGAGGCCTTCTGCCCGCGCGCCACGTCCGGGTTGAGGAAGGTGACCATCTTAAGGTACTTGGCCGAGCCGAGCGGTCGGGCGAAATCGACCAGGGCCTTGAGCGGGAAGCCGCTCCACGGTACCGCGATGGACCACGCCTCGACGCAGCGGTGGCGGTACAGCCGCTCCTCGAGCGGCATCTTGGCCAGGAGATCGTCGACGCCGATCTCCATCGGCCGCTCGACCAGGCCGGCGATGGTCACGGTCCAGGGCCGGATCGGCAGCGCCTGCGCCTTCTTCCAGATGTTCTTGGACGAGCCGAACTCGTAGTAGTTGTTGTAGGTCGTGGACAGTTCCTCGGGTGTGATCTCCCGGTCCAGCCGGTAGCGCAAGTTTCGGGTGACGGGATAAAGCCCGGCCGTCGGATCGGGCACGGCGTCGGCAGCGCTCGCGGCGACCTGGCTGGTCTCCGCCGGCGCCTCGTCGCAGGCCGCGAGCAGGCCCGGCGCGGCGAGCAGGATGGGTCCGGCGGCCGCCGCCCTCAGGAATCGACGCCGTTCGTGGTAGATGTCCTCCGGCGTGGCCGCCGACTCCGGCAGTTCCCATCCCCGCCCGATCCTGATCAACATCGACCTGCTCCTGCGAATGGTTCGCACTTGAGGTAGTCTGCGCCGGGCCGGCCGGCGAATCAACGAAATGCGCGCGCCCGCCGCCCGGGGCCGCCAAGCCCGGTCAGGCCATCAGGCTGCGCAACATCCAGGCCGTCTTCTCGTGCACGGCCATGCGCTGGGTCAAGAGATCCGCGCTCACCTCGTCGCTGCCGTCCTCCGCCGCAGGAAACACCGACCGCGCGGTCTTCGCCACGGCCTCGTGCCCGGCGACCAGTTCGCGCACCATGTCCAGCGCGGCGGGGACGCCGTCGGCCTCCCGGATCGAGGACAGCTTGGCGAACTGAGCGTAGCCGCCCGGCGCGGGATGGCCCAGTGCGCGGATCCGCTCGGCCACCTCGTCCACCGCCGTGGCCAGCTCGACGTACTGCTGCTCGAACATGGTATGCAGGGTCTGGAACATCGGGCCGGTGACGTTCCAGTGAAAGTTGTGGGTCTTCAGGTACAGGGTGTAGGTGTCCGCCAACAGCCGGGACAGGCCGTCCGCGATGACCCTGCGCTGCGCGGCGGGGATGCCCGTATCGATGTCCATCTGATCCTCCTCGTCTCTGCCTTGTGCCGTCCGCCGTCTCGCGGATGAAGCTCGGTAAGACAATAAATTGTCTTTCCGTCCAGATGATTCAAGATATTTTTAGAATAATTCTAATTTAATCCGCGCCGGCTCGGGGCCCGGCTGTAATCGCCCCGGGAGGCCGCGCTCAGGGTGTGAAGTCGAGTCGAACCTCGCCGAGGGCGCCGAAATCGGCGACCAGGTCGTCGCCGGCCTCGGCGTAGATGAACGGGGTCACCACGCCGGTGGTCACCAAGTCGCCGGCCTTGAGGCCACGACCGCCGCGCACGTCCTGGCCGGCCAGCCAGGCGAGCGCGTCGAGCGGGTGGCCGAGGGCGTTGGCGCCGCGTCCCGTGCCCTCCTCCCGCCCGTTGCGCCGGAACGTCACCCCGTGCGCGGCCAGGTCGAGCGCGCGCCAGTCGTCGGTCCCGGGCCCCAGGACGAAGGCGCCGTGCACCCCGTTGTCGGCGATAAGGGCGAGCGCACCCACCTCGGTCCAGGCCTCGCCGAAGGCGCTGGTCACGACCTCGAAGCCGGGATGCACGCCGGCCACCGCCGCGGCGACCTGATCCCGGCCATAGCGGGCGGCCCGCGGCGGAAGGTCGGCGCCGAGGCGCACGGCGAATTCGGGTTCGATCAAGCGGAAGATGAACCGCCCGGCGGACAGGGTCGCCGGGCTGGCGTGCACACCGGCGCGGGACATGCAGCCGAAGAACGGACGCTCGACCGCGAGGAAGTCCTGGGCTCTCCGGCTGGTGGCGCCGATCTTGAATCCGGCCAGATCGCCGCCCATGGCGTCCACGAAGGCGTTCTGGATCCCATAGGCCTCCGCGAGGTCGCGCGGCCGGCAACCGTCGGGCAGGTCGAGGATCGGACTCCGGTTGCGGCGGGCGGCGAGAAGCAGCGCCCCCGCGCGCTGGCGGTCCTCCGGCGACATCGGCGCGCTCCGCCCTCCCCCGGCCGGCCCTATTGCGCCGCCAGGGTCTCTTGGCGTTCCTGAATCACCTTTTCGGCGAGCTTGCCGGTCAGCTCCTGCAGGTGATCGAACTTCCACTCGAAGCTGCCCACGCCGAAGGTCAGCGAGCGCAACTCGACGATCAGGTCGCGCAGCTCCGCCTGCGGCATCTGGCACCTGAGATTGTCCCAACCGTCCCAGCCGGCCCTGGGCTCGAAGCCGAGGATCTGGCCGCGGCGGCCGCTGACCAAGCCGTGGATCTTGGAGGTGAACTCCGACGGCACGGAGATGGTGACCTCGTAGATCGGCTCGAGCAGCACCGGGGCGCAATTCGGCATGCCCTCGGACATGGCCATGCGGCCGGCCGTCTTGAAGGCCTGATCTGAGCTGTCGACCGAGTGGTACTGGCCGTCGTACAGGGTGACCGCGACGTCGACCACCGGGAAGCCGAGCGGGCCGCGCTGGAGGTACTCCTTGGTACCGGCCTCGACCGCCGGGATGTACTGCTTGGGCACCGCACCCCCCACGATCTTGTCGGTAAACTCGAACCCGGTGCCACGCGGCAGCGGGCGTATCTCGATATGGACGTCGCCGAACTGGCCGTGGCCGCCGGTCTGGCGCTTGAAGCGCGAGTGCTGCTTCGTGCCCTTGCGGATGGTCTCCTTGTAGGCGGTCTGCGGGCGCGCCACTTCGACCTCGACGTTGTACTTGCTCCTCAGCCGCTCGACGGCGAGCTGCAGGTGGATTTCGCCCTGGCCCCACAGCAGCATCTGGTTGGTGTCGGCGTCGTGATCCAGCACCAGCGAGGGGTCCTCCTCGATCAGCTTGGCGATGCTGCCCGTCAGCTTGACCTCGTCCTGCCGGTTCTTCGGCGTGACCGCCAGCGCGAACACGGGTTTGGCCGTCTTGGGCCACATCATGCCGGAGTCCCTCACGCGGCCCGCAGGCGTGAGCAATTCGCCGGCCTGCGGTTCCTCCAGGCGGCCGAAGGCGACCAAATCCCCGGCGCCGGCCTCGGCGATCTTGTGGTTCTCGGCGCCCATCAGCCGGTACAGCCCGGAGACCCGCTCGCCGCCCAGGGTCATGCCGTCGCTCGCCTTGCCGTGCCAGACGCGCGCCAGCGTCAGCTTCCCGGTGTGCGCCTGATGGAAGACGCGGATGACGGAAGCGGCGAAGTCCGAACCGGCAGGGATGCCCAAACGCGCGGCTGTGGCGGTGGACTGCGGCGCCTCATGGCGCAGCGCCTTCCACAGGCGCGTGATGCCGTGGCTCAGCTCCGCGGAGCCGAACAGCACCGGGACGATCAGGTCTTCGCGCAGGTCCTTGGTGAGCTGGCCGTAGATCTCGGCCGGCGCCGGGATCTTGTCCTCGAGCAGCTGCTCCAGCAGCGCGTCGTCGAAGTCGGCCAGGTACTCCAGCATCTCCTGGCGCGCCTCGCCCTCGCGCTCCTTCACCGCCTCGGGCATCTCGATCAGGTCGGAGGGCGCGCCATCCTTGTAGCGGTACGCGCGCTCGCTCGCCAGGTCGACGAAGCCGCTGATGTGCTCGCCCTCGCGGATCGGCACCTGGCGCAGCACGAGCGGCTTGAAGGACACCGCCTGGAGCGCTTCCAGCAGCTCGCGCACGCGCGCCGCGGCCTTGTCCATCTTGTTGACGAAGAGGATGTGCGGGACCTTGAAGTCGTCGAGCACCTTGAACAGCGGCGCCAGGGTCAGCGCCCGCCCGGGCTCCGGCTCGGCGACCACGACGGCCACGTCGGCCGCGGTCAGGGCGGCGTTGCGGTCCTGGGCCAGCTCGACGGAACCGGGACAGTCGATGATCGACCAACGCTCGCCGAGATACTCGCAGTGGGCGACGTTGGGTTCGACGCTCATCTGCCGCTGGCGGGCCTCCGGCGAGGGGTCCCCGACCGTATTGCCCTGCGGCACCGATCCCTTGCGGTGGATCGCCCCGGCCCCGTACAGCATGGCCTCCATCAGCGTCGTCTTGCCGCTCGTGTACGGACCGACGAGCACGGCGCATCGCGCCGCTGAAGCCTCCTTCGCCGTCATGCACCCCTCCCGGTGTTATTTGCCAGAATCAAAACGACTGTCTGTCCGCGTCGGATCCCTTGGGGGCATGTTTCCAAACTGGCCCAGGGGCGGCAACAGAAAATACGCGCGCCCGGGTCCGCCGGCGCCAAGCTATCACATGCCGCCGCAATTGGTGGTATGATCGGCGTTCAAAGGAAGCCTGAAATGCATTTCGCGCCCGGCAACAAGGAACAACGATCCGGGTTTGAGCGGCGCCGGGTTCGCGACGGGGAGGACACGCCATGTGCCAGATCTTCGCCGGGCAGGACCCGGCCACCTACGCCCACATCGCGCGCTCGGTCCGTCTGGATGGCCATGCCACCAGCATCCGGCTGGAGGCCGCGTTCTGGGACATCCTGGACGAGATCGCGCGGCGCCAGGACATGACGACACCGCGCTTCCTCTCGACCCTTTACGGCGAGGTGCAGGAGCTGCATGGGGGAATCTCCAACTTCACCTCGCTCCTGCGCGTGGCCTGCGTGCTCTATCTGCGCCGCCCGGACATGATGGCCGGGCTGAGCGAGGCGCCGCTGGAGCCCGCCGCCGTTTGAGTTCCCGGCCGCGGGGCCGGCCCCGGGCGGGCTGTAGTAACCGGTTACCACCACGGTCGCGGCCACCGGGGTTAGGCTAGAACGATCACCACGGGTTCCGGAACGGACGGGGGAGGCGGGGAGCGCGCCCATGGCCAAGGCCATCCACACCATGATCCGGGTCCTCGACCTGGATCGCTCGATCGACTTCTACGACAAGGCGTTCGGCCTCAAGGTCGCCGACCGGTTCGACTTCGACGACTTCACGCTCGCCTACCTGCGCAACGACGAGAACGATTTCGAGATCGAGCTCACCGTGAACAAGGGCCGCAGCGAGCCCTACAGCCACGGTGACGGCTACGGCCACGTCGCGGTGTGCGTCGACGACGTGCGCGCCGAGCACGAGCGCTTCGCGAAACTGAACCTCAGGCCCGGCGACGTGAAGGAGTTCCACCGCAACGGCGCCCTGATGGCGCGTTTCTTCTTCGTCCAGGACCCGGACGGCTACAAGATCGAGGTCCTGGAGCGGCACGGCCGCTACCGCTAGGCGCGGCCCGCGCGCGACGACGAACAAGATCGAGGACAGAGGAGGTAACGACATGAAAAAGAAAGGCATGAACCGCCGCCAGTTCCTGCAGACGAGCGGCCTGGCGGCGGCCGGCGTGGCCGCGGCCGCCTCGGGCGCGGTCCTGGTGGCGCCGGACGGCGCCTGGGCGCTGCAGCTTTCCGCGCTCGACGAGCACACGGCGCGGAGCCTGCTCGTCATGACCCGGCGGCTCTACCCGCACGACACGCTGGGCGACATGTACTACGCCCGCGTGGTCGAGGACCTGGACGGCGCGGCCGGCGCCGACAAGGACGTGGCCCGGCTGTTGAGCGAAGGGGTCGCGGGCCTGGACAAGGCCAAGGGCATCAAGTGGCTCGACCTTTCCGAGGGCTATCAGCTCGAGGTCCTGACCGGCATCCAGGACAGCGCGTTCTTCCAGAAGGTGCGCGGGCAGACGGTGGTCTCGCTTTACAACAACCCGCTGGCATGGCGGCATTTCGGCTACGAGGGCCCGTCGTTCCAGTTCGGAGGCTACATCGATCGCGGCTTCGACGATCTGAACTGGCTGCCGCAGCCGCCGGAAGACGCCAGCCCCAAGGCCGGCTGAGGAAGGGAGGACGGAACCATGGCTAAAATCGACCTCAACGATTCCTCGGCGGTCGCGATCGTCGGCTCCGGCGCCGGCGGCGGGACGCTCGCCAACGAGCTGTGCCAGAAGGGCATCAAGGTCATCCTGTTCGAGGCGGGCAAGCGCGAGTCGCTCGAGACCTTCCAGAACGACGAGTGGGCCGCCTTCGGCCAGCTCTCGTGGCTGGACAAGCGGACCACCTCGGGCACCTGGCGCGTGGCCAAGGACTTCGGCGGCTTGCCGGCCTGGATCTGCAAGACCGTCGGCGGCTCGACCGTCCACTGGGCCGGGGCCTCGCTGCGCTTGCAGGAGCACGAGTTCAAGGTCAGGACGACCTACGGCGACATTGCGGGCGCCAACCTGCTCGACTGGCCGCTCACGCTGAAGGAGCTCGATCCCTATTACGCCAAGGCCGAGGACAGGATCGGCGTGACCCGCACGCACGGCATTCCCGGCCTGCCCGGCAACAACAACTTCAAGGTGATGTACGCCGGCGCCAAGCGGCTCGGCTACAAGAACGTTCACACCGGGCGCATGGGCATCAACAGCCGGCCGCGCGACGGGCGGGACTCCTGCTGGCAGATCGGCTTCTGCTTCCAGGGTTGCAAGTCGGGCGCCAAGTGGTCGACGCTCTATAGCGAGGTCCCCAAGGCCGAGGCGACCGGCAACCTGGACCTGCGCCCGCAATCGCACGTGCTCCAGATCCAGACCGACGGGTCCGGCAAGGTCTCCGGCGTGCTCTACGCCGACAAGGACGGCAAGCAGCACGTCCAGAAGGCGCGCGTGGTGTGCGTGGCCGGCAACTCGATCGAGACGCCGCGCCTCCTGCTCAACTCCGCCAACGCGCGGTTCCCGGACGGCCTGGCCAATTCCTCGGGGCACGTGGGCAAGAACTACATGCGCCACATGACCGGTTCGGTCTATGCGATCTTCGACAGGCCGGTCAACATGTACCGCGGCACCACAATGGCCGGAATCGTCACCGACGAGAGCGGCAACGACCCGGGCCGCGGCTTCGTCGGCGGCTACGAGATGGAGACGCTGTCGCTCGGCGTGCCGTTCATGGCCGCTTTCTTGAATCCCGGCGCCTGGGGCCGCGAGTTCACGGCGGCCATGGACATGTACGACCATATGGCCGGGATGTGGCTGGTCGGCGAGGACATGCCGCAAGAATCCAATGCGGTCACCCTGCACGGAAGCGAGAAGGACCAGTACGGCCTTCCGGTGCCGAACGTGCACTTCGACGACCACGCCAACGACGTGGCCATGCGCAACCACGCCTACAAGCAGGGCTCGGCGGTGTACCAGGCGGTGGGCGCGCTCAAGACCTTCGAGGTGCCGCCCTATCCCTCGACCCACAACCTGGGCACCTGCCGCATGAGCGAGAACCCGCGCGACGGCGTGTGCAATCGGTTCGGGCAGACCCACGACATCAAGAACCTGTTCATCTCGGACGGCAGCCAGTTCACGACCGGCGGCGCGGAGAACCCGACGCTGACCATCGTCACCCTGGCGATCCGCCAGGCGGACTACGTCGCCGACCAGATGGGCAAGAACAACATCTGATCCCGATGAGCGCCCGAGTCGCCTCGGGCGCTCATCGCTACACACCCCTACAGCATGAGAATCTGCCGCACGGTATGACCGCCGGCGAGGCGGTCGAAGGCGGCGTTGAGGTCGTCAAACCCGATGCGGTCGCTCAACAGCCGGTCCACCGGCAGCCGGCCCTGTTGGTAGAGCGAAATGAAACGCGGGATATCTCGCAGCGGGACGCAGCTTCCGATGTAGCTTCCCTTGACGGTGCGTTCCTCGGCGACCAGACCGACGTGCTGGACCTGGAACTTGTGCTCGGGATGGGATAGTCCCGCGGTCACCGTCGTGCCGCCCCGTTTCGTGACGCGGTAGGCGGTATCCATGGCTTGTACCGAGCCGGCCATTTCGAAAGCGTAATCCAGGCCGCCGCCCGTGGCCTCGCGGATTTGATCGACACAGTCCGGGTCGGTCGCGTTGAAGGTGTCCGTGGCGCCCAATTGGCGCGCCAGCGCCAACTTGTCGTCATGGATGTCGATCGCCAGGACCCGCTGGGCCCCGGCCAGATGAGCGCCGAGCAGGGCGTTGAGCCCGACACCGCCGAGCCCCACCACCGCCACGCTCGCGCCGGGCCGGACCTGGGCCGTGTTGACCACCGCCCCCACGCCGGTCAACACGGCGCAGCCGAACAGCGCCGCTTCGTCGAGTGACAGGCTTTGGTCGATCTTGATCAGCGACCGGCGGGAGACCACGGTATGCTCGCTGAAAGCGGAGACGCCCACGTGATGGTGCACAGGCTTTCCGCCGAGACTGAAGCGCCGGGCGCCGGAGAGCAATTGGCCCGCGGCATTGCTTGCCGCGCCCGGCTCGCAAAGCGCCGGGCGCCCTTCCATGCAGGGTAGGCAGTGGCCGCAGCTCGGGACGAATACCATGACCAAGTGATCGCCGGGCCTGAGATCGTTCACGCCCCGGCCAGTTTCTTCAACAATACCGGCGGCTTCATGGCCGAGCGCCATAGGCGTTGGCCGCGGTCGATTGCCGTCGATCACCGATAAGTCCGAATGGCATAGGCCCGCCGCCTTGACGCGCACCAAGACCTCGCCCTCGCCGGGCCCGTCGAGATCCAGCTCCTCGATGGCCAGCGGCCGGCTTTGCGCATACGGCGCCGCTTTGCCCATTTCGCGCA
>JBHHZJ010000048.1:0-25854 GCA_046758005.1 Kiloniellaceae bacterium
TCACGTGATTGATTGGAGCCGCGAAGTGGTTCCAATCAATCACGATCCGCTCTAGCCCGATAGCTTCTCGATCGTCCCCGTGGTCGAGTAACCGGGCGCCAGCTCGGCCAGCATGACGCGCCCGCCGTAGCCCTGCACGAGGTCGGCGCCGACCACCTCGTCGAGCGCGTAGTCGGCGCCCTTGACCAGGACCTCGGGGCGCAGCGCCTCGATCAGCCTGAGCGGCGTGTCCTCGGCGAAGATCACCACGAGATCGACGCTGGCGAGCGAGGCCAGGACCGCGGCGCGCGCCGCCTCCGACTGCACCGGGCGGCCCTCGCCCTTGAGCCGGCGCACCGAGGCGTCGCCGTTCAGCCCGACGACGAGCCGGTCGCAGGCGCCGCGCGCCTGGGCGAGCAGCGCGACATGACCGGGATGCAGCAGGTCGAAGCACCCGTTGGTGAAACCCACGCGCAGGCCGGCGCCGCGCCACCGGCCGGCGCGCTCGAGCAGGCCCTCGAAATCGACCACCTTGGCCTCGGCGGCCAGAAAGTCGGACGCGTGCAGGGCGTGCAGGATCTCGGCGGGGCGGGCGACCGCGGTGCCCAGCTTGCCGACCACGATGCCGGCGGCGACGTTGGCCAGCCGGGCCGCGCGCGCCAGGTCGATGCCGGCGGCCAGCGCCGTGGCGACGACCGCGACCACGGTGTCGCCGGCGCCGGAGACGTCGAAGACCTCGCGCGCCTCGGCCGGGAAATGCCGGGCCTCGATGCCGTCGTCCGTGGACCTCGCGCTCACCAGCGTCATGCCCTGCTCGCTGCGGGTCGCCAGCACGCCGGCGACGCCCGCGGTTTCGATCACCGCGCGGCAGGCGGCCACGACCCCATCGTCGCCGGCGGTGGGCAGCCCCGTCGCCTCGTGCAGCTCGCGCCGGTTGGGCGTCACCACCGTGGCGCCCCGGTAGGCGGTGAAATCGCGCCCCTTGGGGTCGACGACCACGGGCCGTCCGGCCGAGCGCGCGGCCTCGATCAGGGCGGCGACCGTCGCCGGCGCGAGCACGCCCTTGCCGTAGTCCGACAGCACCAGCGCCCCCGGCGGGCCCTCGGGCGCGGCGAGCGCGGCCCGGGCCGCCTCGACGAGCGCCCGCGCCGTGTGCGCGGCGAGCGGGCGGGCCGTCTCCCGGTCGGTGCGCAGAAGCTGCTGCCCGGCGGCGATGAAGCGCTCCTTGATCGTGGTCGGGCGGTCGGCCTGAACGATCAACCGGCAGCCCGCGCCCGCCTCGGCCTCGGCCAGGGCGCGGACCTGGCGCCCGGCCGCGTCGTCGCCGACCACGGCCAGGAACGTGGAGCGAATGCCGAGCGCGGCCATGTTGCGCAGCACGTTCCCGGCCCCGCCCAGCATCGCCGCCTCGCGCTCGATCTGCAGCACCGGGATCGGCCCTTCCGGGGAAATGCGCTCGACCTTGCCGTAGACGAAACGATCCAGCATGACATCGCCCACGGCGAGCACGCGGGCCCCGGCGAAGGCGTCCAGACAGGCGGCGAGGTCGGCGTTGTCGGTCATGGCGTGCGGTTGCCGGCCGGCATGGCGCGCCGGCGCTCAGGCCAGTCCCAGGGCGCGCTCCAGCGCGCCGCAGAACATCTGGCCCAGGGTGATGTGCATCTCCTGGATCCGCGCGGTGGCCTTCGAGGGCACGATCAGGATCGGGTCGGCCAGGCCGACGAGGTCGCCGCCGTTCCCGCCGGTGAGCGCGGCGGGCAGGAGGCCCAGGTCGCGCGCCGCCCGCAGCCCCAGAATCACGTTGCGGCTGCGGCCCGAGGTGGTGATGGCGATCGCCACGTCCCCGGCGCGGCCGAGCGCCAGGATCTGGCGCGCGAAGACCTGGTCGAAGTCGAGGTCGTTGCCGATCGCGGTGAGCGCCGAGGTGTCGGTGGTCAGCGCCAGCGCGGCGATCGGCGCCCGGTCGGTGAGGTAACGCACGGTCAGCTCCGTCGCCAGGTGCTGCGCGTCCGCGGCGCTGCCGCCGTTGCCGAACAGCAGGATCTTGCCGCCCCGGCGGATGCTCTCCGCGGCGCGTTCGACGAGGCGGGCGAACGGCTCGGCCAGCGCGGCCCGGGTCGCCGCGGCGACCGCCGCGTGCGCGGCGAACTCGGCCTCGAAGAAGGCGTCGAGGTCGGTCTTGTCCAAGGCGCGCCCTCCCTCCGCTGTGCCGCCCGTTCGCCTAATGCATCCGCCCCAGGGGCGCAAGCGAAACCGGGGCCGGCAGACCGCGCGTCGGCCGGGGGAGGCGCGCTCCGGGGGCCGCGCCGGGGGCCGCGTGCGCGGCGGACTCCGGCCCTTCGGCGCGGCCGCTGAAATTCCGCTTGCAATCCGCCGGACAATTCTTCATATGCGCGCCTCTTGTCCCATATGTATCATCCATGCAGCTGGCATGCGCCCGGCATGCCCCTGGACATCTTCTGGTTGGGGAGGCGCAGCGATGTCGCGTGTTCACGCCCTCTTTCAATTGGGGATGGACTTGGATCATGATTCAAGCACCGCCCGAGGAGACGCCGCGTCCGGCGGCCGCACCGCACCGGCCAAGGACGAGCGCGAGGACTTTTTCATCGAACGCGACGGGGTGCGTTACGCCGGCACGCATCTCATCGTCGACCTGTGGGACGCCGAGCGGCTGGACGACCTCGCGCACGTCGAGGCGACGCTGAGGGATTGCGTGGCGGCGGCCGGGGCCACCCTGCTGCACATGCATCTCCATCGCTTCACGCCGAACCACGGCATCTCGGGCGTGGCGGTGCTGGCCGAGTCGCACATCAGCGTCCACACCTGGCCGGAGCACGGCTACGCGGCGCTGGACGTCTTCATGTGCGGCGACACCCGGCCGCACGAGGCGGTCGAGGTGCTGCGGCGGGCGTTCCGCCCCGGCCGTCTGGCGGTCGAGGAGCACCTGCGGGGGCGGGCCTCGTGACCCGCTGGGTCGAGGAGACGCTGCACGAGGATATGCGGGTCAGGCTGAAGGCGGACCGGATCCTCTACGACAGCCGGACCCCGTACCAGCGCATCGTTCTGTTCGAGAACCAAAGCTTCGGCCGCGTGCTGACGCTCGACGAGGTCGTGCAGACGACCGAGCGGGACGAGTTCATCTATCACGAAATGCTCACCCACGTGCCGATCCTCGCCCACGGCGCGGCGCGCGCGGTGCTGATCGTGGGCGGCGGCGACGGGGGCATGCTCGAGGAGGCCCTCAAGCACCGGAGCATCGAGCGGGTGACCATGGTCGAGATCGACCCGGGCGTGATCGAGCTGAGCAGGGAGTACCTGGGCTCGATCTGCGGGAGCGCCTTCGACGAGCCGCGCGCCGAGCTCGTGATCGCCGACGGGGTCGAGTACGTCGCCCGGTGCGAACGGCGTTTCGACGTCATCATCGTCGACTCGACCGACCCCATCGGGCCGGGCGAGGCGCTGTTCACCGAGCGCTTCTATCAGGGCTGCAAGGCCTGCCTGGCGCCGGGCGGCGTCCTGGTCACCCAGAACGGGGTGCCGTTCCTGCAGGGCGCCGAGTTGACCGGCACGCTGCGCTGCCTGCGGCCGCTGTTCGCCGATGCCACCTGCTACCTGGCGACGGTGCCCACCTACGTGGGCGGGCCGATGGCCTTCGGTTGGGGCACCGACAACGCCGCGTTGCGCCGGACCCCGGCCGACGTGCTGCGCGCCCGCTACGACGCGGCGGGGATCGCGACCCGCTACTATACCCCCGAGGTGCACGTTGGCGCCTTCGCCCTGCCCGGCTATGTCGCCGAGCTGATCGCCTAGAGCGGCCGGCCCTCAGGCGTGCAGGAAGCGCCGCGCGCCGCCCTCCAGAACGAGCGCCGTCAGGCGGCCCCCGAAGCAGGCGCCCGTGTCGATGCCGATCCGGTTGGCGCGCACCACGGGCGCCCCGGCCGGCGTGTGGCCGTGGACCACGACCTTGCCGTGGTCGGCCTCGGAGCTCAGGAACGGCTCGCGGATCCACAGCAGGTCGTACGGATCCTGGGCCTCGAGGGGCACGCCCGGGCGAATCCCGGCGTGGACGAAGAGGTAATCGCCCTCGACGTGGCTGAGGCGCAGGTTGCGCAGGAAGCGGCGGTGCTCCGCCGGCACGCGGGCCTCGAGCGCGGCGCGCAGGCCGGGCGCCCCGCCGTGGACGGCCAGGGAACCGATGCCGTAGCTGCGCAGCGTCGCAGCGCCGCCGTTGATCATCCACAGCGCGAGGTCGCCGGTGCCCTCCAGGAAGCCGGCCATGAAGGCGTCGTGGTTGCCCAGGAGGTGAACGCTCTCGAATCCCGGCAGCGGTTCCTCGATCAGGACATCGAGGACGTCGCGCGGGTTCGGGCCCCGGTCGACGTAGTCGCCCAGGTAAACGGCGACCCGGCGCGGGGCCCGCGGTTCGGGCGCGTCCGGCTGCCCCGAATCCTCGAGGATCGCCTCGTGCAGCGCGCGCAGCCGGTCGGCGCAGCCGTGGCTGTCGCCGATCGCGTAGACCCGGGTGCCCGCGGGCACGGAGGGCGCGGGCGGGTCCCGGGTCTGGCCGCTGGCGAACGACGTTGGGGCCACGAGCGCCTCCTCGATCGGCTCACCCGCCGCGCCGTCCGGGGCGGCGCGGCGCATGCCGAGAGTGAAAACATGCGCCGATTTAAGGGATTTTCAACCATAACGCCGGCACACTGGCGCACGCCACCTATCAGCCCCACCCGTTACGCCAGGAAAAAAGGGCGCCGATGCAATGAATTCCTCCGCGCCGCCCGCGTCGATCAACCAGGAGGCCGCGTTCCTGGACTACGTGGAGCGCCTCGCAAAGCACAGGGCGGGGCGAAGGGCGGTCCACGTCCGGCTGTCCAACCTGCGGTCGCACAATCGGCGCAGCCATCATTTGCGGGTCGCCGCCCTTACCTTCGATGCGCTGCTCCAGAACATCGACGGCGCCCAGTTCAAGCTGTCCAACGACGATCTGGTCGTCATCTGCAAGGGCGCCGGCGTCGAGGACATCGAGCCCTTCGTGGTCCGGCTGCGCTACCTGTTCAGCGAGGACCCGCTGCTCAAGGCGAACGACGAAGACAGCGCGCCTTTTTGCGAGTGGTTCGACCTGGAGCACGACTACGTCAAACTCCGCGCCCTGGCCGAGCGGATGGTCGGCGCGCGCGCCGCGCACCTGGCCGATGCGGGTGATGGACGGGCCGAATCCCAGGGCAGGCGCGACGGCGCGCGGCCGCTCGAAGCCGCCGACCTGGGCGCCGCCCAGAGGGCGATCGCCCGGGCCGACCTGTCGGGCCTGATCCGCCGGCAGGCGGTCTGCGCCGTGGCGTCCGGTCAAAAGCCGCAGCCGGTCTTCTTCGAGATCTACACCTCGATCGAGGCGTTCCGGAGCACCTTGCTTCCCGGCATCGACATCCACGCCAACCGCTGGCTGTTTCAGGACCTGACCCGGCACCTGGACCGACGGGTCATCGCCCACCTCGCGCGCAACGACGATGCCACGCTGCGACAGAACTTCAGCCTGAATCTCAACGTCGGCACCCTGCTGTCGCCGGAGTTTCTGGATTTCGACGAAGCGCTCAGCACCACGGTGCGCCGCACGATCGTGATCGAGCTGGGCCTGTTCGATGTCTTCGCCGACCTCGGCAACTTCCTGTTCGCGCGCAATTTCCTGCGCGAGCGCGGCTACCGCTTCTGCCTCGACGGCATGACGCACCTGTCGCTGCCGCTGATCGAGCGCGAACGGCTCGGTTTCGATCTCGTGAAGCTTTTCTGGAGCGGCGAACTGGAAGGCCAGCTGGGCGGGGTGGACGGCGACTCCCTGCGCCAGGCGGCCCACAACGTCGGACAGGGACGCTTGATCCTGGCCCGCTGCGACTCCGAGCGGGCGCTCGAGGTGGGCCGCACTTTGGGCGTGATGCTCTACCAGGGCCACCTCATCGACCAAATCCTGAGCCAGAGCGTCAGCCGCGAGCAATCGACGCAGGCCATGGCCGACGCCATGAAGCGCCACCGGGCCGCCAGCCGCGCCGAGGGCCGGCGCGGCTGAGGCCCCTTGGCGGCCATCGCCCCTGGCCATCGCCTCTGGCCATCGCGGGCCGTCGTCGCCATATCATTCGGGTGCCTGACAACGTCATCGAGGTCGAGCGGCTGAGCAAGGTCTTCAACGGCGTCGCCGCCGTCGAGGATGTCTCGTTCGCCGTCGCGCGCGGCCAGACCGTCGCGCTCCTGGGCGCGAACGGCGCCGGCAAGACGACGACGATCTCGATGCTCCTCGGCCTGGTGCTGCCGAGCGCCGGAAGCGTGCGCGTCCTGGGCGAGGACATGGCCCGCCACCGGCACCGCGTCCTCGGCCGGATCAACTTCTCCTCGCCCTACGTGGATCTGCCGCGCAGGCTCACGGTGGGACAGAACCTGCGCTTCTTCGCCCGCCTGTACGGCGTCCCCGAGCCGAGCCGGCGGGTGCGGGCGCTCGCCGAGGAACTGGACCTGGCCGGGCTGCTCAAGCAGCGCAGCGGCAACCTGTCGGCGGGCCAGAAAACGCGCGTATCGCTCGCCAAGGCGCTGGTCAACGAGCCCGAGGCGCTCCTGCTCGACGAGCCCACCGCCTCGCTCGACCCGGATACCGCCGACTGGGTGCGCGGGTACCTGCAGGCCTATCAGGCCCGAAGCAACGCCGCGATCCTGCTCGCCACGCACAACATGGCGGAGGTCGAGCGGATGAGCGATTTCGTGCTGATGATGCGCTGCGGCCGCATCGTGGACGAGGGGCCGCCGCGCGACCTGATTCGCCGCTACGGCCGCAACGACCTGGAAGAGGTCTTCCTCGACATCGCCCGCAAGGGCGCAACGACCCGGCCGGCGCCCGAGGCCGACTTTCGGGCGGTGGCGCGGTGAGCGCGGGGGCGGCGCACGCGCGCGCGGCCGCGGCCGGGCGGGTCGGCGCCATGGTCCTGCGCCACGTCTATCTGCTGCGTACCTCCTGGCCGCGCGTCTTCGAGCTGATGTACTGGCCCACGATCCAGATGATCCTCTGGGGCTTCATCACGCGGTTCCTGCTCACCAACAGCTCCTACATCGCCCAGGCGGCCGGCGTGCTCATTTCCGCGGCCCTGCTGTGGGACGTGCTGTTCCGCGGGCAGCTCGGCTTCAGCCTGTCGTTCCTGGAGGAGGTGTGGTCGCGCAACCTGGCCAACCTTTCGGTCAGTCCCCTGCGCCCCGTCGAGTTCCTGCTCTCGCTCATGGCCATGAGCCTGATCCGCACGCTGATCGGCGTGCTGCCGGCGGCCGGCCTGGCGATCGTGTTCTACCAGGTCTCGGTCTTCGAGCTCGGCCTGCCGCTCGTCGCCTTCTTCACCACCCTGCTGGTCATGGGCTGGACCATCGGCATGATGGTGTGCGCGCTCATCCTGCGCGTGGGTCTGGGCGCGGAGAGCACCGCGTGGCTCGCGATCTTCCTGATCGCGCCGGTCAGCGCCATCTACTACCCGGTCTCGGTCCTGCCGGCGTGGCTGCAGCCGCTGGCCTGGGCGCTGCCCACGGCGCCGGTGTTCGAGGGCATGCGCGCGATCCTGCTCGACGGCCGCTTCCGGCCCGACCTGCTGGTCCACGCCGCCGCCCTGGATCTCGTCTATTTGAGCGTCGGCGCGGCCCTGTTCCTCTACGCCTTCCACGTCGCGCGCCGGCGCGGCCTCCTGCTCCAGGTCGGCGAATAGCGCGCGGAATTATTCGGGGACAGTATACTTAATTCGAAAAATTAAGTATACTGTCCCCTTATTAATTAAGTATACCGTCCCCGAAAGATCTAAGCCGGTCCGCTGACGCCGGCCTCGGCGAAGGTCGCCATGTCGTTGTGGCAGGCGCACGCACCCTTGAGCAGCAGGATGGCGAGCACCGCGCCCGTGGCCTCGCCCAGGCGCATGCCGAGGTCGAACAGCGCCGTCTTGCCGAGCCGCTCCAGCAGGCGCCGGTGGCCGGGCTCGGCCGAGACGTGGGCCGCCTGGCAATGGTCGAGGGCGCGCTTGTCCATGGCCCAGAGCACGGCCGCGGCGGCGGTGCAGGCGTAGCCGTCGAGCAGGACCGGCGCGCGCGCGAGCCGCGCGGCCATGACCGCGCCCAGGATCGCCGCCAGCTCGAAGCCGCCGAGGCGGCGCAGGACCTCGAGCGGGTCGCTCATCGCCGCCCGGTGCCGGTCCACCGCGGCCTCGATCAGGGCGGTCTTGCGCGCCAGCCCGGCATCGTCGACGCCCGTGCCGCGCCCGACCCAGTCCCGGGCCTGGCCGCCGAACAGGGCGTGGCACACGGCGGCGGCGCTGGTCGTGTTGCCGATGCCCATCTCGCCCAGGGCGAGCACGTCGATGCCCTCCTCCACCGCCATCATGCCGTAGGCGATCGCGCGCGCGCAGTCGGCCTCGTCCATGGCCGAGGCCTCGCTGAAGTCGCGGGTCGGCTCCTCCAGCGCCAGCTCGTAGACGCGCAGGTCCGATTGGGCCACGGCGCAGAGCTGGTTCACCGCGGCGCCGCCGTCGATGAAGTTCCTGACCATCTGCCTGGTGACCTCGGCCGGATAGGCGGACACGCCGCGCGCGGCGACGCCGTGGTTGCCGGCGAAAACCGCCGTGTGCGGGCGCTCGACCCGCGGCGGGTGGCGGCCCTGCCAGGCGGCCAGCCACTCGGCCAGCTCCTCGAGCCGGCCGAGCGCGCCCGCCGGCTTGGTTAGCTGCGCCTGACGGGTCGCCGCGGCCGATCCGGCCTCCAGGTCCGGGCCGGGCAGCTCGCGGAGCAGCGCGCGGATCTCGTCGAAACTCGACACCGTGGCTTCGCTCATGGCCGCTCCTCCCCCCGGCGCGATTTGCCCGGCGGCGAAACTGTCCTATAACCGGCCGGCGAAGGCCACAGGAAAAGCCTTGCGGATGATCTCGCCCACCACCGCAACCGCCATGCGCCGCGCCGCCGACCTCTCGCTCTGGTGGACCGACCTCATGGCCGCGCTCGGCATGCTGACCCGCCTGCCGGTGGCGCGCGCCGCCCCCCTGCGCGGCGCGGATCCGGCCCGGGCCGGACGCGCGATGCCGCTGGTCGGCGCGCTCGTCGGCTTGACCGGCGCGGCGGCCTACGCAATCGCCGATGCCGCGGGCCTGCCGGCGGCGCTGTCGGGCCTCGTTGCGGTCGCGGCCACGATCCTGCTCACCGGCGCCTTCCACGAGGACGGCCTGGCGGATGTGGCCGACGGCTTCGGCGGCGCTTTCGATCGGGCGCGCAAACTCGAGATCATGCGCGCCAGCGGCATCGGCGCCTTCGGCGCGCTCGCCCTCGTCCTCTCGGTCGCGCTCCGCGCCGGCGCGCTCGCCGCCCTGGCCGAGCCGGGCGCGGTGGCGGCCGCGCTGGTGGCCGCCCACGCCGTGGCGCGCGCCGCCCTGCCCGCGGTCATGGCCGCGGTCCCGCTGGCCCGGCCGGACGGACTGGCGGCCACGCTCGGCCGCCCGCAACCGGGCGTCGCCGCCGCCGCGCTCCTGATCGGCGCGGTGATCGCGCTGCCGCTGCTCGGGCTCGGCGGCGGGGTCCTGGCGCTCGTCGCGGCCGGGATCGGCGCGGCGATCCTCGTGTCGATCGCGCGCGCGCAGATCGGCGGCTACAGCGGCGACGTGCTGGGCGCGGTCGAGCAGGTGGCGGAGGTCGCGGTGCTCCTCGTCGCGGCGGCGGGGACATGACGGCGACGACGCGCTGGTGGTGGATCCGCCACGCCCCCGTCGTCGGCCACGGCGGGCGGATCTACGGCCAGGACGACCACGACTGCGACTGCTCCGACCGCGACGCGTTCCGCCGCCTGGCCGGCGTGCTGCCCGAGGACGCGGTGTGGGTGACCAGCCACCTGCGCCGCACCCGGCGCACCGCCGACTCGATCCTCGCCCACCTGCGCGGGGCCGCGGCGCGGGCGCGCCTGGTCGAACCGGCGCTCGCCGAGCAGCACTTCGGCGCCTGGCAGGGGTTGACCTTCGACGAGCTGGCGGCGCGCCGGGACGGCGCCTGGCACCGCTTCTGGCTCGCCCCGGCCGAGGAAGCGCCGCCCGGCGGCGAAAGCTTCGTCGACCTCCTCGGCCGGGTCTCGGCGGCCATAGAGCGCCTGTCCCGGGAGCACGCGGGGCGGGACATCGTCGCGGTCAGCCACGCCGGCACCATCCGCGCCGCGCTGGCGGTGGCGCTGGCCCTGGCGCCCGAGCGGGCGCTGGCCATCACGATCGACAACTGCACCCTGACCCGCCTCGACCATATCCACGGACCGACCGGCAGCCACGCGCCCGAGGCCGACGGCGTCTGGCGGGTGCGCATGATCAACGCCGGGCCCGGCGCGGGAGCGTGAGCCGCCGGCCGGCGGCGCACGCAACGGATTCCTTCCTCGGCCTTCCGTGCTAGACTCGGCACAGGCGAATCGGACCGGAATTTCGGTCGAACGAGTGGATCGCGCGCAGGTCGATCCCATGAACCGGAGTAAAGATCGTGTCACGCATCGTACCGAAGCGGCCGGGCCGGCGCGTCGGGGCCTTCGCGGCCCTGGCGGGGGCCGTGGCGCTGCTCGCGCTGGCCGGCGGCCCCGCCGGCGCGGCAACCAAGGGTGAGGAACTGGTCGAGGAGTCGCGCTTTTCCCTCGAACGCATGCTCGCCGATCCGGATATGCCGGAGCTCAAGCAGTTCTTGGCCAAGGCGCGCGGCGTCCTGATCATTCCGGAGCTGGTCAAAGGCAGCTTCATCTTCGGCGCCGAGGGCGGCTCCGGGGTTCTCATGGTGCGCGGCGCCGACGGCACCTGGAGCGCCCCGGCCTTCTACACGCTGGCCGCGGGCAGCTTCGGCCTGCAGGCCGGGGCCCAGGTCTCCGAGGTCGTCTTCACCGTGATGAGCGAGGGCGCCGTCGAGGCCCTGCTGCGCGACGAATTCAAGCTCGGCCCCGCCGCCCGCGGCGCGCGCGGCCCGCGGGGCGCGGGGGCCGCGGCCCCCACCACGACCCATTTCAGCGCCGACATCTACGCGTTCTCGCGCGCGGTGGGGCTGTTCGGCGGCGGCGGCCTGGAAGGGGCGAAGCTGTTCAGCCGGCAGCGGTGGAACGACGAATACTACGGCTCCCCGGCCCCGCCGCGCGCCGTCGTGATCGAGCGCAAGTTCTTCAACCCGCACGCCGACCCGCTGCGCCAGGCCCTGCCGTAGGCCGGGCCCGCCGGCCGCGGATCACAGCCCGAGGCGCACCAGCGCCAGGACGGCGATCAGGCCCGCATTGATCAGGCAGGCGACCGCGAAGGCGGCGAGCGCGCGGCTCAGCCGGGCCTCGGCCGCTAGGTGGCCGAGCGCCGCCGCCAGCACGCCGGACGGCGCCAGCCGGCCGGCGAGCGCCCCGGGCGCGGCCGCCGCCGGACGGCCGCCCGGCACGAACGCCGCCGCTGCCGCCAGCACCAGCCCCGAAAGATAGCCCGGCACGAACGCGACCGCGCGCGCGAGGGTCCGCGCGGCCTCCCCGAAGGGCCCGGCGCCGGCGCCGAGCGTGACCGCCATGACGAGGACGGCCTGCTGCAGGAACAGTCCGGGCAGCCCGAGAAGCACGTACCAGAAGACCGGCCCGGCGAGCCGGGCGGCGAAGCGCCGCCCCAACGCCGACAGCGCCGCCTCGACCAGCGCCGCGGCGCCGAGCGCGTCGAGCTCGCCGGGCCCGAGGCGTTCGACGACCAACGGACGGAGCGCCTCGCGCGCCCGCACCAGGCTTCCGGCCCGAAGCGCCTCGCCCAGAGCCGCGGCGTGCCGCCACGTGCCGCGCTGCTCGACGAGCAGGATCAACAGGAACAACTCGGCCACCCAGGCGAAGGGATAGTGGCGCGTGACCAGCGCCGCGAGCCAACCGAGCCCGAGCGCGCCAAGCGCCAGCGCGGCGGCCACGACGGCCCCGCGCGTCCGCAGGGCGCGTGCGCCGCGTTCGGGCCGGTCGAGGCGGCGATCGAGCTCGAGCACGGCGGCGGCCACGGCGCGGCGGGGGTTCGGCATCCAGCGCAGGCGCAGGGGCCGGTCGCCGAGATAGGCTTCGACGGCGAGCGCGATCAGGAGCAGGAACAACGGATCGGCCGCGCCGTAGGCGCCCGGCGGCGGGGACCACGACATCGCGCGATCCTGGAACGCGCCCGGCCCAGCGTCAATCGGCGGCACCGGCCGCAGCGGTCGAACCTTGTCGCGGGCCGTCCGGGGGCGCTATAGAGTTTCCGCGCCACCACGGGAGGATCGCGCCATGACGGCACGGGAAACCGAGCGGCCCGGCGGCGTGTTCGCCGCCGCGCTGACCCCGCTCGAGGACGACCTCGCCCCGGACCACGAGGCCCTGGTGCGGCATTACCGCTGGCTGCTGCTCCACGGCTGCGACGGCATCGTGTGCCTGGGCACGACGGGAGAGGCCAACTCGTTCTCGCTCGATGAACGCTTGGCCCTGCTCGAGGCGTTGGCCGGGACCGAGCTGCCGGCCAAGCTGATCGTCGGCACCGGCTGCTGCGCGGTCCCCGACGCCGTGCGCCTGACGAAAACGGCGATCGCGATCGGCGCCGCCGGCGTGCTCGTGCTGCCGCCGTTCTACTACAAGGGGGTGAGCGACGACGGCCTGTTCGCCGCCTACGCCGAGACGATCGAGCGGGTCGGCGATCCGCGCCTGCGGCTCTACGTCTACCACTTCCCCAAGATGACCGGGCTGGACCTGAGTCTGGACCTCGTCGGGCGTCTGATCGAGGCCTACCCGCGCACCGTCGTCGGGCTGAAGAACAGCTCCGGCGACTGGGACAACATCGCCGCCATGCTGAGGGCCTTCCCCGGCTTCGACGTCTTCGCCGGCTCGGAGGAGTTCCTGCTGCCGAGCCTGCGCCTGGGCGGGCCGGGCTGCATGTCGGCCACCGTCAACGTGCTCGCGCCGCAGACGGCGGAGCTTTACGCCGAATGGCAGGGCGAGGGCGCGGAGGCGCTGCAGGAGCGCCTGAGCGCGCTGCGCCGCACGATCGGCAAGTTCCCGCCGATCGCGGCGATGAAGGCGATGCTGGCCCGGCGCAGCGGCGCGCCCGCGTGGCGCCGCGTCCGGCCGCCGCTCGTCCCGCTCGGCGCGGCGGACGAGGCGCGCCTGTTCGCCGACCTCGATGCCATGGGCTTCGCCCTGCCCGCGGCGGCGTGAGAAAACGAGCGCGGCCGGTCCCTGCCCAGGGTCGATTTACGGCGCCGGCGTATACCGCGCGCGCCCCGGCTCCGCGCGGGTCTCGTCCATGTAGTCGTGATGATGGACCACGACCCGGTCGGCCTGGAGCAGGATGACCGCGTAGCCGGGCGGCTCGAAGTTGTAGGGCACCGGCGCCTCGGTCTCGAAGTCGAGCGGCACCTGGTGCACCGTGGAGCGCAGGGCGGAGAACGGGATGCCGCGCCAGCTCCCGCTCACGAGCCGGTGCACGTGGCCGAAGAAGATGTGCGCGATCCGCGCCCCCTCGAGCGCCGCGGCGAAGCCTTCGGGGCCCTCCAGCCGGATGCGGTCGAGGCTGGGCAAGCCGATGTCGAACGGCGGGTGGTGCATGAAAATGTAGGCCGGGCGCTCGCCCGCCTCGGCCAGGCGCGCGCGCAGCCAAGCCTGGCGCTCGGGGCAGTACGACCCGGCCCCGGTGCCGGGCTCGTGCGTGTCGAGCAGGAGCAGATCTCCGGCCGAACAACGCACCACGGATTGGACGAAGCCGTTCTCGTCGCGCGGCGCCCCGGGGAACGCGCGCCGGAAGTTGTCCCGGTCGTCGTGGTTGCCGATGAGCAGGCGGTAGGGCGGGCGCAGCGCCGCCAGGCACGCGCGCAATTCCGCGTAGGCCTCGGGCGCGCCGTGGTCGACCAGGTCGCCGGTGAACAGGCACAGCTCGGCGTCCGCGTGGTTGGCGTTGATGTCGGCGATGGCGGCCTCCAGCCGGGCGCGCGGGTCGAGGCCCAGCAGGCGGGTGCCGGGCGGGACGAAATGGAGGTCGGATATCTGAATCAGCTTCACGGGCTCGCCTCCGCCCGAAACGGGAGGACCGATGGCCGGCAACGTTATCCGCCCGCCCCGTCGCCGAGCCGCGCCCCGCTATCGGGATCGAAGAGGTGCAGGTGCTCGGGCCGCACCGTCAACGGCAGGACGTCCCCGGGCGTCAGGTCCATCGTGCCCCGCAGGCGGACGGTCAGGTCGGTGCGGTCGCTCCCGAAGTGTCCGTGGATCAGGGTATCCGCGCCAAGCTGTTCGATCACCTCCACGCTCAGGTGCGCCAAGCCCTGCCCGTCCTCGGCCAAGTCCAGGTGCTCGGGGCGGATGCCCAGGCGCATGGGTCGTCCGGCCTGAGCGGCGAAGGGACCGGGCGGCAGGACCAGGCTGTCGCCGCCGGGAAGCTCGACCGCCTTGCCGTCCGCGCCGATGCGCACCGAGAGGAAGTTCATCGCCGGTGAGCCGATGAACCCGGCGACGAAGGTCGTGGCCGGACGCTCGTACAGCTCGATCGGCGAGCCGAGCTGTTCCACCACGCCCTCGTTCAGCACGATCAGGCGGTGGCCGAGCGTCATCGCCTCCACCTGGTCGTGGGTCACGTAGACGCTGGTGACCCCGAGATCCTGCTGAAGCTTCTTGATCTCCAGGCGCATCTGCACGCGCAGTTTGGCGTCCAGATTGGACAACGGCTCGTCGAAGAGGAACGCCTTGGGCTCGCGCACGATGGCGCGGCCCATGGCCACGCGCTGGCGCTGGCCGCCGCTGAGCTGCCGCGGCTTGCGCGTGAGCAGTTCGTCGGCGAGCTCCAGGATCTTCGCCGCCTTCTTGACGCGCCGGTCGATCTCGTCCCTTGGCAGGCGGCGGATCCTCAGCCCGTAGGCCATGTTGTTGTAGACGGACATGTGCGGGTAGAGCGCGTAGTTCTGGAACACCATGGCGATGTCGCGCTCGGCCGGCTCCAGATCGTTGACGACCCGTCCGCCGATGACGATCTGGCCCTCGGTGATCGCCTCCAGCCCGGCGATCATCCGAAGCAGCGTCGACTTGCCGCATCCGCTCGGCCCGACGATGACCACGAACTCGCCGTCCGCGATGTCGCAGCTCACGCTGTGGATGACCCGCGTGTCCCCATAGAACTTCACAACGTCGCGCAGACTGACCTCGGCCATGATCGCATCCCTTGGCGCCGCTACTTCTCGGTCTCCACCAGCCCCTTGACGAACTGGCGCTGCATCACCAGGACCACGACGACCGGCGGCAACATGGCGAGGACGGCCGTGGCCATGGTGAGATTCCATTCGGGAACCGCGTCGGCCACGAACAGCATGCGCTGAATGCCCATGACGATGGTGGTCATGTCGGTCTCCGTGGTGATCAACAGCGGCCAGAGATACTGATTCCAGCCGTAGATGAACAGGATCACCGAAAGCGCCGCGATATTGGTGCGCGAAAGCGGCAGCAGCACGGTCACGAAGAAGCGGATCGGACCGGCGCCGTCGACGCGCGCGGCCTCGGCCAGTTCGTCCGGCACGGCCAGGAAGAACTGGCGAAACAGGAAGGTCGCGGTGGCCGAGGCGATCAGCGGCAGGATCAGCCCGGTATAGGAGTTCAGAAGCCCGAGGTCGACCACGACCTTATAGGTGGGAAGGATGCGCACCTCCACGGGCAGCATCAGCGTAAGGAAAATGATCCAGAAAAAGAACATCCGTAGGGGAAAGCGGAAATACACGATCGCGTAGGCCGAGATGATCGAGATCGCGATCTTGCCGACGGTGATGCCGACGGCCATGACCAGGCTGTTGAACATCATCGTGGCGACCGGGACGCCGCCGGCCGTTTCCTTGCCCGAGCGCAGGACCGTCAGGTAGTTCTCGATCAGTTGGTCCCCGAACCAGGGCTGCACGGTGGCGATAAGGTCCTCGACCTGGTGGGTCGAGGCGACGAAGGCGATATAGATCGGAAACGAGATGACGATCAGGCCCAGGATCAGCACGGCGTGGGTGAACGCGGCCAGCCAGGGGCGGTTTTCGACCATCAGTACTGCACCTTTCGCTCGAGGTAGCGGAACTGGACCACGGTCAGCGCGACGACGATGACCATCAGCACCACCGACTGCGCCGCCGAGCCGCCGAGATCGAGGCCGACGAAGCCGTCGCTGTAGACCTTGTAGACGAGGATGTTGGTGGCTCCCGCCGGGCCGCCGGAGGTGACCGCGTGGATGATGCCGAAGGTGTCGAAGAAGGCGTAGACCACGTTGACCACCAACAGAAAGAAGGTGGTCGGCGAGAGCAGCGGAAAGACGATGGTCCAGAAGCGCCGCCCCGGACGCGCGCCGTCGATCGCCGCCGCCTCGATCAGCGACTTGGGGATCATCTGCAGGCCGGCGAGGAAGAACAGGAAATTGTAGGCGATCTGCTTCCACGCGGCCGCCACCACGACCAGCAGCATGGCCTGGCCGCCGTTCAGCACGTGGTTCCAGTCGTAGCCCATGGCCTTGAGCGTCAGCGCGATGATGCCGTTGCTCGGGCTGAACAGGAACAGCCAGAGCACGCCGGCCACCGCCGGGGCCACGGCATAGGGCCAAAGCAGCGCCCCCTTGTAGGCCGCCGCCCCTTTGATCACCCGGTCGGCCATCACCGCCAGGAGCAACCCCGACGACAGCGCGAGCGCGGTGGTGGAAACGCTGAAGACGGCCGTGATCAGGAGGGAATCCAGATAGAGGGGGTCGGCGAACAGTTCCTCGAAATTCTCGAACCACACGAATTCGGTCTTCAGCCCGAAGGGATCCTCGACCAGAACCGACTGAAAAAGCGCCTGGCTCGCCGGCCAGATGAAGAAGACGAGGGTGATGATGACCTGCGGCGCCACCAGAAGGTAGGGCAGCCAGAAATTGCTGAAGGTCACGCGCTTGTGCATGAGCTACGTCCGGATCGAGGACATGCACGGCGGAGGCCCGGAACCGCCGCAGGCGGCGGCGGTCCCGGTCCTCGGGCAAGGGCGGGGATTACGAGCTGTGGGCCTTTTCGAACTTGCGCAGCAGCCTGTTGCCGCGCGCGACGGCATCGTCCAGACCCTGCTTCGCCGTTTTCTTGCCGGACCAGATGGCTTCGAGCTCCTCGTTGATGATATCGCGGATCTGCACGAAGTTGCCGAGGCGCAGGCCCTTCGAGTTGGCCGTCGGCGGCTTGGCGCTCATCTGGATGATGGCCACGTCGCGGCCCTCGTTCCGCTCGTAGTAGCCCGACCTCTTGGTCAGCTCGTAGGCGGCGTTGGTGATCGGGACATAGCCCGTGTTCTGGTGCCAGAACGTCTGCACGAAGACGTCGGACAGGTAATTCATGAACGCGGCCACGCCGGCATAGTCCTTGTCGGTATGGCCTTTGAGCACCCACAGCGTCGCGCCGCCGATGATGCTGTTCTGGGGCGCGCCTTCGACGTCCGACCAGTACGGCAGTTGGCTGGTGCCGAAGTCGAACTTGGCGCTCTTCCTGAGACCGCTGTAGTAGGCCGACGAGTTGATCAGCATCGCGCATTTGCCGTCGGCGAACAGCGGGTTGCCCTCGCCGCGCCGGCCACCGTAGGTGAACACCTTGTCCTTCTGCCAGTCGGCCAGCTGCTGGATGTGCCTGACGTGCAGCGGGCTGTTGAACACGAGCTCGGTGTCGAGTCCGGCGAAGCCGTTCTCCTTCGTCGCGAAGGGCACGTCGTGCCAGGCGCTGAAGTTCTCCAGCATGGTCCAGGACTGCCAGCCGATCGTAAAGCCGCACTCGGCGCCGCCGGAGGCGATGATCTTCTTCGAGAACTCGCCCACCTCCTCCCACGTCTTGGGGGCGCGATCGAGCCCGGCCTTCCCGAAGGCCCGCTTGTTCCAGAACACGACCGGGGTCGAGCTGTTGAACGGCATCGACAGCATCTTCCCGTCGGTCGTGGTGTAATAGCCGATGACCGCGGAAATGTAGCGGCTTTCATCGAACGGCATGCCTTGATCGGCCATCAACTGGTGGACCGGGTAGATCGCGCCCCTGGCCGCCATCATGGTCGCGGTGCCGACCTCGAAGACCTGCAGGATGTGGGGCGGGTTGCCGGAGCGGAAGGCGGCGACGCCGGCGGTCATCGTTTCCGTGTAGTTGCCCTTGTAGACGGCCTTGACGACGTAATCGGTTTGGCTTCTGTTGAAGCCTGCCGCGATGTCGTTGACGGTCTCGCCGAGCGCGCCGCCCATGGCGTGCCACCACTGGATCTCGGTCTGGGCCCAGGCGGTCCCTGCCGGGCCCGCGACGGCAAACGCCACCGTCGCCGCGGCCAATCTTGTGCGAAGGTTCATTGTTCTCCTCCCTGTCGAACTAAGGAAAGCGGCTCTCCCTTTCGCGGCCAAGTTAAGGCTTTTGGGACGAGGCTGGCAACCGCCTTGCATCCGGGGCACGATGCCGTGCGCGCCACGGAAAGGCGATCGCGGCGCAAGCTTCGGATAGAGGCGCGGCGCGCGGCGCGCTAGAACCGGGGCGGTCACACCGTCCGAAAAGGAGTTCCGCGATGGCGATGCAGACCGTCCTCGAGGAGGCGCCGCCGGCCGCCGCCGGCCTGTCCGCGCGCCGCCTGGCGCTGGTGCGCCGGGCGTGCGCCTACATCGACGCGCGCGACGGCCAGGGCATCACCCTCGCCCGGCTCGCCGCGCACGTGGATCTCAGCCCGTGGCACCTGCAACGCCTGTTCAAGAGGGCCATGGGCGTCTCCCCGCGCGAGTATGCGGACGCCCGGCGCACGCGCCGCTTCCGCGCCGAGCTCAGGCGCGGGGAATCGATCGCGGGGGCGACCTACGGGGCGGGTTACGGCTCCTCGAGCCGGGTCTACGAGCGCTCGCACGCCAAGCTCGGCATGACGCCGGCGTCCTACGCCAAGGGCGGCCGGCGCGCGCGGATCGCCTACGCCATCGTCGATGCCCCGCTCGGGCGGCTGCTCGTCGCGGCCACCGCAAAGGGGGTCTGTTTCGTCTCGCTCGGCGACGCGGACGCCGACCTCGAGGCCGCGCTCCGGGCCGAGTTTCCCCAGGCCGAGGAGATCGTCCGCGACGCGCGCGCGATCGCCCCGGCGGTGCAGGCGCTGCTCGGGCACCTCGCGGGCGAGACCCCGCACGTGGACCTGCCGCTCGACGTGCGCGCCACCGCCTTCCAGCGCCGGGTGTGGCAGGAGCTGATGGCCATCCCGTGCGGCGAGACGCGCAGCTACTCCGAGATCGCCGAGGCGCTCGGCATCCCCAAGGGACAGCGCGCGGTCGGCCGCGCCTGCGCCACCAACCCGGTCGCCATCGTCGTGCCCTGCCACCGGGCCCTGCGCGAGGACGGATCGCTCGGCGGCTACCGCTGGGGCCTCGGGCGCAAACGGGCGCTGCTCACCCGCGAGGCCGAGCAAGGCACAACCTGACCCTTGCGGGAGGTGCGGGGCGCAGGCTATACGACATGTATGGTCGACCCATTGCCGAACCGCAGTATATTGCGATTGGGGGATCGAGAGATCCCGCTCACGGTGTCCCGGCACCCGAACGCCCGCCACATCTCCCTGCGTCTGGACGGGATGGGCGGCGGCGTGCGCCTGGTTCTGCCGCGGCGCGCCGCGCTGCGCGAGGGCCTGGAGTTCGCGGAGGACAGGGCCGACTGGCTGCTCGACCAGTTGGACGCGCTGCCGGAGCGGGTGCCGTTCGGGGTCGGCGCGGTCATTCCCGTGCTGGGTGAGGACCACCTCATCCGCCACCTGCCGCAGGGCCGCCGGGGGGTGTGGCGCGAGGACGGGGTGGTCTGGGCCTCCGGGTTCGCCGAGCACGTGCCGCGCCGGGTGGGCGACTATCTCAAGGCGCAGGCGCGCGGCGAGCTGTCGTCGCGCGCCCGGGCCAAGGCCGCCGCCATCGGGCGCAGGATCCGGCGCATCGCGGTGCGCGAGACCAGGACCCGCTGGGGCAGTTGCAGCAGCGACGGCAACCTGAACTTCTGCTGGCGGCTCATCCTGGCGCCGGAGCCGGTGCTCGACTATGTGGTCGCGCACGAGGTCGCGCACCTCGCGGAGATGAACCACGGGTCCCGATTCTGGGCGCTGACCGCCAGGCTCACGCCCGACTGCGCGGGCGCGCGCCGCTGGCTGCGCGAGCACGGCGACGGCCTGCTGCGCTACGGATGATATCGGCGGCGGTGGGTAAAATACCGAAGGGCATTGTGATCGACTCACAATGCCGTTCGGCAAGCGCGACCGCGCGCCCGAGCTTAGGCGAGGAAAGCCTGCGTGGCGTTTGAACGCCCATCGGTCATTTTCAATCAATGACCGATGGTATAAAGCCGCCACGCTACGCGGGCAGCGCGACGCCCGGCACCCACACGTAGCCGTCCGGATCGACGAGGTGGCATTCGCGCAGGCCGTGCGGCTTGTCGCTGCTGGGCGCCAGCACGGTGCCGCCGCGCGCCCGGGCGCGCGTCTCGGCGGCGTCCGGGTCGATCCCGTAGAGGCGCAGCTCCAGCCCCACCCCGCGCAGCGCCCCGTCGCCGGTGAGCGCGAGCAGGGGATGCTCGCCGTAGGTGTGGTCGGCGTGCAGGAGGATATCCTGCCCCGCGTGACGGAGCACGGCGAAGTCCGGGTCGGCGTAAACCTCATCGAGGCCGAACACCTCGGTGAGGAACGCCACCGTACGCGCGATGTCGCGCACCAGGAGGTTGACCCCGAAGCCGCCGAGCGAGCGGCCGTAATCGGCGGGCGCCATCCAGGGTTCGTCCGTGCGCTTCTTCATGGCCCCGTCCCGCCGCGCCGGCCCCGGACCGTCACGCGACGGTCCGCCGCGCCGCCGCCTTGGGCGCGAGGTCCGGCATGCGCAGCGCCTCGAGGAGGTCCTGCACCTCCCGGCGCGCGTGCAGGTGGCTCGACCGCAGCCGCGGGTCTGCTCCGTCGTCCGGCAGGTCGAACAGCGTCAAGCCCCGGTAGAACAGCTCGCGGAAGACGACGCGCTCGCTGAAGCCGCGCTGCAGCCGGAAGCCCATGTGCCCGGCAAGCCGATCGAGCAGCCCCGCCATCTCGCGCGTGTTGCGCGCGTCGATGTGCGCCAGCCGGTTGCGCATGACGATCCAGTCGATCGGGTCCTGGCCGCGCGCCGCGCGCAGGTCGCTCTGTTCCCAGACCATGCGGGCGTAGGCGCTGGGCTCCAGGACCTCGCGCCGTTCCCGGTCGATCCGGGCCAGCACGTCGATGTCCAGGAAGCTGTCGTTGAGCGGCGTGATCAGGATGTCGGCGTGGGCGTGACCCAGTCGCGACAGGTGCGCGTTGCTCCCGGGCGTGTCGATCACGACGACACGGCAATCGGCCAGGTCCGCCAACGCGCGTTCGAGGGACGCCTTGTCCTCTGCGCGCGCTTCGACGCGGTCGCGCGCCTCGGATTCCGTGATCCGCCGGTGGCGCGGCACGGGGATCTCGCGGCCCGCGTTCTCGGCGCCGAGCGCCCGGTTCGCGATGTAGCGCGACAGCGTGCCCTGGCGGCCGTCGAGGTCGATGCTGCCGACAATATGGCCGGCGTTGACCAGGGCGACCGCGAGATGCATGGCCGTCGTCGACTTTCCCGTCCCGCCCTTCTCGTTGCCCAGGACGATGACCGTGCGCCGCGGCGCCGGCGCCGCCGCACCCGGGACGGCCTCGTCCAGGCCGGGCGCCGGCACGCCGAGGGCGGCGGCCATGTGCGCGATCTCGGCCCGGGCGGGCGGGGAGACGCGGCCCTCGGCCCGGGCCATGGCGCGCGCGACCTGCACCAGGAGCCGCGCCGAGTCGCGATTCCCGGCGAAGGCGGACAAGGCCATCAGGGCCCGCGCGCGGCCATGTTCGGGCCGCTGGTGGATCTCGCGCACGAACCCCTCGAACAGATCGACCGCCGTGTGCGCCTCGACCGCCCGCAGCGCATCGACGTTGTCCAGGATCTGGTCGAGCGCCAGACGCTTGGCGAAGGTGACCGGGCCGTCGGCACAGGCCGCGAGCGCGGCGCTCGCCATCGCGGCATCGAGGAAAGACTTGGTGCGCGCGCGCTCGGCCTTGGCAAGGAGCGGATCGGTCAGTCGGCTGAGCAGGTCCACGGCGCTTCCCGGTGTCGGCCCGGGTGGGATCCCAAGCGCGATCCGTCCGGTCCGTTTCGGGACAAGCGTCCCTCGGCCGCCCGGCCGACCGCTCTTCGGAGCCCCCCACACGGTTCTTGTCGTTGGCCCGACTGTAACCCGCGGGTCCGGTTTCCGGTCAATATTTTCCGCAGGCGCGCCTGGGATAATCTTGGAAATGTTATCTCGGGGACCGTCTATTTTTCGGGGGCAGTATACTTAATTCCAGAGATCGCAGGAAACCGTTTCCGGACCGGACACGGGAATCAAGCCCACCGCCCCCGGAATATCAGGGCTCGGCGCGCTGGGAGGGGCGCCGCGCGGCCGCATCGCGGTCCCGCTCCGGGATTCCGCCGAGCGACCTCAGGATGCGGGCGATGAAGCCGGCTATGTCCCCGCCGCTCCGGGCGAGTGTCGCGCCCCCCGTGGGCAGCGGACGCGGCGGCACGCCCTCGAGCGCGCGCACCATGACGCGGCGCCACAGCCTGGCAGGCAGCGAGCCTCCGGTGACGCTCTTGGTCGGCGTTCCGTCGTCGTTGCCGAGCCACACCCCGGCCACGAAATCGGCGGTGAAGCCGACGAACCAGGCGTCGCGGAACTCCTGGCTGGTCCCGGTCTTGCCGGCCGCCGGGCGGGCCGGATTGGCCGCCTTGCCGCTGCCCCAGGTGACGACTGCAGTCATGAGGTTGGCCATCTTGTCGACCACCCGCGGCTGCACCACCCGGCCCGGCCCGCCGCCGGCGCGGCGATACAGCAGCTCGCCGCCGGGCCCGCGGATCTCCTCGATCGCGTAGGGCCACACCCCGGCGCCGTGGTTGGCGAAAACGGCGTAGGCGCCGGTCAGCTCCAGGAGCGTGACCTCCGATGCGCCGAGCGCGATGCTCGGCCGCACCGCCAGGTCCGAGGTGATGCCGAGCCGGCGCGCCGCGGCCGCCACGCGCCCGCGCCCGACCTTCTCGCTGAGGCGCACGGCGACCGAGTTGAGCGAGCGCGCAAAGGCCTCGCGCAGGGTGACCACCCCGTAGTATCGGTCGCCGTAGTTGCTCGGCCGCCAGCCGTCGATCGTGATGGGCGCGTCGGCCATCCGGTCGTCGGGCGAGAAGCCCGCTTCGAGCGCGGCCAGGTAGACGAAGGTCTTGAACGCCGAGCCGGGCTGGCGCAAGGCCTGGGTGGCGCGGTTGAACTGGCTGGCGTCGTAATCCCGCCCGCCCGCCATGGCGCGCACCGCGCCGTCAGGGTCGAGGAGCACGACGGCGCCCTGGCTCACGCCGCGCTGGCGTCCCTCTTTGTCGAGCAGCGCGGCGAGCTCCTCCTCCACGACCCGTTGGTGGTAGGAGTTGAGCGTCGTGATCACGGTCAGGTCGCGATCGATCGCGCCGACGAAGCCGGTCACCTGGCCCATGACCCAGTCGGCGAAGTAGCGCGCCTGGGCGCCGGCCGCCGCGCGGCTCCGGGTCTTTGCCTTGAGCGCGCGCTCGGCCCGGGCGTCGGTGATGTAACCGGCCGCGACCATCGATCGGAGCACGAGCGCCGTGCGTTGGTCGGCCCGCCCGGCGTGGCGCGCAGGGTTGTAGCGCGAGGGCGCCTTGAGCAGGCCGGCGAGCTGCGCCGCCTCGTAAAGGTTCACGTGGGTGGCCGGCTTGCCGAAATAGCGCCGCGCCGCGGCATCCACGCCGTAGGTGCCGGCGCCGAGGTAGACCCGGTTCAGGTAGAGGCTGAGGATCTGGTTCTTGCTGAACTTGTACTCGAGCCAGAAGGCCAGCATCATCTCCTGAATCTTGCGCTTCAGCGTGCGCTCGGGCGTGAGGAACAGGTTCTTGGCCAGCTGCTGGGTGATGGTCGAGCCGCCCTCGACGATGCGTCCGGCGCGCAGGTTCGCCAGCCCGGCCCGCGCCAGGCCGAGGGGATCGATCCCGAAATGGTCGTAGAAACGCCGGTCCTCGACCGCGAGCACCGCCTGCGGCAGGTGCGGCGGAAGGTCCTTGACGCTCACGGTCTCGCCGTAGACGTCGCCGTAGGAGGCGAGCAGGGTCCCGTCGGCGGTCATCAGCGTGACGCTCGGCTGGCGCGCCATCGCGCCGATGTCCGCGACCTCCGGCAGGTCGTAGGCGTACCACGCGACAAGCCCGGCGAGCGCCACCCCGGCCCAGATGACCGCGCTGCCGCCCCAAACGACGAGGCGCATGGCCCAGCTCCGCCGGCGGCCGCGCTTGCGGTCCCGGCGCCTGCCGCCCGCGGCGCGGCGGCGGGCGTCCTTGCGGCGCGCCGCCTTGCCCGGCGAATCCTCGCTTGGCTTCCCCACCATGGCGCGCAACTTAGACGAGTCGAGGCCGGCGCGCCACCGGCACCGGCGGCGTTAGATGTCCAGGTTGGTGACCTCGAGGGCGTGGGTCTGGATGAACTCGCGGCGCGGCTCGACGGCGTCGCCCATGAGCGTGGAGAAGATGCCGGCCGCCTCGTCGACATGGGCGATCTTGACCTGGAGCAGCGCGCGCGCCTGCGGGTCGAGCGTCGTCTCCCAAAGCTGGTCCGGGTTCATCTCGCCCAGCCCCTTGTAGCGCGAGATGGCCACCCCCTTGCGGCCGATCTCGAAGATCGCCTCGGCCAGCCCGCTCGGCCCCGTGATCCGCTGCTCCTTGTCCTTGGCGCGCAGAGTGGCGTGGTACGCATAGGTCTCCTGCACCGCCTCGGTCATCTGGTCGAGCCGGCGCGCCTCGCTCGAGCGCAGCAGCGGCCCGTCGATCGTTCGCCGCTCGGTCAGCCCGCGCAGGGTGCGCGTGAAGGCCAGTCCGCCGTCGGGCGCCGCGGTGCCGCGCCAGCCGCGCTCGCGCTCGGGCGCCAGCGCGTCGAGCCTCCGGGCGATGTAGTCCGCCGCCTGCTCGGCGCGTTCGGTATCCGGGATGATGCTCGGGTTCAGGGCGCCGGCGATCAACGTCTGCTCGACGACGGGAACGCTTCCCACCTTGCGCACCAGCGGCTCCATCAGGTGCTTGGCCTGCACCGCCTGCTCGACGAGCGTGCGCAGGCCGGGCCCGGCGATCCGCGCCCCATTGGCGAGCACGAGCACGCTGTCGGTGACGCCGTTGTCGATCAGGTGGGCCTCGAGCTCCCGGTCGTCCTTCAGGTAGCGCAGCGAATCGCCCCGCTTGGCGCGGTAGAGCGGCGGCTGGGCGATGTACAGATGGCCGCGTTCGACGATCTGCGGCATCTGCCGGTAGAAGAAGGTGAGCAGGAGCGTGCGGATGTGGCTGCCGTCCACGTCCGCGTCGGTCATGATGATGATCTTGTGGTAGCGCAGCTTGCCGACGTCGAATTCGTCCGCCCCGATCCCGGTGCCGAGCGCGGTGATGAGCGTGCCGATTTCGGCCGAGCTCAACATCTTGTCGAAGCGCGCCCGCTCCACGTTCAGGATCTTGCCCTTGAGCGGCAGGATCGCCTGAAAGCGCCGGTCGCGGCCCTGCTTGGCCGAGCCGCCGGCCGAATCGCCCTCGACGATGAACAGCTCCGAGCGCGCCGGATCGCGCTCCTGACAGTCGGCCAGCTTGCCGGGCAACGACGAGATGTCGAGCGCGCCCTTGCGCCGGGTGAGGTCTCGCGCCTTGCGCGCCGCCTCGCGCGCCGCGGCGGCCTCGACCACCTTGGCGACGATGCGCCGGGCCTCGGCCGGGTGCTCCTCGAAGTACCGGCCGAGATTGTCGTTGATCAGCGCCTCCACGACGGGGCGGACCTCCGAGGACACCAGCTTGTCCTTGGTCTGGC
>JBHHZJ010000049.1:0-25763 GCA_046758005.1 Kiloniellaceae bacterium
GGCGCAGGTAGGGGTGGACCATGTCGCCCTGGATCGGCCCGGGGCGCACGATCGCCACCTCGATCACCAGGTCGTAGAAGCCGCGGGGTTTCAGGCGCGGCAGCATGCTCATCTGGGCGCGGCTTTCGACCTGGAAGACGCCGAGCGAGTCGGCCTTGCACAGCATGTCGTAGACTTGCGCGTCCTCGGCCGGCACGGAGGCGAGGCCGTGGCGCTCACCCGTGTGCTGCGCCAGCAGGTCGAAGCCCTTGCGCAGGCAGGTGAGCATGCCGAGGCCGAGCACGTCCACTTTCAGGATGCCGAGCGCGTCGAGGTCGTCCTTGTCCCACTCGATGACCGTGCGCTCGGGCATGGCGGCGTTCTCGATCGGCACCAGCTCGTCGAGCCGGCCGCGGGTCATGACGAAGCCGCCGACGTGCTGCGACAGGTGGCGCGGGAAGCCGATCAGCTCGCGGACCAGATCGAGCGTCAGGCGCAGGCGCCGGTTGCCGGGATCGAGGCCGAGCGCGCGCAGCTCGCCCTCGCCGACGCCCTCCCGGCTCCAGCCCCAGACCAGGCCCGAGAGCGCCGAGATCGTGTCGGCCGACAGGCCCATCGCCTTGCCGACCTCGCGGACCGCGCCGCGGGTGCGGTAGCAGATGACGGTCGCGGCCAACCCGGCCCGCTCCCGGCCGTACTTGGCGTAGATGTACTGGATGACCTCCTCGCGCCGCTCGTGCTCGAAGTCGACGTCGATGTCGGGCGGCTCGCCTCTCTCGGCGCTGACGAAGCGCTCGAACAGAAGGTCGACGCGGGCCGGATCGACCGCGGTGATGCCCAGGCAATAGCACACCGCCGAGTTGGCCGCCGAGCCGCGGCCCTGGCACAGGATGCCGCGCGAGCGGGCGAAGCGCACGATGTCGTGGACCGTGAGGAAATAGGGCGCGTAGCCGAGCTCGCCAATCAGCCGGAGCTCGTGATCGAGCGTGGCCTCGACGGCGCCGGGCACGCCGTCCGGATAGCGGGCGCTTGCGCCGATCCGGGTCAGGTGTTCGAGCTCCTCCTGCGCACTGCGCCCGGCGCCGGTCGCCTCGTCGGGGTACTCGTAGCGCAGCTCGTCGAGGCTGAAGCGGCAGCGCTCGGCGATCTCGCGGGTCCGGGCGAGCGCCCCGGGATGGTCGCGGAACAGGCGGGCCATCTCCTCCGGCGGCTTGAGGTGCCGCTCGGCGTTGGCCTCCAGGCGGAAGCCGGCCTCGTCGATGGTGCAGCGCTCGCGGATGCAGGTGAGCACGTCGAGCAGCGCCTTGCGCGCGGGGGCGTGCATGCGCACGTCGTTGGTCGCGACGAGCGGGGTGGCGCAGGCCCGCGCCAGCTCGGCCAGGCGGGCCAGGCGCCGGGCGTCGTCGCCGCGATAGAGCGCCTGCCCGGCCAGGAAGCAGGCGCCGGGAAAACGGCGGCCGAGCCGGGCAAGCGCCGCGCGGAAGGCCTTGTCGGGAACCTCCGGCGGCAGGACGATCAGCGCTTGCCCCTCACCGTGCGCCCCCAGCTCGGCGAGCGTGAAGCGGCATGCGCCCTTGCTCGCGCGCCGCTTGCCCAGGGTGAGCAGGCGGCAGAGCCGGCCGTAGGCGGCCCGGTCGCTCGGATAGCACAGAACCTCCGGCCCGTCCTCGGGCGCCAGGCGCGCGCCGACCAGCAGCTTGAGGCCCGCCTCCTTGGCCGCGACGTGGGCGCGCACCACACCGGCCAGGGTGTTGCGGTCGGCGATCCCCAGCGCGGCCAGGCCCAGCGCCTTGGCCGTGACGACCAGCTCGTCCGGGTGCGAGGCGCCGCGCAGGAAGCTGTAGTTGCTGGTGACCTCGAGCTCGGCGTAGGCGGTCATGGATCTCGACCGTGATCGGTGTCGCGGTCCTCACGGATCAGCGACGCGCTGTCGGTCTGCGAAACGTCCGGCGTCATCGCGGCGATGCGCTCGGCCTGTTTGCGGAATTCCTCGGTCGACGGGCGGCTCGCCGCGTCGGTCAAGAGCACGCGCAGCTCCGCCTCCAGAGAGCGATGGTGGGCCTTGGCGCGCTGTTTCAGCTTCGCCACGACTTCGTCGTCCAGGTTGCGGATGGTTACAGTGGCCATCGCCTCCCTCCATTGCTGGCATAGCGCTAGCACCGGTTTCACGCGAACATCCCGTGCACGAACCAGCGCCCGGCGGCGCGGTAGAGCCAGTAGCGCCGGCCGGCCTCGTCCTCGACGCGGAAGTAGTCGCGCGCCGGCGCCGCGGCCGCCTCGGCACGGTCCAGCCACCACTCGGGCGCGATGCGCTCCGGCCCCTCGGCGCGCACGACCCGGTGGCGCAGGCGGCGCCAGCGGAACTGCACCGGCGGGTGGTCGGGCAGGAGCGCGACCGCCTCGACCGGCTCCGGCCGCGGCAGGAGGCGCACGGGGCGCGGCCGGAGCGCCCAGGGCTGCGCGCCGGACCAGACCCCGGCGGCGTCCTCCAGGGCCGGGGCGGCGGCGGCCGCCCGCTCGGGAATATGGCTTTCGCGCGGGACCGGGCGCACGACGTTGCCGAGGCCGAGGCGGCTGCCCAGGCGGTCGATCAGCGCCGGCAGGCCGCCGGCCGCGCCCGCCCGGGTGCCGGCGAGGGTCAACTGCAGGGCGCTCAGGTCCTCGGTGACGGGGGCGGCGAGCGTCATGACCTCGACGCCGAAGCCGGGATCGATCCTGTCCAGGTGCTCGGCGAACAGGCGCGCGAGGTGCGCCGGATCGCGGCTCGCCCGGCTGGTTCCGAGGCAAAGGCGGCGCAGCGTGCCGTCGACCCGGTACAGGCCAAGCTCGAGCCGGCGGGCGCCGCGCTGGTCCGCCTCGAGGCGGCGGGTGAGCGCGCCGAGCAGGCGCTCGAGGCCGCGGGCGATGTCCTCTGCCGCTGCGATGGGCTCGGCGAAGACTTGACGGACCAGGTGCGGCGGCACGGGCCGGCGCGGCAAAATCGGCTCCGCTTCGCGGCCGAGCGCCTGGGCGAGGCGGCGCGCGAGGAGCGGCCCGAAGCGCGGCTCGAGCGCCGCCGGCGGCACGGCGAGGAGGTCGCCGACCCGGCGCAGGCCCAGGCGCTCCAGCAGTTCGACCGTGGCCGGCGGCAGGCGCAGGGCGGCCGGCGGGAGGGGGGCGAGCGCTTCGCGCGCCGCGCCGGGCGGCACGACGGTCCAACGCCGCGGCCCGGGTTCGGCGAAGCGGGCGAGCGCCCAGGCCGCCCCGGCGCCCTCGGCGAGCGCGGCCCGGGCGGCGAAGCCCAGGCGTCCCACCCGGTGCACCAGGTCGGCGAGCAGCGCGTCCTCGCCGCCGAAGAGATGGGCGCACCCGGTCACGTCGAGCAGGATCCCGGCGGCCCCGGCCGCATCGCCGCCGCCCGCTTGGCAGCCACCGGCGTCGACCGCCGCCCAGGGCGTGTAGCAGCCGCACCACTCGGCCAGGCGCGCGAGCGCCGCGGCATCGCCGGCCGGATCGTGCGGTGCCGTCTCCAGGTCCGGCGCCAGGGCGCGGGCCTCGGCCAGCGGCAGGCCGGGGCCGAGCCCCTCGGCCGCGGCCGCGGCGTCGACCGCGGCGAGCACGAGGCGCCCGCGCTCCTGCGCGACCAGGGCGAGCGGCCGGGCCTCGGCGTTTGCAGGCCGGGGAATCGCCCCCACCCTCCCCCGCCGAGCGGAAGGGGGTGAACCATCGGCGCAGCCATTTCTTCCCTCCCCCCTTGCGGAAGAGGGCCAGGGGGGATGAAGTTCCTGGGTTTGAGTCCGTGCCCTAGCCGGCCATCCGCGCGCCCGGCATCCCGCCGCCACGCGCTCCGGCGGGCGTTGATTCCGGCGCCACAGATCCGTCGCGAAGCGCGGCAGCCAGAGCGAAACCACCCGTCGCATCGTCCCACTCCACAAGCCACTGCCCCGGCGCCGCGCCGCGGCAGCGCAGCAACTCGACCGCCCAGCGCGGCCGGCCCGGCAGTTTCTCGACCGCCGCCCCCGACAAGGGCTCCCCGGCCGGGCACGCGAGGGTCGCGGAGCGCGCCGGCGCGGCCCGCCAGCGGGTCAGCGCGCTCGACGGGGCCGGCGCGCGCCGGGCGGGGCGCAGCCGGCGGCGCAGCAGGAAGGCGGTGACGCCGCCCGCCTCGGCGGCCAGCTGCAGGCGCCGGCCGGCGCAGCGCTCGAGCGTCTCGACCTCGCCGACCACGGCCGCAAGATCGGCACAACGCAAGCCCTCCTCCATGGCCCAGAGAACGTCCGCCTCGCCGCCCGCGCGGACCAGGATCAGACGTCCGGGATCGAGGCCGAAGGCGGCCAGGCCGGGGGCATACAGGTCGCGCCAGCAGCCGACCCAGAGGATCGGCGCCCGGCCCGGCGCGGCGGCGCTCAGACGGGCGAGCAGCGCGAGGCAGAAGCCCGTGGCCGCCCCGTCGTCCCATTCCGCGCGGGCCCCCTCGATCTCGTGCAGGCAGGCAAGCGGCAATCCGCCGCCCGGCAGATGCCGGTCGAGCGCCGCCACCCCGAGCGGCAGGACCCGCCGCCCGCCCGCGCCGCCGGCGCCGACCTCCAGGGCGCGGATGCGCGCGCGCAGCGCCGCAAGCCCGGCTTCCCGGCTTGCCTCGCGCGTGGTGGGCGCCTCGGACGTGGAAAGAGCGGACATGGGCGTTCGCGCAGAATGGTCGTTCAGCGGATTTGTATGTTCGTGTTTCGTTCTATCTGGACCGGTGCCGGGAGTCAAGTCGCGACCGGCCGCCCTCCCCTGCCGGCG
Source organism: Kiloniellaceae bacterium (assembly GCA_046758005.1). Classification (GTDB taxonomy): domain Bacteria; phylum Pseudomonadota; class Alphaproteobacteria; order Kiloniellales; family J153; genus JBHHZJ01. The sequence goes on from JBHHZJ010000049.1 coordinate 4,747, forward strand.
ATCCGCCCGGCCGCGATGGCCCGGCGCAAGCGCCGCGCCGCCGCCTCGGGATCGGCGGCGGCGCAGATCGCCGAGACCACGGCCACGCCGGCCACGCCGCTCGCCGCCACCTCGGCGGCGTTTTCTTCGTCGATCCCGCCGATCGCCACCACGGGCAACGGTATCGCCCGCTTCAGCGCGGTCAGGCCCGCGATCCCGATCGCAGCCCCGGCGTCGGGCTTGGTCGCCGTCGGATAGACCGAGCCCACGCCCGCGTAGTCGGCGAGCGCCGGATCGACCCGGGCGGCCTCCTCCGGCGTGCCTGCCGAGACCCCGACGATCTTCTCCGGACCGAGGACTTCCCGCGCCCGCGCCGCGTCGAGGTCGTCCTGGCCCAGGTGGACGCCGTCGGCACCGGCGGCGCGCGCGACCTCGACCCGGTCGTTGACGATGAGCGGAATCCCGTGCGCGGCCAGCGAGGCCCTGAGCCGGCGGGCGAGGTCCGCGACCCGCGCGTCGGGCAGCGTCTTCTCGCGCAGTTGGACCATCGTCACGCCGCCCCGGACCGCCGCGGCCACCACCTCCTCGAGCGGGCGGCCCGCGACCGCGTCCGTCCCGGCGACGAGGTAGAGCGTGAGGTCGAAGGCGCGTCGTGCGTTCATGAGCGTGGTCGTCCGGGCCGCCGATTTGCGAGTCCGCACCTCACCCGATATCTGATATTTAGTGTCGGGCCAACCACCGAGGAACCGCATGCCCGAGATCGGCGAAGCCGCGCGCGTCACCGCCGGCGTCCTGATGGACATCGAGGCCATCCTGTTCCGCCCGGACGACCCCTTCATCTTCACCTCCGGGCGGGCGAGCCCGGTCTACGTGGACTGCCGCAAGGTCATCTCGTACCCGCGCGAGCGGCGCACGCTCATGGACCTCGCCGTCGCGCTGATCGAGCGCGAGGTCGGCACGGGCGCGATCGACGTGGTGGCCGGCGGCGAGACCGCGGGCGTCCCGTTCGCCGCCTGGATCGCGGATCGTCTGGAGCTGCCCATGATCTATGTGCGCAAGGCGCCCAAGGGCTTCGGCCGCAACGCCAGGATCGAGGGCGCCTTCGCCGAGGGAGCGCGCGTCCTGCTGGTCGAGGACCTGGCCACCGACGGCGGCTCGAAGATCAACTTCGTCGAGGCGATCCGCGCGGCCGGCGGAGAGATCGGGCATGCCTTCGTGCTGTTCCACTACGGCATCTTTCCGCAAGGCATCGCGGCGCTGGCGGAGCGCGGCGTGCGGCTGCACGCGCTCGCCACCTGGTGGGACGCGCTCGCGCTCGCCGAAGGGCGCGGCTACCTCAGCGCCGAGGGCCTGGCCACGGTGCGCGCCTTCCTGATGGACCCGGACGCCTGGTCGGCCGCGCACGGCGGCAAGACCGGCGCGGAATTGGCCGCCGGGACGTAGGACCTGACCGCAACGGCGGCCGCGGCGCGAGACAATGCAGGGAGCGTGTGATGAGCGACTTGAAGACCTACAAGATGTACATCGGCGGGCAGTGGTGCGACCCCGCCGCGGGCGAGTGGTTCGACTCCTTCAACCCCTATACCGGCAAGCCCTGGGCGCGCATGCCGCGCGGCACGGCCGAGGATGTCGAGCGCGCGGTCGAGGCCGCCTACGGCGCCTTCACGAGCGGCGACTGGCCGCGGCTCAACCCAACGCAGCGCGGCGCGCTGCTGCGCCGGCTCGGCGACCTGGTCGCGGAAAACGCCGAATTCCTGGCAAAGGTCGAGGTCCAGGACAACGGCAAGCTGATCGCCGAGATGGGCGGGCAACTGCGCTACGTCCCCCAGTGGTACTATTACTTCGGCGGCCTGGCCGACAAGATCGAGGGCGCGGTCATCCCGACCGACAAGCCCAACGTGTTCAACTACACGCGCCACGAGCCGCTCGGCGTGGTCGCCGCGATCACGCCGTGGAACTCACCGTTGCTGCTGACCGCCTGGAAGCTCGCGCCGGCCCTGGCCGCGGGCAACACCGTGGTCCTCAAGCCCTCGGAATTCACCTCCGCCTCGGCGCTCGAGTTGGTCCGGCTCGTGGAGCAGGCCGGCTTCCCGCCCGGTGTCGTGAACGTGATCACCGGCTTCGGCAAGGAGGTCGGCGAGCCGCTGGTCGGCCATCCAAGGGTCGCCAAGGTCGCCTTCACCGGCGGCGAGATGAGCGGCCAGCGGGTCTACGAGACCGCGGCCAGGGGCCTGAAGAAAGTCAGCCTGGAGCTGGGCGGCAAGTCGCCCAACATCGTCTTCGACGACGCCGACCTCGACAACGCGGTCAAGGGCGCGATTTCCGGCATCTTCGCCGCGACGGGCCAGACCTGCATCGCGGGCTCGCGCCTCCTGGTCCAGGAATCGATCCACAACGAGTTCGTCGACCGCCTAGTCGCCTTCGCCAAGACCGCGCGCATGGGCAACCCGATGTCGCTGGAAACCCAGGTCGGCCCGGTGACCACCATCCCGCAGTACGAGAAGATCCTCGGTTACATGGAGGTCGCCAAGGGCGAGGGCGCCGAATGCGTGCTCGGCGGCGGCAAGGCCGCGCGGCCGGAATGCGGCGAGGGCTGGTTCGTCGAGCCGACCATCTTCACCAACGTCAGCAACGACATGCGCATCGCCCAGGAGGAGGTCTTCGGCCCGGTCCTGTCGGTCATTCCGTTCCGCGACGAGGACGAGGCGGTGCGCATCGGCAACGACATCCTCTACGGGCTGGCGGCCGGGGTGTGGACCCAGAGCATGCGCCGCGCCATCACCATGGCGGAGCGCCTGCAGGCCGGCACCGTCTGGGTCAACATGTACCGGGCGGTGAGCTACACCTCGCCCTTCGGGGGCTACAAGCGCTCGGGCCTGGGCCGCGAGAACGGCAAGGACGCGATCCACGAGTACCTGCAAACCAAGAGCGTGTGGATCAACCTGGCCGAGGAGGTGCCCAACCCGTTCGTGATGGGGTGATGCCGACAAGCGCACGAGGTGACTCGGGCGCCCATCGGTATCAATTGCCGAAGAGTTTCTTGAGCGCCTTTTTCGGATCCGGGATCAGGCCGCCGCCCTGGTCTCCGCCCGGCGCCGGCGGTTTGGCGATTCCTTCCAGGACCTTGCCGACATCGGCGCCTTCCTTGAGCCGTTTGACGGTCTCCTTGGCGCCCTGGAGCGCCTTGCTCGGGTCCTTGGCCACGTCGGTCGCGAGGCCGGCCAGGTCTGGCCGGTAGCTCAGGTCGTCCCAGGGCCCCTCGACGATGACCGGCACCGCGAGGCCTTTCGCTCCGGCCGTGCCGCCCTGGCCTTGGAGGCTGGCCACCACCTTGGGCTCGACCCGGTAGTTCAGCGTGCGCTTCGGCATGTCGGCCGTGCCCTTTCCGTTCAGGCGCAGCAGCGGATTGAGCAGGACGAGGTCGTCGTTGCGCAGGATGCCTTTCTCGATCTTGAAGGTTCCGGAAAGCTCGGCGAAGTCCGTTTTCTGCGCCGTGGCCGCGCCGGCGTCGAGGAACGCGGAGCCCACGTTGCGCGCCATGGCGGCCAGGTTGATCCCCTTGATCGCGCCGTCGGTGAACTTGACCGCGCCCGTGCCGTCGAGCGCCGCGACCATCGCCTTCTGGCTGCGGCCCCGCGCGGTCATGGAGAACTCGATCCGGCCCGTGCCCGCCAGGCGGTCGACGCCCGCCGCGTCGCTGAGCAGCGGCTCCGCCTGGACGCCCTCGATCGCGAAGGTCTTGGCCACGGCCGGCACCTTGCCGCGGGCGTCCAGCGTCACCCGCCCCTTGCCGCGGCCGCCGTAAAGCTCGAACTCGGTGAGATCGAGGACCAGCAGGCCGTCCTTGAGCGCGACCGTCACGGCGCTGCGCCCGATCTTGAGGTCGCGCACCCGGATCGACCCGACCGTGAGCGCGAAGTCCACGTCCGCCGCCTTGAGGCCGTCGAGCGCGATCGGCTCCTCGCTCCACCCCGCCGGCGCGCCTTGCGCCCCGGGCGCGGCGGCCGGGGCGCCCGCGTCCTCGGCCGGCGGCGGCAGGTACACGTTCGCGTCGATTCGGTCGACGTCCAGGCGCCCCTTCAGGTACGGCCGCTTGCCGCCGATGTCGGCGGTAATGTCGCCCGCGGCGTTCATCCGGTCGAGCGCGATCCGGGCGCCGGTGAAGGCGAACGTCTTGTCCGTGGCGTCGATCTTGCCCGTGATCTTGAGCGGCCCCAGGCCGCCGCCGGCCGCCTCGACGGGGTTGCCGGCCCAGGCGGCCAAAGCCCGGATCGACGGCACGTCGAGGTCGATCTGCCCATCGACGCGCGGCGGCGCGGCGTAGGTGACGCTGCCCCGATAGGCGACCTTGATGGGCTCGGACTCGAGCGCCAGTCGCAGCGGCGTGGTCTTCCCGGCCATGAGGCCGCGCAGGTTCTCGCTCTCAACCTTGAGCGTCAGCTTCCGGCCGTTCCACACGAGCGACCCGTCCGCGCGCACCGGTCCGTCGAGATCGGGCAGCGACACCTTCATCGTGATGTCGGAGGCCTCGAACCGGTCCCCGGTCCTGGCGTCCCGGAACGTGATCAGGCCGTCCTCGATACGCACGTCGCCGAGGCTGAGCTGCTGCAGGCCGGGCGCCGCCGTGCCCTCGCCCGCGGGCTTGGCGCCAGCGCCGAAATCCCAGTTGGGCCGGCCCGCCTTGTCGACCTCCAGGTGGATCACCGGCTTGACCAGGACGAAGCTGTCGACCCTGACCTCGCCCGACAGCAGGGGCCAGACCTGGAGCCGCAAGACGAGCTTGTCCAGGCTTGCCATCCGGGCCGTGGCGGCGCCGGGCGCGTTGGCGAAGGCAACGTCCTCGGCCTGGAGCTCGAGACGCGGCAGCACCGAGAGCTCGAGCCCGCCCTTGAGGCTCAGCTCGCGACCGGTGGCCTCGCGCGCCACCTCCGCGATCTGCTCCTTGTAGGTCTCGACCGGGATCAGGAACGGCGCCGCGATCAGGACCACGAGCGTCAGCACGACCGCGGCCGCCAAGCCGATGAGAACCTTCTTCATGTCGTTGCCTCTGCGTGATGGACCCGCGCCGCTTGGCGCGGCCCTTACAGCGGAACCAGGTTGTCGTCCGGCCCCTGCTTCCGAAGGAGCTGCAATCGCCCGGTCTTCTCATAGGGCAGGGCGCGGCCGGACCGGCCCTTCAGGTAGGCGACGCCTTCCAGGCGGTAGCTGAGGTCGGCCCGCTGGCCGAACGCGAGGGCCTGCTGGAGCATGTCCAGGAGCGTCGTCGAGGCAACGATCGGAACCGTGACCTCGCCCAGGCGCGGGACCGTGACGGACCGGTTGGTGAACCCCTGCGCGAAGGGCCGGTCGTTCAGCTCGAGCGCGAAGGTCATGCCGTCGAGCGGCAGATCGAAGTTGTTCGGGTTACCGACGCGCAGCTCCACCCGGAGCCGCTGTTCGAGCACGCCGCCCTCGAGCAGCCTGATGTCGGCCAGACTGACCTGCGGCGGCTCGGTCCGCTCCGGCACGGCGCACGACGCCAGGGTGAGCAGGACCGTCCCGCCGATCAGCGCCCGCGCGTAGCCCATCGCCTCACCTCCCGGGACGCGCCCCGGCCCGGCCCCAATCGACCGGGCGCGGACCAGCGGGCCCGTCCGCTTCGCGTCTCGTCGCCGCCGGAGGCTGTCCGTCATGCTTTATCCGGCCGGCTCGGTCCGGCATGTTGTACCTGGACACGCGGTCCCGGCGAACGGGGCCGCACCATGGTGCGATTTCAGATACCAATACGGGGGTGACAAAGCTATGACAAGTCCAGTCCTCTACGGGCCGCCTTACAGCACCTGCGTGCGCAGCGCGCGCCTCGCCCTCGAGGAAAAGGGCGTCGCCTACGAACTCGTCGACGTGGATATCTTCGCGGGCGCGAACCGAGAGCCGGAGCACCTGTCACGCCATCCTTTCGGCAAGGTCCCGGCGTTCGAGCACGACGGCTTCGCGCTGTACGAAACCTGCGCGATCATGCGCTACGTGGACGAGGCCTTCGACGGCCCCGCCCTGCAACCGGCCAGACCGCGCGGGCGCGCCCGCATGACCCAGGCGATCGGCATCATCGATTGCTACGCCTCTCCCACGCTGATCAGCCGTATCGTGATCCCGCGCCTGACCAAGCAGACGCCGGACGAAGCGGTCCTGCCCGATGCGCGGTGCGCGCTTGCGGCGTTGGAAGACCTGATCGAGGACGGCCCCTACCTGGCGGGCGACGCCGTGAGCCTGGCCGATCTGCATCTGGTGCCGATCTACCACTACGTCCGCCAAACGCCGGAGGGCGAGATCCTGCTGGCCGACACGCCCAAGCTGAGGCACTGGTGGTCCGCGACGAGGGGCCGCGCGACGGTGGAACGGACCACGCCCTCGCTGGGTTGACCGGCACGCGGGCGGGCTTGACGCACCGTGTCGCCCACGTTGCGTTGCCCGCGGACCGGCGCGCAACGGCCCGCTCGCTCCGATTTCTCCGGCGCGTCCCTGTCGGGTAGGATCGCAGCGGTCTCAAGCCGATTCGCTTTGGAAGGGGCATGAACGATGGGTCGTCTCGCCGCCCTGCTGCTCAGCATTCTCGTCGGCGCGCTTGGCGGCGCGACCGGGGCCGCGGCGGCCGAGCTCAGAATCGGCATGACCCAGTTCCCCTCGACGCTCAATCCCCAGATCGACGCCATGCTGGCCAAGTCCTACGTGCTGGCCATGACCCAGCGCCCGATCACCGCCTACGACCAGGACTGGAAACTCGTCTGCATGCTGTGCACCGAGTTGCCGACGCTGGACAACGGCCTGGCCAAGCCGGAGCCGCTGCCCGGCGGCGGCCGGGGCATTGCGGTGACCTACACCATCCGACCGGACGCCACCTGGGGCGACGGCGTGGCCGTCACCAGCGCCGACGTCGTCTTCACCTGGGAGGTGGGCCGCCACCCGAAGTCGGGGGTCAGCGACTTCGAGGCCTTCCGGCGCATCCTCAAGATCGACGTGATCGACGACAAGACCTTCACCCTGCACGTCGACCGGATCACTTACGACTACAACGCGGCCGGGCTGGACCTGCTGCCCGCCCACATCGAGCGGCCGATCTTCGAGGCCGACCCGGCGGCCTACCGCAACCGCACCGCCTTCGACGCCGACCCGACCAACCCGGGCCTGGCCTTCGGGCCGTACCGGATCGTCGAGGTCGTCTCGGGCTCGCAAATCGTTGTGGCCCGTAACCCGACCTGGTGGGGCGCTGCGCCCGCCTTCGACCGCATCACGGTGCGGGTGATCGAGAACACCGCGGCGCTCGAGGCGAATCTTCTTTCCGGCGCGATCGACATGATCGCCGGCGAGCTGGGCCTGAGCATCGACCAGGCGCTCGCCTTCGAGAAGCGGCACGGCAAGCGTTTCCGGGTCCTCTACAAACCGGGGCTCATTTACGAGCACTTGGACCTCAACCTGGACAACCCGATCCTTGCGGACAAGCGGGTCCGCCGGGCGCTGATCCTCGCCCTGGACCGCGCGGCGATCAGCCGGCGCCTGTTCGAGGGGCGCCAGCCGGTCGCGCACGCCTCGGTCAGCCCGCTCGACTGGGTCTACGACCCGAAGGTCCCGACCTACCCCTACGATCCGGCTCGCGCCAAGGCGCTGCTCGAGGAGGCCGGCTGGTCGGTGATGAAGGGCGGCGTGCGCCACAACGCCGCCGGCGAGCGCCTGAGCCTGGAGCTCATGACCACGGCCGGCAACCGCAGCCGCGAGCTGGTCGAGCAGGTCCTGCAGAGCCAGTGGCGCCAGGTCGGAATCGACGTGCGCATCCGCAACGAACCGGCGCGCGTCTTCTTCGGCGAGACGGTCACCAAGCGCAAGTTCACCGGGGTGGCCATGTTCGCCTGGCTGTCCTCGCCCGAGAACGTGCCGCGCACGACCCTGCGTTCGGACCAGATCCCGACGCGGGAGAACAACTGGGCCGGGCAGAACTACACCGGGTTCAAGAACGCCGAGATGGACGCGCTCATAGACGCGATCGAGGTCGAGCTCGACCGGGCCAAGCGCAAGGCGCTGTGGGCCCGCCTGCAGAGCCTCTACGCCGAGGAACTTCCGGTGATCCCGCTCTACTGGCGCGCCGAGGCCTACGTCCTGCCCAGGTGGCTCTCCGGCGTGCGCCCGACGGGGCACCAGATCACGACGACCATGTGGGTCGAGGAATGGCGCGACGAGAGGTGACAGGGATCAGGGATCAGATGTCGGCCGAGAATGCTTCTGATTCCTGATACCTGATACCTGATACCTGATCCCTGATCCCTGATACCCGGAAATGACGCGCTACATCCTGCAACGCCTGGTCGAATCCGCGCTCGTCCTGCTGATCATGTCGTTCGTGATCTACGGCCTCATTGGCCTGATGCCGGGCGATCCGATCGACCTCATGCTCAGCGCCAACCCGAATCTGACGCCCGAGGACGCGGCGCGCCTGCGCGCGCTCTACGGCCTCGACCGGCCGGTCGGCGAGCGCTACATGAACTGGCTCGCCGCCGCGGCCCAGGGCGACTTCGGCTACTCGCGCCTGCACGCCCGGCCAGTGCTCGAGGTCCTGCTGCCGCGCCTCGGCAACACCGTGCTGCTCATGGGGATCAGCTTCGCGCTCGCCTTCGCGCTCGCCCTGCCGGCGGGCATCCTGGCGGCGCTCAGGCCCCGCACGGCGAGCGACGCGGCGATCAACCTCGTCGCCTTCGCCGGGATTTCGCTTCCCCCCTTCTGGCTGGCGATCCTGCTGATCATCGTGTTCGCGGTGACGCTCGGCTGGCTGCCGGCCGGCGGCATGCCGGCCACCGGCGCGGGTCTCGCGGCGCAGGCCGAGCACCTCGCGCTGCCGGTCGCGACGCTGACCATCGCCACGCTGGGCGGCATCATCCGCTTCGTGCGCGCGGCCACGATGGAGGCGCTGCGCCAGGACTACGTGCGCACGGCCCGGGCCAAGGGCCTGGGCGAGCGCCAGGTCGTGCTCGGCCACGTGCTGCGCAACGCCATGATCCCGGTGGTGACCATCCTGGCGCTCAACTTCGGCGCCCTGTTCTCGGGCGCGCTCATCACCGAGACCATGTTCGGGTATCTCGGCATGGGCAAGACGATCTACGACGCGATCCTGGGCAACGACTTCAACCTGGCGCTCGTCGGCCTGCTGCTGGCCACGCTGACCACGCTGCTCGCCAACCTGGCCGCCGACCTGTGCTACGCCTGGCTCGATCCGAGGATTTCCTATGGGTGAGCGGGCGACGGGACCGGGCGACGGGACCCGCCGCCTGGCGGCCGAGGCGGCCACCGCGGCCGGGCCGCCGCGCTCGCTCGGCGCGGTCCTGTGGCGCCGCTTCCTCGAGCATCGGGTCGCGGTGGGCAGCCTGATCGTGCTCGCGGTCCTGGCCGGCCTGTCGCTCGCCGCGCCGCTGGTCGAGGCGGCGCTCGGCCTGGACGCGACCGCGGTCGATCTGCTCGGCCTCAAGCAGCCGCCCTCGCCCGAGCATCCGCTGGGCACCGACGAGCTGGGCCGGGACCTGCTGCTGCGCCTGCTCTACGGCGGCCGGGTGTCGCTGCTCGTCGGCATCGCCGCGGCGCTGTGCGCGGCGCTCATCGGAACCGCGATCGGGCTGGTCGCGGGCTATTACGGCGGCGGGTTGGACGCCCTGCTCATGCGCCTGACCGACGGGGTGATCGCGCTGCCCCTGCTGCCGCTCCTGATCGTGCTCGCGGCCGTCGACCTCACCAAGCTCGGCCTGCCCGAGGCGCTCGCGACCTCGCAGGACGTGAGCCTCTACCGCATCGTGCTCCTGATCACGCTCGTGGGCTGGACCACCGTGGCGCGCCTGGTGCGCGGCGCCACGCTCTCCATGAAGGCGCGCGAGTTCGTGCGCGCGGCCGAGGCGCTCGGCGCCAGCCACGCGCGCGTCATCCTGGTCCACATCCTGCCCAACGTGGTCTCGCCGGTGATCGTCGCCACGACGCTCTCGATCGGCAACATCATCCTGCTGGAATCGGTCTTGAGCTTCCTCGGGCTGGGCATCCAGCCGCCGATCCCGAGCTGGGGCAACATGCTGACGGGCGCGCAGGAGCTGATCTGGGACGCGCCCGCCCTGGCGATCTACCCGGGGCTCTTGATCTTCGTGACCGTGATCGCCTTCAACTTCCTCGGCGACGGCCTCCAGGACGCCCTCGACCCACGGGCGGTCGGGTAGAACTGGCGCCTCGCCACGAAGGAACGAGGGCCTGGTCGAAGTCGCCGACCCGTGCCGGCTCACAGGTAGTCCCGCCTCAGCGCGGCGAGAAGGCCGCGCACGCCCGCCTCGATCAAGTCGAGGGCGTGCTCGAAATCGGCCGGGCCGCCGTGGTACGGGTCGGGCACGTCCCCGGCGTGCGCCGCGGCCGCCTCCGGGGCGAAGTCGAGCAGCAGGCGGACGCCGGCAGCAGCGCCGTCGGCCGGCCGCCGCGCTTCCAGGTGGCTGTCGTGGCCGCGGTCCATGGCAATGATCAGATCGAACGCGCGGAAGTCGTCCTCGCTCAACCGCCGCGCGCGCAGCGAGACCAGCTCGTAGCCGCGCTCGGCGCCCGCGCGCACCGCGCGCGGGTCGGGCGCCAGTCCGGCGTGCCAGGCGTGCGTGCCGGCCGAATCGCACTCGATCCGGCCGGCCAGGCCGGCGTCCGCGGCCATCTTGCGCAGCACGGCCTCGGCGGTCGGCGAGCGGCAGATGTTCCCGGTGCAGACGAACAGGACCCGGGCCGTGCGCAACGCCGTTTTCCCCCTTCATCCCGCCGCCCCTATGGCGCGCGACACGGCTCGTCTATCATTGCCGGCGTCATGGCGCAATCCGACCGGCGCAAGATCGTCATCCTGACCGGCGCGGGCATCTCCAAGGAGTCCGGGTTGGACACGTTCCGCGACCCGGGCGGCATCTGGTCGAAGGTGCGCGTCGAGGACGTGGCCACCCCCGAGGCGTTCGCGCGCGATCCGGCACGGGTGCACGGTTTCTACAACGCGCGCCGCCGGGCCCTGCTGTCCGGCACCGTGCGGCCGAACGCCGCGCACCACGCGCTCGCCCGGCTGGAGGCGGACTGGCCCGGCGAGGTGCTGCTGGTGACGCAGAACATCGACGACCTGCACGAGCGCGCCGGCTCGCGACAACTGATCCACATGCACGGCGAGATCCTCAAGGCGCGCTGCCTGGCCTGCGGCGGCGCGAGCCCCTGGCGCGAAGACATGCGCCCGGAGAGCCGCTGCCCGGCCTGCGGCGCGGCGGGGCGCCTGCGGGTCGACGTGGTCTGGTTCGGCGAGATGCCCTACGAGATGGACCGGATCTACGCGGCGCTGGAGGCCTGCGCCCTGTTCGTCTCGATCGGCACCTCGGGCAGCGTCTACCCGGCCGCCGGCTTCGTCCAGGAAGCCCGGATGGCCGGCCGGGCGCACACGGTCGAGCTCAACCTGGAGCCCTCGGAAGGCCACGGCCTGTTCGCCGAGCGCCGTTACGGCCCGGCCACGCAGACCGTGCCGGACTTCGTCGAGCGGGTGCTGCGCGAGGGATGGTGACCGGCCCCGATCTCGATGCCGTGGTCCGCGCCGCGCGGGCCTGCCGGGTCTGCGCCGCGCACCTGCCGCACGGGCCGCGCCCCGTTCTGCACGCGGCGGCGAGCGCGCGCCTGCTCATCGTCGGCCAGGCGCCGGGGACCCGGGTGCACGAGACGGGTATTCCCTGGAACGACCGCTCCGGGGATCGCCTGCGCGTCTGGCTGGCCGTGGACCGCGCGGCCTTCTACGACGAGCGCCGGATCGCCATCGTGCCGATGGGCTTCTGCTATCCCGGCCGCGACCCGCGCGGGGGCGACAATCCGCCGCGCCCGGAGTGCGCGCCGCTGTGGCATCCGCCCCTGATCGAGGCCCTGCCGAACGTCGCGCTCACCCTGCTGGTCGGACAGCACGCCCAGGCGTACTACCTGGGCCGCCGCCGGCGGGCCGGCCTGACCGAGACGGTCAAGGCCTGGACAGACTACGGGCCGGACACCGTGCCGCTGCCGCACCCGAGCTGGCGGAACACGGCCTGGCTCAAGCGCAACCCCTGGTTCGAGGCCGAGCTGCTCCCCGACCTCCGGGCCCGCGTGCGCGCGCTGCTTCGGCGGTGAACTGCCAGAAGGCCGTTCATCCACGCTGGAACCCTGAAGCCGGTTGGCGGCGAACCCGATCGGCCCGGCGGACAGCGCGATGCACACCCCGTCATCCAAATGCTCGAACGACGCCCTGCGGTCGCGGGCTGATGGTCGCGCGAGGCCGGACGGACGCGCGGCGGCGAAGGTCGGCCGGCCGGTGGGCCTGTAGACGAAACGATTGGCGCCGGGCATGCTGATCTTTCGCGATGATCGAGAGCGAAAGGAAGCTCGCCGTGAAGATCGCCAGGATCGACGCCGTCCCGCTGCGCATTCCCTTCGACCACGGCGGCAGGCCCGCGGGCTGGGGCGGGAAGCCGTGGCGCGCGCTCGACATGCTGCTGGTGCGCGTCGAGACCGACGGCGGCATTGTCGGATGGGGCGAGGCGTTCGGCTACAATTGCCGCCGTGCCGTCCAAGCGGCGCTCGAGGACATGATCGCGCCGGTCGTCGTCGGACGCGACGCCACGGACATCGTCCGCCTGATGCACGAGCTGCAGCAGGGCCTGCACCTGTTCGGGCGCTACGGGATCACGATGTTCGCCCTGTCCGGTCTGGACATCGCGCTGTGGGACATTGCCGCAAAGAGCGCGGGCGTGCCGCTGTGCCGCCTGTTCGGCGGGGCCGCGCGGGGCGAGATTCCCGGCTACGCCAGTTTGTTCAAGTACAACGACCCCGAACGCGCCGCGGAGCGGACCGAGGCGGCCCTCGCCGAGGGATACGGCTACGTGAAATTGCACGAGACGAGCGAACCCGAGGTGAAGGCGGCCCGGGAGGCGGCGGGCGGCGGGGTCCCCATCATGCTGGACGCCAACTGCCCGTGGACGCCGGCCGCGGCGCGCGAGATGGCCCGGCGTCTCAAACCCTACGACCTTCACTGGCTGGAAGAACCGATTTTCCCGCCGGAGGACTTTCGGGCGCTCGCCCGGCTGCAGGCCGAGACCGGCATCCCCCTGGCCGCCGGCGAGAACGCGTGCACCGCGTTCCAGTTCCACGAGATGTTCGCCGCCGGGGCGGTCGCCTACGCGCAGCCGAGCGTCACCAAGGTGGGCGGCGTCACGGAATTCCGCAAGGTCGCCGCGCTCGCGGAAACCAACGACGTGGCGCTGATGCCGCACTCGCCCTATTTCGGTCCGGGCTTGCTTGCCACCTTGCACCTCATGGCGGCGCACCCCGACAGGGGGCTCGTCGAGTGGTTATACGTGCGGCGCGAAGCCTGCCTCTACGGCGACGCGATCGCGCCAAATCAAGGTGTGTTCCGCGTCCCCGAAGAGCCCGGCCTCGGCGCTGAGCCCGATCCCGACGTGATCGGGGACTACACGGTGGCGGACTCCTGAGACAGCCCGGCGCGCGTGACGGCCGTATCCGGGGGGAGGCAAGGACAACCATGAAAATCCGATCTTCGCGCATCCGCGGCTTTCACGCCGCGAGCCACAGGGAGCGCCTCGGCATCGTCGCCGAGTTCGCGAACCTCGCGCCCGAGGCGGTCGCTCGTTTCGGCGATACCGGCAACCTGCCCTTCGCGCTCGCCGATCGTTTGGTGGAGAACGTGATCGGGACCATGAATGTCCCGCTCGGCATCGCCACCAACATGATCGTCGACGGGCGCGACCTGCTGGTGCCGATGGCGACCGAGGAATCCTCGGTCATCGCGGCGGTCTGCAACGCGGCCAAGCAATGTCGCGACAGCGGCGGTTTCGTCACCTCGACCACCGGCTCCAGGATGATCGGGCAGATCCAGCTGGTCGACATGCCCGACCCGCAACTGGCGCGTCACAAGATCCTCGAGCGCCGCAACGCCATCAAGCGGTTGTGCGACGAGCAGGACCCGGTGCTGGTCGAGCTCGGCGGCGGCTTCGTCGATCTCGAGGTGCGCGTGCTCGAAACCGCGGCCGGCGCGATGGTGATCAGCCACCTGATCGTGGACACGCGCGATGCGATGGGCGCCAACGTCGTCAACACCATGGCCGAGGCCCTGGCCCCCAAGATCGCCGAGTGGACCGGCGGGCGGGTCTACCTGCGCATCCTGTCGAACCTGGCGGATCGGCGGCTCGCGCGCGCCCACGCGGTCTGGCCGCTCGAGGCCATCGCCACCACGCAGACGAGCGGCGAAGCGGTGCGCGATGGAATCGTCAGCGCCTCTCATTTCGCGGCCGCCGATCCCTATCGCGCCGCGACCCACAACAAGGGGATCATGAACGGCGTCACCGCGGTGGCGCTGGCCACGGGCAACGACACCCGGGCGATCGAGGCCGGCGCCCACGCCTACGCGGCGCGCGCCGGGCGCTATACGAGCCTCAGCCGTTGGGAGGCCACCGCCGGGGGGGATCTCGCGGGGACGCTGGAATTGCCGCTTGCCGTGGGCACCGTGGGCGGCGCGACCAAGCTGCACCCGACCGCGCGGCTTTGTCTCGACATCATGGGCGTCGGTTCGGCCGAGGAACTTCAGCGCGTGATCGTGGCGGTGGGTCTGGCGCAGAATTTCGCCGCGCTCAAGGCCTTGGCGACGCTCGGCGTACAGCACGGCCACATGCGCCTGCATGCCCAGAACGTCGCCATGATGGCCGGCGCCGTCGGCGAGGAGATCGACGCGGTCGCCGAGGCCATGACCGCCCGCGGCGCGGTGCGCCACGACGTGGCCGCGGCGGAGCTCGCCCGGCTGCGCGGCGGCGGACGACGGCGATAGCCCTTCGCGCGTCTCACGGCCGTCGTCTACTGCGCCGTCGTGCGCGCGAGAAGAATCTTGATCTGGTCATAGAACACCTCGATCAAGACACAAGAGGTGATCGCGAGGACGGCGAGGATCTGTATGGGGCTGATCTGTTGCTGGAGAATGAAGAAGGCCAGGCCGGCGGCGATCACCGGTTTGAAGAAAAAGAGGTAATTCGCCCGGCCCATGTCGGGGGAGGCGGCCAGACCGCCCAGCCATAAGACCATGGCGATGGTCGTGTTCCAGAAGCCGAGCGTCAGGATGGACAGGTATTCCTTCGGCGTCCGATCGAACAATGTGGTCGGATCGACCCATATCCCCCACGCCGCGCCCACGACGAGCCACAATCCCACCGCGCCGATCGCGAAGGTCAAGGTGGTGATCCGGATGGCGCCGTACTGACGTATCAAGGGCCGGACCAGGACCATGTACATCGAACCGACCACGGCGCAGGCGAGCGCGAGCAGAACGCCCGGAATCGTCTCGCCGGATCCGCCGAGTTTCCCCCAATATCCATCCGTTAAGAGCAAAGCGACGCCACTGAACGCGCCGATGCCGCTTATGATCTTGGGGGTCGAGATGGGGCCCTTGTTGATCAGATAATTGGCGACGACGACGAGGATCGGCATCGTCGTGACCACCGTCGCCACCTGTGTCACCGTCGCGTAGTCCAGCGACCAGTGAAAAAACAACTGGCTCGTGCTCATGCCGAACAGCGCGAGAAGGACGATCCTCAGTCCTTGTTCCTTGAGCGGCGTGGCCAGGTCTCTTGTCTTGGGCAGCGCGAAGGCGACGAGGAGCAATCCCGATGACCCGACGATGTATCGCCAGACCGAGACTTCGGCTCCCTTGATGCCCGAAAGGACGGCGACGAATTCGCTCGATGCGTGACCGGAAACCCCGATGAAGACGCAGACATGAGCCCACAGCACCACGTTTCTTTTCATGCGCCCGGCCCGCTCCGTCGCCCGCCCGCCGGAAAAGGCGCCGCGATCTTACGCGAGCCCGCCCGGGCCCGTGCTTCCCTGCGCGGCCGGCGCCCGGACCGGCGGCGAAGCGGCGGCGCGCGCCTCACATCACAGCGCCGATCTGCCAGGGAACGAACTCGTCGTCGCCGAAGCCCAGCAGCTCGCTCTTCGTGCGGCTGCCGGAGGCCACCTCGAGGATGCGGCGGAAGATCGCCTCGCCCATCTCGGGAACCGGGACGCCGTCGTCCAGCACCACGCCGCAGTTGATGTCCATGTCCTCGTCCATGCGCCGGAACATGGCGCTGTTGGTGGCGAGCTTTATGCTGGGCGCCGGCTTGCACCCGTAGACCGAGCCGCGCCCGGTGGTGAAGCAGACGATGTTGGCCCCGCTGGCGACCTGCCCGGTGATGGAGCACGGGTCGTAACCGGGGGAGTCCATGAAGACCAGACCCTTGGTGTCGATCCGCTCGCCGTAGCGATAGACGCCGCAAAGATTGGTGGTGCCGCCCTTTGCGACCGCGCCCAGCGACTTCTCGAGGATGGTCGTCAGACCGCCGGCCTTGTTGCCGGGGGTGGGGTTGTTGTTCATTTCCCCGCCGTTGCGCGCCGCGTAGTCCTCCCACCACCTGATGCGCTCGATCAGCCGCTCGGCGACCTCCGGCGCCACCGCGCGGCGGGTCAACAGGTGCTCCGCGCCGTAGATCTCCGGCGTTTCGCTCAGGACCGCCGTGCCCCCGTGGCGCACCAGCAGGTCGGCGGCGGCGCCCAGGGCCGGATTGGCGGTGATCCCCGAATAAGCGTCCGACCCGCCGCATTGCAGGGCGAGCGTTAGCTCGCTGGCCGGCACCGGCGTGCGCTCGACGGCGGTCGCCGTCGCCAGCATGCCGCGCAGAATATCGGCTCCGCGCTCCACCGCCCGGCGCGTGCCGCCCGCGGTCTGAATATTGAAAGTCTGGAACCTTGGCCCCCGCTCGATGCCGTAGGCCTCGAGGAGGAAGTCGATCTGGTTCACCTCGCAGCCCAGGCCCACCATCAAGATGCCGCCGAAATTGGGATGGCGCGCGTAGCCCCAGAGGGTGCGCTGCAGGTTGGCGTAACCTTCGCCGCCGTCCGCCATCCCGCACCCGGTGCCGTGCACCAGCGGGACCACGCCGTCGAAATGCGGATACCGCGCCAGATCATCCTTGTTGATCGCGTCCGCGATGTAGCGGGCCACCGTCGCCGAGCAATTGACCGAGCTCAGCACGCCCAGATAGTTGCGCGTGGCGACGGAGCCGTCCGGGCGGCGGATGCCGAGAAAGGTCGCCCGTTCAGCGTCGTCGAAATAGTCCGTGGGCTTTGCCTCGGCGCACTGGGCGTAGTCGCGCTCGAACGGCCGCAGTTCCACCGTGTCCACGTGGGCGTGGCGGCCCGGCGCGAGATCCTCCACCGCGAAGCCGATGACCTGATCGTACTTGCGCACCGGTTCGCCGCGCGCGATCGGCTTCGTGACCAGCTTGTGCCCGGCCGGAACGTGGTCGCGGGCGCTCACGCCCTCGCCGGGGATTTCGGTGCCCGGCAGGATATCGGCCCGGGCCACCACCACGTTGTCGGCCGCATGCAGCCGAATCGTCACCGCCGTCGTCTCGGCCATCGCAGGTCTCCTCCGCCAGGAATACGGGCTCCGATCCTTCGCCGAAGTATGGGGCCGGCAGGGGCCGTTCGTCCATGGCGGCGTGAACGACGAGGGGCGCGGGTCCGAGGCGGGCGGTTCCTCGGCGGCGGAGGGCGCGCCGGGTGTTGTCCTCGCCGCTGCGATCGGTTCCAATCCGTGGGCCGTCTTGCGGCGATCCGCCCGTCGGCCGAGCAACAGGGGAGGACGACATGGCGCTTGAGGATTACCGGAGCGCGCTGGTCACCGGCGCTTCGAGCGGAATCGGCGCCGCCGTGGTCGCGGCGCTCGCCGGACGCGGCCTCACCGTGCATGCCGCGGCCCGGCGCAAGGACCGGCTCGACGCCCTGGCCGCGGAAACGGGCTGCGTCCCCGTGGTCCTGGACGTCCGCGACACCCAAGCCATTTATCGGCGGCTCGCCGGGTTGCCGGTCGATATCGTGATCAACAACGCCGGCCTGGGCCGCGGGTTCGACGCGCTGTTCAAGGTCAGCCCGGAGGACATCGACGCCACGCTCGAGACCAACGTGCTCGCCGCCGCGCACGTCCTGCGCGCGGTCGTGCCCGGCATGGTCGAGCGCACGCGCGGTCATATCGTCAACATCGGCTCGATCGCCGGGCTGTATCCGATCAAATCCTCGATCTACGGGGCCAGCAAGGGCGCCGTGCACCTGCTCACCCAGAACCTTCGCATCGAGTTGCAGGGCTCCGGCGTGCGGGTGACCGAAATCTGCCCGGGCCGGGTCAAGACCGAGTTCTTCGATGTCGCCCTCGGCGACCCGGAGGCGACGCGGAAGGCCTACGGCGGTTTCGAGGTCCTGGTCCCGGCCGACGTCGCCGATGCGATCCTCTACGCGCTCGATGCGCCGTGGCGGGTCAACATCGGCAGGATCGAACTGACGCCGACCGAGCAGCACGTCGGCGGCGTGCACATCGCGCCGGTCTCCGGCGACTAGCCGCAAAGGGCCGGCATCGGCCGATCGAAAAGGGAGGGATCGTGGGCGGCAGGGCCGCGAGACGCCTGGCTAGGTGTCACAACATGGACGACCTGAGGACGGCCGCGGCGCGGCGGCTGCCGTTCCCGATCTTCGACTTCGCCGACGGAGCGGCCGAGGACGAACGGACCCTGGAGCGCAACCGGGCGGGCTTCGAGCGCTATGTCCTGATGCCGCGCATCCTGCAGGACGTCTCCGAGATCGACCTCAGCACCACGGTCCTGGGGAGCGAGATCGCACTGCCGGTCATCGTCTCCCCCATGGGGATGCCGGCCTTGTTCCATCACACCGGCGAGGACAGCCTGGTGCCCGCGGCCGCCAAGCACGGCACCATCTTCACCTCGTCCGCGATGGCCAGCAGACCCATCGAGCACGTCGCCGCATTGAGCGGCGCGCCGAAGTGGTTCCAGGTCTATGTCTGGAAGGACCGCGCCGTCCTCGAGGACTTCATCGAGCGCTGTCGGAGCGCGGGCTACGCGGCCCTGTGCCTGACCGTGGACGTGCCCATGGTGGGCAACCGCGAGCGGGACGTGCGCAACCGGCTCACCTTCCCGCCCAGGCCGAGCGTGGCCGGGGTGGTGGACATCCTGCGCAAGCCGCAGTGGCTCTGGCACCTGAAGACCAAGCCGCCCGTTCTGCCGGTCAATCTGGCGGGCCGGGGCGCGGGCGACGACATCGGCGAGCTGACCCGCTACACCGAGGAGCAGTTGGACAAGTCGGTGACCTGGCAGACCGCCGCCTGGATGCGGGAGCGATGGGCCGGCAAGTTCCTGATCAAGGGCGTGCTGCGCGCCGACGACGCCAGGCGCGCCGTGGACGCCGGGTTCGACGGCATCATCGTCTCCAACCACGGCGGCCGCCAACTGGACCAGTTGCCCGGGTCCATCGAGGTGCTGGCCGACATCGTCGCGGCCGTGGACGGCCAGGCCGAGGTGATCCTGGACGGCGGCGTGCGCCGGGGAACCGACGTGCTCAAGGCCCTGGCGCTGGGGGCGAAGGCGTGCATGGCCGGGCGGCCCTTCGTCTACGGCCTGGCGGCCGGCGCGGCCGCGGGCGTGGAGAGGGCCTTCGAGATCTTCGCCGCCGAAATCCGCCGCGACATGATGCTGGCCGGCTGCCCGACCATTGCCAGCATCGGCCCGGACCTCGTGCGCCGCGTGGAGTGAGCGGGTCCGATCGCAAATTCCACGTTCATCGCCGAATTCCGGGGACATGATTGACTGCTCGGCAATCCCTGAATTCGGCATGCCTGATGCCCGTAAACCACATCGCCCGTAAGTCGCCTTTGGGTCAAAACCGGGCCTACGGCGGCAGCGCCGGTCAGGTCCGCTCCCCTAAGGTGACGCGCAAGAAACGGGTTGAAAAGCGGCCGCTGCCGCTCGAAGGTCGGCTCTCCGGGGTAGAGCGGTCGTCCCGGCGACGCGGTCCCGACGACGGCTCATAGCCAGGGGCCGACCTTCGCCACTGACTTACTTTGTTGGAGCCAAGCCGAACACAAAAACGGGGGCAGAATCTGCCCCCGAGAACACCGGTGATGCCGCGGTCAAGTCGCCCGCGCCTCGCGCTGGCGCCCGCCCCGAAGCGACCACGCCGCCAGCGCGATGGTCAGCACACCGACGACAACGAAGTTCCACGTCGCGGCAAAGGCGCCGGCTTCCGCGCCAACCATCGTCGTTCCGAAGCCCAGCACCCATGGAGAGATTATGAGCCAGACGCCGAACGCCATATCGGCCCATTCCTCCCACTCATGAAAAGCGACCAGGGCCGCGATGGCGGCAACGGCGATGATCACGCCCAACACAAAGGCGTTCCACATTGCGCGTTCGTTGGCGATAAACTGCAGCACCCAGGGCGAAACGAACAGCCAAACGCCCAGGACAAGATTGGTGCTGTCCTGCCAACGGTTTGCCACGGTCTTCCAGAAGCTTGCCATTGCACAATCCCCCTTGAAAGATGTCCGTGTTCAACCGGGCGGGCTCGCGATGCCAGCCCGCTTCTGGCACTCGTTACCTGCGAGCGCCAATTTGTGAATAAGATTTAATCTGCGCCTGGGCCGATGCAAGAGCGGTCAAACGGAGCGCTTATGCCGTGGACTTGACCCGTTTTCGTGGACGGTCATGGACTTGGCCGACCGGGGGATTTCGGATAAGTAATTGAAAACAGGCCAGTTTCTCTGTTCGAGCCGGAGCGGGGCGTCGGGATTCCTTACACTCGCAACCGCGGGCGCTCATCGCTAAGGCGTTGATTTTTCTAAATTTTAGCAAAACATCCCCCAAAACGGGTGTCGGGATTCTTTACGGTCGACTCAGCGGCCGTTTTGTAACAGGGGCAAAAGGGCGGCCCAAGATCGAGCCCAGCGGCATGGACAAGCAGGCGGAGGCTAAGGCGAAGCGGGGACGGGGCAGAGGCAGGCGCCGCGGAGTAATTGGGGACAGTATACTATTTTCAAACATCCGCTCGTCGAAACGATCGCGATTCGACCCCCGAAAATAGTATACTGTCCCCAATTATCCGACGGATTTTGCTTCAGGGCACCACCT
>JBHHZJ010000050.1:0-25020 GCA_046758005.1 Kiloniellaceae bacterium
CGTGGCAGTGCTTGTACTTCTTGCCCGAGCCGCAGGGGCACGGCGCGTTGCGCGGCACCTTGCCCCAGGTCGTGGGATCGTCCGGCTCGATGCGCGCCGCGGCCTGGCGCCTGACCACGGGCCGGGGAGGCGGCGGCGCGGCGGCGATCCCGCCGGCGCCGGCCGCGGCGGCCGCCGGCTCGGCGCCGGCGGCGACCAGGGCCGGATCCTGACGGGTCTCGTGCATCTCCTGCGGGGCGCGCCGGACCGTCGCCGCCTCGGGCTCGACCGCGCGCAGCTCGACGCGGCTGAGCAGCATGGTGACCTCGTCGCGGATCTCGGCCAGCATGCGCTCGAACAGCTCGAAGGCCTCGCGCTTGTACTCGTTGAGCGGGTCGCGCTGGCCGTAGGCGCGCAGCACGATGCCGTGGCGCAGGTGGTCGAGGGAGAGCAGGTGGTCCTTCCACTGCTTGTCGAGGACGAGCAGAAGGATCTGCTTCTCCAGCGAGCGCATGATCTCCTCGCCGTAGTTGGCCAGCTTGGCCGCCATCTTGCGGTTGACCGCCTCGGTGATCCGGTCGCGGATCTCCTGGTCGGCGATGCCTTCCTCCTTGGCCCAGTCCTCGACCGGCAGCTCGAGGCCGAAGACGCGCAGGCACTCGGCGCGCAGGCCGCCCGCGTCCCACTGCTCGGCGTAGGCGTCGCGTGGGATGTGGCGGGCCACGAGGTCCTCGATCACCTGGTGGCGCATCTCCACGACGGTTTCGCGCACGTCCTGGACGCGCATCAGTTCCTTGCGCTGCTCGTAGACGACCTTGCGCTGGTCGTTCATCACGTCGTCGTACTTGAGCAGGTTCTTGCGGATTTCGAAGTTGCGCGCCTCGACCTTCTGCTGCGCCTTCTCCAGCGCCTTGTTGACCCAGGGATGGACGATGGCCTCGCCTTCCTGCAGGCCGAGCTTTCGCAGCATCGAGTCCATGCGCTCCGAGCCGAAGATGCGCATCAGGTCGTCTTCCAGGCTCAGGAAGAACTTGGACGCCCCCGGATCGCCCTGGCGCCCGGAGCGGCCGCGCAGCTGGTTGTCGATGCGCCGGCTCTCGTGCCGCTCGGTACCGATGATGATGACCCCGCCGGCCTTGAGCACGATCTCGCGCGCCGCCTGGACCTCCCGTTCGATCTGCGCGATTTTCTTGGCCCGCGCCGCTTCGTCCTCGATGCCCTCGGCCTCCTCCTTGACGCGCATCTCCAGGTTGCCGCCGAGCTGGATGTCGGTGCCGCGCCCGGCCATGTTGGTGGCGATGGTGACCGTGCCCGGCGTGCCGGCCTGGGCGATGATGAAGGCCTCCTGCTCGTGATAGCGGGCGTTCAAGACCTGGTGCGGGATCTTCCGCTTCTTGAGCAGGTCGGAGAGGACTTCCGACTTCTCGATCGAGATAGTGCCGACGAGCGCCGGTTGCTGGCGCGCCCGGCAGTCCTCGATCGCTTCCAGGATCGCGTCCAGCTTTTCCTTGGCGGTGCGATAGACCTCATCGTCGTAGTCAACCCGGATGCAGGGCAGGTTGGTCGGAATCTCGATGACCTCGAGGTTGTAGATGTCCATGAACTCGGCCGCCTCGGTCATCGCCGTGCCGGTCATGCCGGCCAGCTTGGGATAGAGGCGGAAGTAGTTCTGGAACGTGATCGAGGCCAGCGTCTGGTTTTCCTGCTGGATCGCGACATTCTCCTTGGCCTCCAACGCCTGATGCAGCCCGTCGGAGTAGCGCCGGCCCTCCATCATGCGGCCGGTGAACTCGTCGATGATGAGGACCCGGTCGTCCTTGACGATGTAGTCGGTGTCGCGCTGGAACAGCGTGTGCGCGCGCAGCGCCTGGTTGACGTGGTGCAGCAGGTTCACGTTCTCGATGTCGTAGAGCGAGCCCTCCGTCAGCAGATTTGCCTCGCGCAGCAACTCCTCGACCCGTTCGGTGCCCTCCTCGGTCAGGGTCACCGATCGGGCCTTCTCGTCCTTCTCGTAATGCTCCGGGTCCAGGCGCGGAATGACGGCGTCGACCTTGATGTACATGTCCGAGGAGTCCTCGGCCGGCCCGGAGATGATGAGCGGCGTGCGCGCCTCGTCGATCAGGATCGAGTCGACCTCGTCCACGATGGCGTAGTTGAAGTCCCGCTGGACCATGTCCTCGAGCTGGAACTTCATGTTGTCGCGCAGGTAGTCGAAACCGAACTCGTTGTTCGTGCCATAGGTCACGTCGCAGGCATACGCCGCGCGGCGCTCGGAATCGCTCAGGCCGTGCACGATGCAGCCGACCGACAGGCCGAGGAACTTGTAGATCCGGCCCATCCACTCGGCGTCGCGCTGGGCCAGGTAGTCGTTCACGGTGACCACGTGCACGCCCCGCCCGGCCAGCGCGTTCAGATAGACCGGCAGGGTCGCGACCAGGGTCTTGCCCTCGCCGGTCTTCATCTCGGAGATCATGCCGCGGTGCAGGACGATCCCGCCCGTGAGCTGAACGTCGAAGTGGCGCTGGCCGAGGGTGCGTTTGGCCGCCTCGCGCACCGTGGCGAAGGCCTCCACCAGCAGCTCGTCCAGGCCCTCGCCCTTGGCGACCCGCTGCCTGAAGGCGACCGTGCGCGCGCGCAGCTCGTCGTCGGAGAGCGCCTCCAGCTCCGGCTCCAGGGCGTTGATCGCCGCGACGGTCGGGTCGAGGCCTCTGAGGAATCGTTCGTTCGCGGATCCGAACAGCCGCTTGGCAAGCGCGCCGAGCATGCAAGACCTCGAGGTGGGGTGAGGGGCGGGAAAGCGCCGATTATCCGTCGTGACACATAGGCTTCCGGGAGGGATCTGTCAACGACGCTGCGGCGGGTCGGCGCCGGCGGCCCGGTCCGACCGAAGCCTTGTGCGCCGGGCCGCGAAGTGCATCATTGCCGCATGGGATCCCGGACCGCGCTGGGCCGCCCGGCGGCCGTCGCCGTCCCTCCTGGAGCGGTAGCATGGTGCGAGCGGCTCAATCCAAATTTCTGCTCTCGGCGGCGCGCGCCGGGGCTGCCGGCGCCCTGCTTTGCCTGGCGGTGTCGCCCGCGGCCCTGGCCGAGGCCTTTACGGACCCGGTGGATTGGCCCGCGCCGCCGCCGCCGCTTGGCAAGGAGGGGGCCGGGACCGAGCGGCTGGGAGCGGCGCTCGAGCGGACCGCCCGAGGCAACCCGGTCCTGGCCCGGGTCGATGGGCAGGAGATCCGCTGGACCGACGTCGTGGCCTCCGCGCGCACGCTGCCGGAGGAATACCGGGTGCAGATCGAGGTCATCGTGCCGGCCCTCCTGCAGCGCCTGATCGACATGAAGCTCATCGCCGCCGCGGGCCGCGCCGCGGGGCTGGACGAGGACCGGGCCGTGCGCCGACTGGTCCGCGATTTCGAGGATCGGGCCGTGGGCCGGGCGTTCATCGAACGTCGGATCATGCCGCGGATTACGCCCGAGATGGTGCGAGTCCGTTACGACGCCTACCGCGAACGACTGGCGGCGCGGGCCGAGGTGCGGGCCCGGCACATTCTGCTGGACAGCAAGGAGGATGCGCGGGCCGTGATCGAAGCGCTGGACGCGGGCGCGGATTTCGCCGAGCTGGCCCGCGCGCGTTCCATGGGCCCCACGGCCTCGCGGGGCGGCGACCTCGACTACTTCACCCGCGACAACATGGTGCCGGACTTCGCCGAGGCCGCCTTCCGGCTCGGCGTCGGCGAGTACAGCCGCGTCCCGGTGCGCACCGAGTTCGGTTGGCACGTGATCAAGGTCGAGGACCGGCGCGGCGAGCAGCCCCTGCCGCCCGAGCAGATGGAGGAGCGGCTGCGTAAGCAGATCGGCAAGGAGATGGTCACGAGGTTGGCGCGCAAGCTGCGCGCGAAGGCGGACATCGAGCTGTTTCCCAAGGCCGTCCCTGGGCGTTGAGGTGCGCCGGCGCGGCCTTCCCGGCGGAAAGCAAGCTCTTGTGAGCCCGGCGGGCGCTCTCACTTGTGCTTCCCGTCCCGGCGTGCATGATGCCGTGTATTAGGGGGGCACCGGGGCCGACCGATGGCCGCGGCCCCGCCAACGGCCCGATAAGGGAGACTTCGATGCCGCTACCCCGCATCATCATCGCCGCGCTCGGACTGGCGGTCGTGGCCGCGCCGCTTTCCGCCACCGCCCAGCAGGGCGGCGCGGGGCAGGATCCGGTGGTCGCCCGCGTCGACGGCGACGCGATTCACCGATCCGAGGTGTTCGCCCTGGCGAACAACCTGCCGCCGCAGTACCAGGCCCAGATTGCGCAACTCTATCCGCTGCTGGTGCAGCGCCTGATCGACTTCAAACTGGCCGGGCGCGCCGGCCGGGCCGCGGGCCTGGCCGACGACGAGGAGGTCAAGGCCCGGATGGCCGAGGTCGAGGAGCGCGTGATTCGGGATGTCTATCTCGAGCGCGCGATCGACGCCCGCGTGACCGAGGAGGGCCTGCAGGCCCGCTACCGGGATTTCCTCGCCGCCAATCCCCCGGGCACCGAACAGAGGGCCCGCCACATCCTTCTGGAAACCGAGGAGCAGGCTCGGGAGGTCATCGCGAAGCTCGACCAGGGCGCGGATTTCGCCGCGCTGGCCCAGGAGCACTCGACCGGGCCGTCGGCGCCCCAGGGCGGCGATCTGGGGTACTTCACGGACGATCAGATGGTGCCCGAGTTCGCCGCGGCCGCGAACGCACTGGAGCCGGGGCAACATTCCAGGGAGCCGACCCAGACCCAGTTCGGCTGGCACGTGATCAAGGTCGAAGACCGTCGGCCGGTCGCGCCGCCGTCTTTCGCGGAGGTCGAGCAGCGGCTTCGCGAGGAGATGTCGCGCGAGGCCGTGGAGGCGGTCCTGAAGGACCTGCGAAGCGGCGCGCAGATCGAAATCCTGCCCGCCGGGACGAGCATGGTGCCGGCCGGCACGGCGGCCCAGTAGGCTCGCCCTCCAGCGGACGTCCGCCGGGGGATGGCGCCGACGCGCTCACCGCTCGCACCCGCGCGGTTTCCCGATCTGCCGCCCGTGTCCGGCGTCGCGCTGGCCAGTCGGGCGTGCGAGATCCGGGACCGCGCGCGCGCCGACGTCTGCCTGATCGGGCTCGCGCCCGGGACCGCGGTGGCCGGCGTCTTCACGCGCTCGCTCACCGCCGGGGCGCCGGTCCTCTGGTGCCGCAAGGCCCTTTCCGGGCGCCGCGCGCGCGCCATCGTGGTCAATTCGGGCAACGCCAACGCCTTCACCGGGTCCGCGGGGACCGATTCGGTCGCGCGGGTGGTCGAGGCTACGGCGCGGCTGTTCGGCTGCCGCCGCACCGAGGTTTTCGTCGCCTCCACCGGCGTGATCGGCGAGCCGTTGCCGGACGCGCGCCTGACCGGGGCGCTCTCCGCCCTGCACGGCGACCTCGCCCCCGAAGCCTGGCGGCCGGCGGCCGAAGCGATCATGACCACGGACACCTACCCCAAGGGCGCCACCCGCGGCGCCGAGATCGGCGGCGTGCCCGTGACCATCAACGGCATCGCCAAGGGCTCGGGCATGATCGCGCCGGACATGGCGACCATGCTGGCCTTCGTGTTCACCGACGCCAAGATCCCGGCCGGCACCTTGCAGCCGCTGCTCGGGCGCGGCGTCCGGGACTCCTTCAATGCGATCAGCGTGGACGGGGACACCTCGACCAGCGACACCGTGCTCCTGTGCGCCACGGGCCGGGCCAAGCATCGCCGCGTCGCGGCACCGAACGATCCCATGCTCAAGGGTTTCCGCGACGCGCTCTGGGACCTGATGCGCGACCTCGCGCACCAGATCGTGCGCGACGGCGAGGGGGCGGAGAAGTTCGTGACCATCACCGTCACGGGCGCGGCCTCCCGGCGCGCGGCGCGCCGGATCGGACTGGCCATCGCAAACTCGCCGCTGGTCAAGACCGCCATCGCCGGCGCGGACGCCAACTGGGGCCGCATCGTCATGGCCGTGGGCAAGGCGGGCGAGAAGGCCGACCGGGACCGCTTGGCGATCCGCATCGGCGGCATCGACGTGGCGCGCGACGGCCGGGCCGTCCCGGGCTACGACGAGGCGCCGGTCGTCCGCCACATGGAGGGCCGGGAGATCGCGATCGAGGTCGATGTGGGCGTGGGCCGCGGCCGCGCGACCGTGTGGACCTGCGACCTGACCCGCGCCTATATCGACATCAATGCCAGCTACCGAAGTTGAGCCGAGGGACGGCTGCTGGGACGCCGCGCCGCCGGCGGACGGGCCGGCCAAGCCCATCGTGCTCGTCGCCGCCGTGGCGCTCGTCGATCCCGACGGCCGGGTGCTGCTGGCGCGCCGGCCCGAGGGCAAGGCGATGGCGGGCCTGTGGGAGTTTCCCGGCGGCAAGGTGCACGCGGGCGAGACGCCGGAGCGGGCCGTCGTACGCGAGCTGCACGAGGAGCTCGGCATCGACACGCGGCAGAGCTGCCTGGCGCCCATCGGCTTCGCCTCGCACGCCTACGAGGACTTCCACCTGCTCATGCCGCTCTACGTCTGCCGGGTCTGGCGCGGCACGCTCACGCCGCGCGAGGGGCAGGAGTTGGCTTGGGTCCGCCCGGCGCGCCTGACCGACTACGCCATGCCGCCCGCCGACGTTCCGCTGGTCGCTCAGTTGCGCGACCTGCTGTAGCCGCGCCGGACGGGCGGCCTACTTCGGCCGCGCCTTGTCGCCCGCCGGAATCTCGGTTCCGCCGAGAGCCTCGGCCAGACGCTCCCGGCCGCTGCCGGGCTTGAGCGCCTGCGGCTGCGCGGGGTGCGGCGCCCAGGCGGTCATGTAAATCACCTCGAAGGTCGCGGGCAGGCGGCCGTCGGCCTGCGCGAACCGCTCCTCGTAGATCGCCGCCGCGCGCAGCAGCGTGGCGCGTCGCGTGGCCGTGCGGCGCCGGGTGTGCACCGCGTTGGTTTCGCCCATGCCGCGCAGGTCGCGCATCAGGGCGAGCGCGTCCGGATAGGTGACGGTGATCGTGTCGACGTCGACCACGGGCAGCGCGAAGCCGGCGCGTTGCAGCAGGTTCCCGGCGTCGCGGATGTCGGCGAAGGGCGAGACCCGCGGGCTGGCCCCCTCCTCCTCCGCGATCTCGGCCTCCAGGAGCGCGGTCCGCAACTCGCGCAGAGTCTCGCCGCCGAGCATGGCGCCCAGGAACAGCCCGTCCGGCTTGAGCGCCAGGCGGATCTGGATCAGGGCCCCCGGCAGATCGTTGACCCAGTGCAGGCTGAGCGCGCTGAGGGCAAGGTCGAAGCTCTCCGGCGCGAACGGCAGGGCCTCCTCGTCGGCGGCAAGGACCGGGCGCCCGTTGGCGGCCGCGGAGCGGGCCATGGCCAGCGACAGGTCGCACTGTACGAGCGTCTCGATTCCGCCGCGCCGGCCCAGCACGCGGGCGAGCGAGCCGCCGTGGCAGCCCAGGTCCAGGGCCACGGGGAACGTCCGCGTCACGTCGTCGAGGCGGTCGGCAAGGCGTTCGGCGGCCTCGTCGAACAGGAAGCCGTGCGCGGCCAGCCCGGCCGCGGCGCGGTCGCGATGACGGCGCACGAGCCGCCGGTCGAAGACGTTCATGGCCTCGCCCATGGTGGGAAAATACGGCCCCGGCGCGGTGTTTGGCAAAGGCCGTGCGCGCTGCCCGAATTGACTCCCTGCGCCGTTCCACGAAGACTGGCGACGATGTCGCCGTACGCGAGCCTTGCCCACGGGCTGCGCGGCCTGCCGCGGCTGGCGCTGAACGCGCTGCTGCCGCCGCGCTGCCTGTCCTGCGGCGCCCTGGTCGAGCGGCCCGGCGTGCTGTGCCCGGACTGCTGGGCGCGGGTCGATTTCCTGGGCCCCCCGCACTGTGCGATCTGCGGCCTGCCGTTCGAGTTCGATCTGGGCCCGGCGGCGTTGTGCGGCGCCTGCGCGCGCGAGCGCCCGGCGTTCGAGCGCGCCCGGGCGGTCATGCGCTACGACGAGGACAGCCGGCGCCTGCTGCTCGGCTTCAAGCACGCCGATCGGACCGAGGGCGCGCCGGCCTATGGGGCCTGGCTCGCCCGCGCGGGCGCCGAGCTCGTCGCCGAGGCCGAGCTGCTTGCGCCCGTGCCCTTGCACTGGGCCCGGCTGTTCGCGCGCCGCTACAACCAAGCGGCGCTGCTCGCCCACGCGCTCGGGCGCGAGGCCGGCGTCCCGGTCGTGTCCGACCTGCTCCTGCGCCGCCGCTTCACCCGTTCCCAGGGTCGGCTGAGCCCGGCCGCGCGCCGGCGCAACGTGGCCGGCGCCTTCACGGTGAAGCCGGCGCGCGCCCCGCTGCTCGCCGGACGACGGGTGCTGCTGGTCGACGACGTGCTGACCACCGGGGCCACGGTCTCGGCGTGCGCCCGGGCGCTGCGCCGCGGGGGCGCGGCTGCGGTCGACGTGCTGGTGCTGGCCCGGGTGGTCCGGGTGCAATCATGAAGGGCGGCCCGCCGGTCCGCACGCCTGTAAATCGCGCTCGCGCCGCCCTACATAGTGGAGGCCGTGACGGGACCGTCCCGTCGGTGAACACATGGCGCAGGGAAGGCGGAATGCGGCGGGTCGAGATCTATTCCACCCTGCTGTGCCCGTACTGCTACCGGGCCAAAAAGCTGCTCCAGAGCAAGGGGGTCGAATACGAGGAGATCGACATCATGCTCCGGCCGGGCCGACGGGCCGAGATGGCCGCGCGCACCGGCGGGCGCACGAGCGTGCCGCAGATTTTCGTCGACGGCGCCCACATCGGCAATTGCGACGACCTCTGCGCGCTCGAATCCGCAGGCGAGCTCACCGCCGTCCTGAACGGAGCGAGCGCTGAGTAGCACCTTCACCGCCGCGTGCGTGCAACTGACCTCCGGGCGCGACCCGGCGGCGAACGTCGCCGCCGCCTCGGCGCTGATCCGCGAGGCCAAGGCGGCCGGAGCGGACCTCGTCATGACCCCGGAGACGACGAACATGATGGAGCCGCGCCGGCGCTGGACGCTGGACAAGGCCGTGCCCGAGGCCGAGGACGCCGCCGTGGCCGCGTTTCGCGGGCTCGCCGCCGAGCTGGGCGTGTGGCTGCTCGCCGGCTCGCTCGTCGTCCGGGTCGGCGAGGACAAGGCGGCCAACCGGTCGATCCTGTTCGATCCGGCCGGGCGCGTGGCAGCCCGCTACGACAAGATCCACATGTTCGACGTGGAAATCCCGGACGGCCAGAGCTACCGCGAATCCAAGCTCTATCGGCCGGGCGCGCGGGCGGTGGTGGCCGATCTGCCCTGGGGCCGGCTCGGCATGACGGTGTGCTACGACGTGCGCTTTCCCGCTCTGTACCGGGCGCTGGCCCGGGCCGGGGCCGACTTCCTCACCGTGCCCTCGGCCTTCACCCGCTTCACCGGGCAGGCGCACTGGCACGTCCTGCTGCGGGCGCGGGCGATCGAGACCGGCTGCTTCGTCTTCGCCCCGGCGCAGTGCGGCACCCACGCCGAAGGGCGCCAGACCTACGGCCGATCCCTGATCGTCGATCCATGGGGCGAGGTCCTGGCCGACGGCGGCGAGGCGCCGGGCATCGTTCTGGCCGAGATCGATCCCGCCCGGGTGGGCAAGGCCCGCGCCATGATCCCCGCGCTGACCCACGACCGGTCCTTCGCGCCGCCCGCGCAGGCCGGCCCGGCGCGCGCGGCGGGGGAGTGAGAGCGCTCTATCTTGCTCCGAGATCCTCGTTCACCGCGCAGATGCGCTGCACCGCGGCCGGGCGCGGCTCCTCGACCGTGAGGTCCTCGTAGGCCAGGACCCGCAGGGCGCCGCGCACGGCCTCGAGCAGCTCGCCGGGCTCGAGGAGGTGATCCGGGTTACGCGGCTTCCCGAAGCGCTCGTTGCCCTTGGCGAAGGTCTCGTAGACGAGCACGCCGCCCGGGGCCACGGCCGCGACCAGGGCCGGAAAGAGCGGGCGAAAGAGGTAGTTGGTCACGACCACGCCGGCGAAACGCCGTCCGGCAAGCGGGAACGGCTGGCCGTCCTCGAGGTCGGCCTGGACGGCCTCGAGCCCGGGCCGGCCCGCGAGGTCCGCGATCCCGGACAGGTCGATGTCGACGGCGAGCACCGGATGCCCGCGCCCCAGGAAATACCGGGTGTGGCGGCCCCCGCCGCAGGCCAGATCGAGGACCGTGCCGCCCCGGGGCACCAGGCCGGCGAAGCGCACGACCCAGGGCGACGGCGCCGTGGGCCCGGCGTGTCCGGGGCCGCGCGCCGGCTGCGATGCGGGGGTCTCGTTCACCCCGTTTGCTCCCTGGTCGCCGAGCCGGGCATGCAAATCCCCTTGAAGCATCCGGCGTGCATCGCGCCGGCCCCATTGGGCGGGCGCGCCAAGCCCCCTTGCCCGCGGCCGGCGCAAACGCCATGTTTGAGGTGTCGCCCGGCATGATAGCCGGCGACGGGTAAGGTCGCACGCCGTTGAGCCGCGATGATCGTTTACGATCTCAGATGCCGGAAGGGCCACCTCTTCGAGGCTTGGTTCCGGGACAGCGCCGCCTACGAGGACCAAGCCAAGGCGGGCAAGGTGGCGTGCCCGACCTGCGGCTCGAAGAAGGTCGAGAAGGCGCCGATGGCGCCGCGCCTGTCCAAAGGCCGCCGCAAGGCCGAGGCCGAAACCGCCAAGGCCGCGGAGGCCATGCGCGTCATGCGGGAGTTGCAGCGCAAGATCGAGGACAACTTCGATTACGTCGGCCCGAACTTCGCGGAGGAGGCGCGCCGGATCCACTACCGCGAGATCGACCCGCGCAACATCTATGGCGAAAGCTCCGACGAGGAGGCCGAGGCGCTGCGCGAGGAGGGCATTCCCTTCGGCCGCATTCCCTGGCCGGCGCGCCACGATTCCTGAGCCCGGCCGGCGGACGCTGCGCGCGCGCCCGAATCACCGCTTGACCGCGAAGGCCATGTAGTTGACCTCGAGGTCGCGGCCGAGCCGCCAGCTCGCGGTGAGCGGGTTGTACTGTACGCCGGTCAGTTCCTCGATCTCCAGGCCGTGACGGCGGAGCAGCGCGGCCAGTTCCGAGGGGCGCAGGAACTTGCGCCAGTCGTGGGTGCCGCGCGGCAGCCAGCGCAGCACGTATTCCGCGCCCACGATCGCGAACAGGAAGGCCTTCGGGGTCCGGTTCAGGGTGGCGATCACCATGGCGCCGCCCGGCCCGACCAGGCACGCGCAGGCCTCGAGGAAGGCGGCGCGGTCGGCGACGTGCTCCACGACCTCCATGTTCAGGACCACCTCGAAGCGTTCCCCCGCCTCGGCCAGGGCCTCGGCGGTAGCGTGGCGGTAATCGACGTCCAGGCCGGCCTCGCGCGCATGGAGGCGTGCGACCTCGACGTTCCTCTCGGCCGCGTCGATCCCGGTCACGATGGCGCCGAGGCGCGCGAGCGGCTCGCACAGCAGGCCGCCGCCGCAGCCCACGTCGAGCACGCTCAAGCCGGCGAGCGGCTTCTCGGTGAGCGGGTCGCGGCCGTAATGGGCGGCGATCCGGTCGCGGATGAAGCGCAGCCGCGTGGGGTTGAGCTGGTGCAGCGGGCGGAACTTGCCCGCGGGGTCCCACCACTCTTCGGCCAGGGCGGCGAACCTGGCGACCTCGCCGGGATCGACGCTGCCCTTGGGCCTGCCGCGCCGCGTCCTTGGAACCGCCAAAACCGAGCCCTCCCGGAAACGGCGGGCGCGCGCTTGCCTCCGGCGCCCGCTTGCGAGTATGCATAGCCGCCCGCCGCGGCCCGGGCAACCGGCGCGCGCGGGCCGGGCATTTCCGATCCGGACGCTTTGCTGAC
The DNA here is from genome assembly GCA_046758005.1 of Kiloniellaceae bacterium. Taxonomy (GTDB): domain Bacteria; phylum Pseudomonadota; class Alphaproteobacteria; order Kiloniellales; family J153; genus JBHHZJ01. The sequence continues at coordinate 11,779 of JBHHZJ010000050.1, forward strand.
CAGGACGACCCAGCGATGGCCCGAATCGTGATGAAATTCGGCGGCACTTCGCTCGCCGGCACCGAGCACATTCGAACGGTCGCCCATCGGGTCAAGGCCGAGGTGGATCGCGGCAACGACGTGGCGGTCGTGGTTTCCGCCATGGCCGGGGTCACGAACCAGCTCGTGGACGACGCCGGCCAGGCGGCCAAGCTGTACGACGTGCGCGAGTACGACGTCGTGGTCTCCTCGGGCGAGCAGGTGACCGTGGGCCTGCTGGCCATCGTGTTGCAGGACCTGGGGGTGCCGGCGCGCTCCTGGCTCGGCTGGCAGATCCCCATCCGCACCGACGAGGCCCACGGCAACGCGCGCATCGAACGCGTCGACGTCGGGGAAATCGTGCGCCGTTTCGGCCAAGGACAGGTGGCCGTGGTCGCCGGGTTTCAGGGCGTCGACCCCAACGACCGGGTCACGACGCTCGGCCGCGGCGGGTCGGACACCTCGGCGGTCGCGCTCGCCGCAGCGCTCGGCGCCGAGCGCTGCGACATCTACACCGACGTCGACGGCGTCTACACCTCGGACCCCCGGATCGTCGCCAGGGCGCGCAAGCTGGAAAAGATCACCTACGAGGAAATGCTCGAAATGGCCTCGCTGGGCGCCAAGGTGCTGCAGACGCGCTCGGTCGAGATGGCCATGAAGCACCGGGTCCGCCTGCAGGTTCTGTCATGCTTCGAGGACGCGCCAGGCACCTTTGTCGTGGACGAGGACGAAATCGTGGAAAAGGCAATCGTGAGCGGCATCACCTACAGCCGGGACGAGGCGAAAATCACCCTGACCAGCGTGCCCGACCGCCCGGGAGCGGCGGCGAGCATCTTCGGGCCGCTCGCCGGGGCCGGAATCAACGTCGACATGATCGTGCAGAACGTGGCCGCGGACGGCGACACGACCGGGCTGACCTTCACGGTCACGAAGGCGGATCTCGACCGCGCGGTCAAGGTGCTCGACAAGCTGCGCGACGACCTCGGCTACGGCGACCTGATCGCTGACCCGAACGTGGTCAAGGTTTCGGTCATCGGGGTCGGCATGCGCTCCCACGCCGGCGTCGCCCAGAGCATGTTCAGGACGCTGGCCGAGAAGGGCATCAACATCCAGGTCATCTCGACCTCGGAGATCAAGATCAGCGTCCTGATCGCGGAAGAGTACACCGAGCTCGCGGTGCGCAGCCTCCATACGGCCTACGGCCTCGATGCGGCCTGAGGGCCGGCGGCCGGGAGGGAATCGGCTTGCAAAGGGATGGCCGTGGGCCAATCATTCGCCGTGGATGCCCGGCGTTTGTTAAATGACTGGTAATACCGACAATGGTAAAAAGACCGGTAACGCGGTCTTGGTCGGGCCGGATCACGGGGCGAGGGTGAGGTCGGCCGGGCAGGCCTCCTGCCAGGGCCGTGACATCTTTTCGGAGGGTGTCTCCGCCGGGCGTTGTGCCAGGAGGTGGCTTCGGCGCGCCGGACGGAATTGGGGCCCGAGCGAACCGGGAACGGTAACAACCCGTGGCAGTTACGCACGACAAAGACGATTACGACCGCGCGCCACGCTTCGGGCATGAGCCCAGGCCGGAGCGGCGCGACAGCGTTTCCGCGGCCCTGCGGCGGGCACGCGAGGCCCACGGCCAGGACCTGCGCACGGTGGCGCAGGTGCTGCGCATTCGCCAGGCCTATCTGGAAGCCCTCGAGGCGGGCGAGTTCGACCGCCTGCCGGGCACGACCTATGCGCTCGGCTTCCTGCGCACCTATGCTGAATTCCTCGGGCTCGACGGCCACGAGATCGTGGACCGCTTCAAAGAAGAGGTCCAGGGCGCGGAGCGGCGCACCGAGCTCATCTTCCCCGAACCGGTGACCGAGGGCCGGATCCCGGGCGGCGCGATCATCCTGATCTCGGTTGTCCTGCTCGGCCTGGCGTATGGCGGCTGGTTCTATCTGTCCAACCAGGGCCGCACGGTTGCCGACCTGATCCCGGCGCTGCCCGAGCAGCTCCAGGCCTTGCTCGAGACCGGCGGCGACGCGGCCTCCAAGGTCGCCCGGGCGCCGTCCGGCCAGGCGCCGTCGAGCCCCACGCAGGCCAAGGCGGAAGGGCCGGCCCCGGAGCCCTCGGCGACGCGGGCGGCGGCGGCGGAAAAGCCCAGAGCCGTCGAGCCGGCGCCGACCGCGGCCGCGCAAACCCCTCCGGCCTCGGCGCCCGAGCGCATCCAGACCGGGGCCGCCGCGCCCGCGCAAACGCAGGCCGATCCGCCCGCAGTTTCCGCCGAGCCCGAACCCGATTCGCCGATGTCCGCCCCGGCCCCGGCGGGACCGGTGGAGACCCCGGCGGAGGTCGCGCAGGCGCCGGCGGCCCAGGTCGAGCGGACCCAGGTCGCGGCGCTGCCTGCGGCGAGCGCGCCCGAAACCGGGCCGGCCGCAACCGACGCCTTCGAGACGCCGGGGGCCGCCGCCGCGCCGGACATACAGGCGCCCGCAGGGCTCGACAGGCCCGTCGCTACGTCTCCGGTGCCGCTGGTCGAGCAGACCGTGGTCATCCCGGCGCCGCCTGCGGCGCCCCAGTCCTTCGAGATCCCGACCGACCGCTCGCCGCGGGTCTACGGCGAGAACAACGAGAACGCGCGGATCGTGTTGCGCGCGCTTCAGGACAGCTGGGTCCAGGTGCGCGACGGCCAGGACGCGCTGCTGCTCACCCGCGTCCTGCGCACCGGCGACGTCTATTACGTGCCCGACCAGGAGGGCCTGACCCTTCTTACGGGGAACGCGGGCGGCATCGAGATCGAGGTCGACGGCGTCAAGCTGGCGCCGCTCGGCCCTGTCGGCTCGGTGCGCCGCCAGATCACCCTCGACCCGGCCCAGCTCTTGAGCGCCAACGCGGCGCCGCGCTGAGCCGCCGGCCCGAGCCGGACCGCCCCGGCCTTGAACTTTTCGCCCCGAGGGCGCATGTTCGCTACGCGTGGGTCGTCCCGATCGCGGGAGGCGGCCGTTTGCGCTACGAGCGAAAACCCCGCTTGAGAGCCGATACATGAGCGTCCGGCCCTACCGCGACATCCAGCGCCGCAAGAGCCGCCAGATCCACCTCGGCAAGGTCGCCGTCGGCGGCGACGCGCCGATCAGCGTCCAGTCGATGACCAACACCTTGACCACGGACGCCGCGGCGACGATCCGCCAGATCCGCGAACTGGAACTGGCCGGGGTGGACATCGTGCGCGTTTCTTGCCCGGACGAGGACTCCACGCGCGCGCTCAAGGAGATCGTCCGCGAGGTGACCGTGCCGATCGTGGCCGACATCCACTTTCACTACAGGCGCGCGATCGAGGCGGCCGAGGCCGGCGCGGCCTGCCTGCGCATCAACCCCGGCAACATCGGGTCGGACGAGCGGGTCCGCGCGGTGGTGCAGGCGGCCAAGGACAACGGCTGCTCCATGCGCATCGGCGTCAACGCCGGCTCGCTCGAGCGCGACCTTTTGGAGAGGTACGGCGAGCCGTGCCCCGAGGCGATGGTCGAGAGTGCGCTCAACCATGCCCGGATCCTGGAGGACCGGGACTTCTTCGAGTTCAAGATCTCGTGCAAGGCCTCGGACGTGTTCCTCGCGGTCGCCGCCTATCAGGGGCTGGCGGAGGCCTGCGACTACCCGCTGCACATCGGGATCACCGAGGCGGGCGGTCTGCGCAGCGGCACGATCAAGTCGTCGATCGGCCTCGGCGCGCTTTTGTGGGCCGGGATCGGCGACACGCTCCGGGTCTCGCTGTCCGCGGACCCGGTGGAGGAGGTCAAGGCCGGCTTCGACATGCTCAAGGCGCTCAACCTGCGCCACCGCGGGGTCAACGTCATCTCGTGCCCGTCCTGCGCGCGCCAGCAGTTCGAGGTGATCAAGACCGTCGAGGTGCTCGAACGGCGCCTCGCCCACATCACCACGCCCATGACCGTCTCGGTGATCGGTTGCGTCGTCAACGGGCCGGGCGAGGCGCGCGAGACCGACATCGGCTTCACCGGCGGCGGCAACGGCACGCACCAGGTCTACGTCAGCGGCGTGCCGCATCATCGCCTCAAGAACCAGGACATCGTCGACCACCTGGTGGAGTTGGTCGAGCGCAAGGCGGCCGAGATCGAGGCCGCCTCCGCGCAGGCCGAAGGCGCGGCCGAAGAAAGGGGGGCCGCGCCGCCGCAGGCCGCCGCGTCCTAGCCCTAATTCGGAGATCAGACTTGCCCGCGCTGCAGCCGGTCCGCGGCACCCGCGACATTTTGCCCGACGAGATGCGGCGCCACCGCAAGGTGGTGGAAACCGCGCGCGAGCTGGCCGAGCGTTACGGCTATCTGGAGATGATCACGCCGGTCTTCGAGTTCAGCGAGGTGTTCCGGCGCACGCTCGGCGAGACCTCCGACATCGTGACCAAGGAGATGTATACCTTCGCGATGAAGGAGGGCGAGGAGATCACCCTGCGCCCGGAGGCCACGGCGGGCATCGCCCGGGCCTTCATTTCCGGCGGCTTGGCGCACCAGTTACCGCTCAAGGTCTTCTACGCCGGTCCCATGTTCCGCTACGAGCGGCCGCAGAAGGGCCGCCAGCGGCAGTTTCACCAGATCGACGTGGAGCTCCTGGGCGTGGCGCAGCCGCTCGGCGACGTTGAGATCATCGCGCTCGGCGCGCACATCCTGGACGGGCTCGGGGCGCTCGGGCGCACCACGCTGGAGGTCAACACCCTGGGCGACCCGGACAGCCGCAACCGCTACCGCGCCGCCCTGGTCGAGTACTTCGAGACCCGCAAGGACAGGCTCTCCAAGGACAGCATCGAGCGCCTCGCCCGCAATCCGCTGCGCATCCTCGATTCCAAGGACCCGCGCGACCGGGACGTGATCGCGGGCGCGCCCCTGTTCGGCGACTACCTGAACCGGGAAAGCGCCGCGTACTTCGAGGCGGTCAAGGCCGGCCTGGACTCCCTCGGCATCGGCTACGTGCACAACCCGCGCCTCGTGCGGGGGCTCGACTACTACACCCACACCGCCTTCGAGTTCACGACCGCCGAGCTGGGCGCGCAGGGCGCCGTGCTCGCCGGCGGGCGCTACGATGGCCTGATCGAGATGATGGGCGGACCGCCGACGCCGGGCACCGGTTGGGCGGCCGGCGTGGAGCGCCTGGCCATGCTGCTCGCCGAGTCGCCCCCGCCGCGCCGGCCCATCTGCGTGGTCCCGGTCGGCGGCAAGGCGGAGACCGCGGCGCTGGCGCTGACCCAGCGCCTGCGCCGGGCCGGCCTGGCCATCGACCTCGGGTTCGGCGGCAGCCTGGCCAAGCGCATGAAGCGGGCCGACAAGCTGGGCGCCCGCGCCGCCGTGCTGTTGGGCGAGGACGAACTCGCACAGAACGCCGCCACGGTTCGGGACCTCGAGTCGGGCGAACAGGAACTCGTCTGCCTGGATGCGTTGACCGAGCGCCTCGCCCGTTTCGGGTAGCGTGCGCCATGGCCGACGCCGCCCTGGACCCGGCGCGCGACATGCTCGTGCTCGGCGTGACCCGGCACTCGGCAAGCGCCGCCGTGCGCGACGGGCTGTTCGCGGCCGAGCCGGACCTCGAAGGTTTGCTCGCCAGGCTGCACGGCACGGGCGTGCGCGAGGCGATGGTCCTGTCGACCTGCGAGCGCGTCGAGTTCTTCGCCGTGACGGCGGACCCCGCCGCGGCCGCGCCCGGCCTGGTGCGGGCGCTCGCCGACGCTGCGGGCGTCGCTCCGGAGGAGTTGGCCGACCAGGCCATGCGGCACCAGGGCGCCGCGGCCCTGCGCCACCTGTTCGCGGTCGCGGCCTCGCTCGACAGCCAGATGGTCGGAGAGCCGCAGATCCTCGGTCAGGTCAAGGAATGCCACCGGCGCGCCGCGGCGGCTGGCGTGGCCGGGCCGGTGCTCGAGGCCGCGCTCCAGGCGGCCTACGCGGCGGCCAAACGGGTGCGCAACGAGACCCCGGTCGCGCAGCAGCCGGTGTCCATCGCCGCCTCGGCACTGCTCGTCGCGCGCGACATTCACGGCGACCTCGGCCGGCGCGCCGCCCTGCTGCTTGGGCTCGGCGAGATGGGCGAGTTCATGGCCACCGAACTCAAGGAAGCCGGCGTGCGCGATCTCGTGGCGATGCACGCTTCGCGCGCGCGCGCCGAGGCGGCCGCCCGTCGGCTGGGCTGTCATTTCCGGCCCTGGGAGGAGCTGGAGGAGGCCCTGGCCGGGGCCGACATCGTCGTCAGCGCCGTGGGCGCGGGCGGATTCACCGTGACCGCGCGCCAGGCCGAGGCGGCGTTGAAACGGCGCCGCCGCGACGCGATATTTTTCATAGATGTCGCGGTGCCGGGCGACATCGATCCGGCGGTGAACGCGCTCGACGGCGCGTTCGTATACGACCTGGCGGACCTGGAGGGGGTCGCGCTGCGCGGCAAGGCGTCGCGCGAGGCCGCGGCCGCGGCGGCCTGGACCATCGTGGACGAGGAACTGGCCGCTTTCCTGCGCCAGCGCGCCGAGCGTTCGGCGGCGCCCTCGGTGGCCGCGCTGCGGCGCCATTTCGAGGCGGTGCGTGCCGACGTGCTGTCCGGTGGACAACTGAGCGCCGAGGAGGCCACGCGCCGGCTGGTCAATCGGCTGCTGCACGATCCCTCCCAGGTGCTGCGCGCGGCCGCGGCCGAGGGTACCAGAGCGGGCGGGTCCGGACGGGCGGCCCTGGAGGCCGCACTGCGCCGCCTGTTCCGCATCGGCGAGGCGGGCGAGGCCGAAGGCCCTCGCAGGGGTCGCGAGGAGGAGGATAGGTGAATCTGGACGCGAAACTCGACCGCGTACTGAGCCGCTACCAGGAGCTGAGCGACCTGGTCGCGGCGCATCCGCAGCCGGGGTCCGAGGCGTATACCCGGATGCTCAAGGAGTACTCGGACCTGACGCCGCTCGTCGAGGGAATCACGGAGCTGCGCAAGGCGCAGAGCGAATTGGCGGACCTGGCCGAGCTCATGGCCGACGCGAGGTCCGATCCGGAGATGCGCGGCCTTGCGGAGGAGGAGTTCCAGGCCCTCAAGGCGCGCCTCCCCGAACTCGAACGCAACGTCAAGGTGCTGCTGCTGCCGCGCGACGAGGCCGACGCGCGCAACGCGATTCTCGAGGTGCGCGCCGGCACGGGCGGCGAGGAGGCCGCGCTGTTCGCCGCCGAACTGTTCCGCATGTACCAGCGCTACGCCGAGCTGCGCGGCTGGCGGTTCGAGGTCATCCAATACTCGGAGACCGACATCGGCGGCTGCAAGGAGGCGAGCGCGCTCATTTCCGGCAAGGGCGTGTTCGCCCGCTTGAAGTTCGAGTCGGGCGTGCACCGGGTCCAGCGCGTGCCGGTCACCGAATCGGGCGGGCGCATCCACACCTCCGCGGCCACCGTCGCCGTCCTGCCCGAGGCCGAGGAGCTCGACGTCGAGATCGACGAGAAGGACCTGCGCGTCGACACCTACCGCTCCCAGGGGGCGGGGGGACAACACGTCAACACAACCGACAGCGCGGTGCGCATCACCCACCTGCCGAGCGGCATCGTCGTGCAGTGCCAGGACGAGAAGTCGCAGCACAAGAACCGGGCCAAGGCGATGAAGGTGCTGCGCGCCCGACTCTACGACCACAAGCGCCAGCAGCAGGCCGAGGAACTGGCCGCCGCGCGCCGCAGCCAGGTCGGAACCGGCGACCGCTCGGAACGCATCCGGACCTACAATTTCCCGCAGGGTCGGGTGACCGACCACCGCATCCAGCTGACCCTGCACAAGCTGGACAAGATGCTGCTGGGCGAGGCGTTGGACGAGCTGATCGACGGCTTGGTCGCCGAGGACCAGGCGGCGCGCCTGGCGGCGCTGCAGTGACCGTGACCGGCACCGAAGTCGCGCCCGGGCCGGGCGCGGCGCGCCCGGCGCCGCTGCCGTTGGGCCAAGCCCTCGACGAGGCGGCGGCGCGGTTGCGCGCCGCGGGGGTCGAGGGAGCGCGGCGCGACGCCCGGCTGCTCCTGGCCGCCGCGCTGGGCGTGGGCGCGGAGCAGGTGCTCGCCCACCCGGAGCGGCTGCTGGACGCGGCCGAGGTGGCGCGGACCCGTGCCCTGATCGCGCGCCGGGCGCGCCGGGAGCCGGTGTCGCGCATCCTGGGGCGGCGCGAGTTCTGGGGCCTCGAGTTCCGGATCACCGCCGACACCTTGGATCCGCGCCCGGATAGCGAGACGCTGGTCGCCGCGGTGCTCGAACGGATCGAAGACCGGTCGGCTGGGCTCAAGATCCTGGACCTGGGCACCGGGAGCGGGTGCCTCCTGCTCGCCCTGCTCTCCGAGCTGGCCGGCGCACGCGGCCTGGGAGTGGACATCAGCGCATCGGCGCTGGCGGTGGCGCGCGCCAACGCCCGGGCGCTGGGGCTGGCCGCCCGCGCCCGCTTCGCGCGGCGCTCCTGGGCCGAGGGCCTGGCCGGCGGCTGGCAAGTAATCGTTAGCAATCCGCCCTATATAATCGAGCAGCAGCTCGCGAACTTGCCGCCGGAGGTGGCGGGTTACGAGCCTCGCGTCGCGCTCGCCGGCGGGCGCGACGGTTTGGCGGCCTACCGGGCGCTCGTGCCGCAGGCGGCCCGGGTCCTGGCTCCCGATGGGGTCTTGGCGCTGGAGGTGGGCGCGGGCCAGCAGGACGCGGTGGAAGCCCTTTCGGCGAACGCGGGCCTGACTCCGCTCGGTCGGGTCCGGGACCTGGGCGGGATCGAACGTTGCCTGCTTGAAGGGCGCAGCGGCCGGGCCAAAAAAGTAGTTGGAAAGCGGCGGATTCCCCACTAAGTTGGAGATGTTGAGCTTATGGCTCGCGCGTCCCCGGGACGCTCCACGACCCCCGATAACGTGTCCGTGGCACTAAGGCTCGCGCGGTCGCCCGCTGGGCGATGGTTAGAATGATGCGAGTGTCGATGGGTCAATCAGAAGCAAGCGATTGATGAGACAAGGACCAAATGGACGACGGCCGCGTGGGCGGCCGAATCGGAAGCAGCACGGCGGTGCGTCGAGGCCCAACAACTTCGACAGCAGCGGTCCCGAAGGCCGCGTTCGCGGAAGCGCCCATCAAGTCTACGAGAGGTATGTCGGGTTGGCGCGCGATGCTTTGTCTGCGGGCGATCGTATCGCCGCAGAGACCTACTACCAGCACGCCGAGCATTATTTCCGGATCCTGAACTCGAGCACCGACCCGGTTCCCACGGAGCGGCGCCAGGCGGCGCGCACCGGCGGCAACGGGCGCGCCCAACGCGCACCCTGGATACAGCCGGATCGCGGCGCCGCGTCACCCCAGGTCGCGCCGGCCGGGCACGATGCACCGGAGACGGCTTCCGGTCCCGACGGCCAGAGGCAGATGCAGCCCGAGGGCTCGTTGCGTGCGGAGCCGGGCAACGGCGCTCAGGGCCCGGATGGGCTGCGACAGGACAACCGGGCCTCCGGCGCGTCCGAGCAGCCGACCGCGTGTCCCCCGGAGCCGGGGGATAAGGAACCGCCGGGCGAAGACGCGGCCGGCAACGATCCGGCCGGCGCCTGATCGCACCGTCCCGCCCCCGGAATAAGGCAGGGAACCCCGCAGTCAGGCGGGCGCGGTGAGCGTATCGCCGCGACGGAACTCGCCGCCGGTCAGCACCTCGGCGTAGACGCCCATGTTCGCGTGAGCGAAGCCGCGCTGCAGGGCGAGAGGCAGGTTCAGGTCCCGCTCCGCGGTCGTGGGGTTGACGTTGGTCGCCGCGCAGCGCTCGATCGGCTCGGCCACGCGCATCCGCACGGCGCCGATCGCGATCTCCCGGCCGACCCAATCGAATTCGGCCCACGCCGGCGCCCCTTCGAGATAGAGGTTGGCGCGGAAGCGCAAGGGATCGACCGTCTGCCGCACCACCCGCTCCAGGTCGTGCACGCTCGCCAGGTTGATCAACGACACGTACTTGTGCCGCGCGTCCGAAAACATGTGCCCGGCCGCCTCGACGAGCCGTGGCGCGCCCCGGACGGACGCGCCCATGAACGCGGCGAAAAACTCGTTGATCAGCGTGCGGCCCATGGGCTCGGTGGCCTTGGCGTGGACGACCTGCTTTCCGGCGCGGCTGATCGTGAGGACGCCGCTGTCCGCGTCGAAGGCGGCGCGCAGCCGGGCCAGCTTCTCGTCGCGCATCAGCATCAGGAAGTTGGTCTTGGGCAGCCACTGCGGCGCGGACGGGTCGAAGCGGGTCGAGCCGTGGGCGACCGCGAAGCGCCGGTCGTGGGGCAGGCCCTCGCCGGGGGCGAGCGCCACCCGGTCCATGTGCTCGGCATTCAGGCCCTTAACCGGATAGCGGCAGATATCGGCAACCGTGATGGCCACGCGCTCCCTCTCCACTGCCGGGAAGCAAAGCCCGCCCGGGGCCGACCTGTCAACCAAGGGCCGGCGCGCCGGCCCTGCGGCCTCTTGTGTCACTTCGGCCACACCCCATATCCAGACCGGCGGGTGATTTCGGTCAACGCCTTGTTCACCGCGGGCCGTTAGGGTCGGACGCGGTGGGGTCGGTTAACCGTCGGCATCGTCGACCGCATGCTGCCCCGAGGCGGGTGCGGACGGGGAGGGCTAAGGCATGGATTTCGAAAAGTACACCGAGCGTTCCCGCGGTTTCGTCCAGGCCGCCCAGGGCCTGGCGCTGCGCGGCAGTCACCAGCAGATCACGCCCGAGCACCTGCTCAAGGTCCTCCTGGACGACGGCGAGGGCCTGGCCGCCAACCTGATCCGGGCCGCCGGCGGCGATCCCGGCCGCGCCCTGGACGGGGTCAAGGCGGCGCTCGCCAAGCTGCCCAAGGTCGAAGGCTCCGGCGCCGGTCAGGCCTATCTCGGCGCCGATCTCGCGCGCGTCTTCGAGCAGGCCGAGCGGCTCGCCAAGAAGGCCGGGGACAGCTTTGTCACCGCCGAGCGTCTGCTGCTCGCGCTCGCCATGGCGAGCGGGACCCCGGCGGCCAAGGCCCTGGCCGAGGCCGGGGTGCGGCCGCAGGCGCTGAACAAGGCGATCGAGGACCTGCGCAAGGGCCGCACGGCCGACAGCGCCACCGCCGAGGAAGGCTACGACGCGCTCAAGAAGTACGCCCGCGACCTGACCGCGGCGGCGCGCGAGGGCAAGCTCGATCCCGTGATCGGGCGCGACGAGGAGATTCGCCGCACCATCCAGGTGCTCTCGCGCCGGACCAAGAACAACCCCGTGCTGATCGGCGAGCCGGGCGTGGGCAAGACCGCCATCGTCGAGGGACTGGCGCAGCGTATCGTCAACGGCGACGTGCCGGAGACGCTCAAGGACCGCCGCCTCATGGCGCTCGACCTGGGCGCGATGGTCGCCGGGTCCAAGTTCCGCGGCGAGTTCGAGGAGCGCATGAAGGCCGTGCTCCAGGAGGTCGCGGCCGCGCAAGGCGAGATCATCGTCTTCATCGACGAGCTGCACACCCTGGTCGGCACGGGCCGGGCCGAGGGCTCGATGGACGCCTCCAACATGCTCAAGCCGGCGCTCGCGCGCGGCGATCTGCACTGCGTCGGCGCCTCCACGCTGGACGAGTACCGCCAGCACATCGAGCAGGACGCCGCGCTTGCCCGACGCTTCCAGGCGGTCTACGTGGCCGAGCCGAGCGTGGAGGAGACCATCTCCATCCTGCGCGGCCTGAAGGAGAAGTACGAGCTGCACCACGGCGTGCGCATCACCGATTCGGCGATCGTCGCCGCGGCGACGCTCTCCAACCGCTACATCACCGACCGCTACCTGCCCGACAAGGCCATCGACCTCATTGACGAGGCGGCCAGCCGCATGCGCATGGAGGTCGACTCCAAGCCGGAGGAAATCGACGAGCTGGACCGCAGGCTGATCCAGCTCAAGATCGAGCAGTCGGCCCTGCAGAAGGAGACCGACAAGGCCTCCAGGGAACGCCTCGAGAAGCTGAAGGCCGAGATTGCCGAGCTGGAGGAGACGTCGCGCGGCCTCAACGCCCAGTGGCAGGCCGAGAAGGAGGTCCTGGCCGGGGCCCAGCGGCTCAAGGAACGGCTCGATCAGGCGCGCGGCGAGCTGGAGATCGCCCAGCGCGAGGGCCGGCTCGAGCGCGCGGGCGAGCTCATGTACGGCGTCATCCCCGATCTGGAGCGCAGGCTGGCCGAGGCCGAGGACACCGAGCGGCACCGCATGCTCAACGAGGAGGTGACCGAGGCCGAGATCGCCGCCGTGGTGTCGCGCTGGACCGGCATCCCGGTCGAGCGCATGCTGCAGGGCGAGCGCGAGAAGCTGCTGCGCATGGAGGACGCCCTGCGCGCCCGGGTGGTCGGCCAGGACGAGGCGATCGGCGCCATCTCCAACGCGGTGCGCCGGGCGCGCGCCGGCCTCCAGGATCCGAACCGGCCGATCGGCTCGTTCATGTTCCTGGGGCCGACGGGCGTGGGCAAGACCGAGTTGACCAAGGCGCTCGCCCACTTCCTGTTCGACGACGAGAACGCCATGGTCCGGCTCGACATGTCGGAGTACATGGAAAAGCACACCGTGGCGCGCATGATCGGCGCGCCGCCGGGCTACGTCGGCTACGAGGAGGGCGGGGCGCTGACCGAGGCGGTGCGCCGGCGGCCCTACCAGGTGGTCCTGTTCGACGAGATCGAGAAGGCGCACCCGGACGTCTTCAACATCCTGCTCCAGGTGCTCGACGACGGGCGCCTGACCGACGGCCACGGCCGCACGGTGGACTTCCGCAACACGTTGATCGTCATGACCTCGAACCTCGGCGGCGACATCCTGGCGACCCAGCCGGAGGGCCAGGACAGCGTCGTCGTGCGCGAGCAGGTGATGGAGGTCGTGCGCGCCGCGTTCCGCCCGGAGTTCCTGAACCGCCTGGACGAGATCCTGCTGTTCCACCGGCTGAGCCGGGAGCAGATGACCGCCATCGTGGACATCCAGCTCGCGCGCCTGCGCGGGATGCTGGAAGAGCGCAATGTCACGCTCGCGCTCGACGGCAAGGCCCGGGCCTGGCTGGCCGAGAAGGGCTACGATCCGGTCTACGGCGCCCGCCCGCTCAAGCGGGTGATCCAGCGCGAGCTGCAGAACCCGCTGGCCAGCCTGGTTCTCGAAGGCAAGATCGCCGAGGGCGACACGGTCGAGGTCTCCGCCGGCCCCGACGGCCTGGTGATCAACGGGGAAATGGTGGCGGCGGCCTGAGGCCGGTCTTTGTCCTAACCGCCGGAGGCGGGCTGGAGGCCCGAGGG